>JACRKW010000097.1 GCA_016215215.1 Acidobacteriota bacterium
CTGGAGCCGACAGGGATTCTGGCATAGTGAGTCGTGGTTTGCGAGCGCCCGATCAGCTGCGTCGCTACGTTCAGGAGAATCTCGCCGGTATCTGACGGAATCAGGCGCACGCCGGCCTGCCCATTCTGCCCGCCGGGGGATCCGCTGCATCCCCCACCGCCGACGCCCGCCGCGCCGCCGTAGCCGACCGTGTAGGTGTTGTTGCTGGTGGTGGGGTCGGAGCCTTCCACGGAGTAGTAGGCCGCCGTCACGCCGCCTGCGCCACCGCCGCCGCCCGCGCCGCTTCCTCCGGCCCCGCCGTTTCCGCCCGCCCCCCCGCGCGAAGTGTAGTCCGAGAAGGGTGTCCAGCCGCCGGCTCCCGGGATTCCGCCGCTTCCGCCGCAGCCGCCCTTGCCCCCGTCGCCGCCCCGCCCGCCGTCAGAGGAAGTGATCTTGTTCTGATCGATCACGGGGGAGGCGTTGCTCAGAAAGATTCCGATGCTCGCCCCGCCGCCCTCGCCACCCAATCCACCGTCGCCGCCGCAACCGGCGCCGCCGCCGCCGCCGCCGCCGCTGCCGGCCGGGGCGGCGCGTACCACCGCGAATGGGGCCCACGACCCGCCGCCCCCGCCGCCCCCGCCGGAGCCATCCTGCCCGCCTCCGCCGGCCGAACCGTTGCCGCCCACCCAGTCGTGGTTCACCAGGCTGCCCTTGGCCATTCCGCCGGCGCCCGGTTGCGTCGAATAGGCACCTGACATCCCTGGGCCACCGATCCAGCCCCCACCCGAGTACTGCCCCGGAACTCCGTACTTCGCGCCCAGACCGGGGTTCGTGCCTCGGCCATTCAGGCCGGAGGTTTGCCTGCCGTGGCCGTCATCCCCCCAGCCGCCCGCACCGCCGCTTGGGCACGCGTACGACCCGGTCGCGGTGAGCCGCAGCCCGCCCGAGCCAGCGGCTCCACCCGCAGCCAGAGAGCCAGGATTGTAACTTCCGCCCGTCCCGCCCTGGTTGCCGTTCGCGCCCGCTTTGCCTGCAGATCCCTGTCGCCCCGCGCCACCGCGACCCGCCAGGATGACATTACGCTTGATCTGCAACTGGCTCGTTGCATTCCGCACCCAGATCGGAATTGAATTCATCCCCGAGGCTACCGGGCGCGCCGTCGAGTCGAAGGTGATGTCCCGGATCAAGGTGGGCACCGTGATGTTCACTACTTCCAGCGTTCTGGACGCTCCAAACGTCAGCCTGCCGATGGAAGGGCCAGGGGGATTGAAAACCCTTGTCACTGCGGCCGCGTCCTGTGTCCAGGTCAATACGCTCCCCGAAGCCGTTACCGTGTATCCGCCGCTGAGGTTCATCGCGTTCGAAAGCCGTAGCGTGCCTTGCGGCGTGTAGTCGCCGGCGTGCACCACGATGTCCCTTGGCGCTTCGGCCAGCACCGTCTGGTTTGGCCACACGGTCGCATATACCGGAGACGCCAGCTCAAAGCCCTTGTCAATCGTCCTTACCGGCAGATCCTTCGTCCCGGGATTGGTGTCCAGACCCAGGCTGGCCGAAACGTACACCGTCTGTTTGGTTGCCACAAACGTCTGGAACGGCAAATCGATGCGGCCTGTCAAATAGAGCCAGCCGGCCGTATTGGGACGCGCGTCGTAGAGCAAGTAGCCCCCGGCGTATGGCTTCCCCACGGGCCCCTGCCGCACCACGCAGTCGCCGTTGGAACTCAGCACAATCGCAACCATCACGCCGGCCTTCACCGGAACCGCGGTCAGCAGGCTGAGCTTCTTGAAGGTGTTGTCCCCCATCGCCAGGGGGCCGGCTTGGAAGGTCTGTAAGGTGTAGGTCGTCCCGTCCGGCTTGCCCCCGAGCACGCCCTGAATCTCCACCGTCAGCCCCGAGGTCGAGCAGCCGTACGGCAGAGCGATATCGGTCAACAGCCCGGTACGCCCCGGCGTCACGATCTGCGCCAGCTTCCACTGGTTGGCTCCGCCGATCACCAGGTCCGGCGCCCCCGAGTCCACGATGGTCTGTTGCTGGTCCAGCGCCGACTTGACAGCCAGAGCCGGCAGCGTCATGGCCAGCGTTCCGAGCAGCAGGTGGAAGGTGATGCGGTTCATGTTGTGATCTCCTTTGCATCTCCGCAAAGGCACGTTCTGAGCCACATCGCAAGTGATTGATTTTGAACAACTGGAGCCAGCAGCCGCCCCGGCGGTAGTGTCAGTCTTGACAGTGGCTCAGGCGGCTTTTCGCGTTTTTGACAGTCTCCTGCTCCAGCTACCGCGCCCCGAGCAGACCCTTCCAGTTCTCGACGAAGTTGATTACCGGCTTCCCCCGCCCGCTCCGGCGCACTGTCACGATCCGCTGCCCGTCCGGGCTGACACCGTAGGCCGTTTGTTGAATGGCAAACGAGAACATTTCCACTCCGGCGCTGTCACCGTCGAACAACTCCCGTGGGACACCCGCTCGGAACTGTGTTCCCCCCGAAACCTGTGCCGCCATCAGCACGTTTCCCCGCAGGAAAAACAACTCGTCCCCCCGGCCGCTCCAATACGGCACGGTACCGCCGCCCGAAGACACCACCCAGCGCTCGCCCCCATCAGGGAACCGTCTCACATAGATCTCCAATTTGCCCGACTCATCGCTTGCGTAGGCCAGATAACGCCCGTCCGGCGAGATCTGCGGGTTTCTCTCATCGGCCGGCGTCGCCAACAAAGCGCGCGCCTTCCCCAACCCTCGCACTTCGGCCAGCACCAGATCGTGTTGTTGATTGCGTTGAGCTGCGTAGACCACAAAGCGCCCATCCGGAGAGAGCGCTGGTTGATCCGCGAAGGCCAAGTCGGCGTCGGAAACCAGTGTTACTGCAGGCTTGCTGCCGTCCACGGTCTTCATCACCATGGCGGTCTTGGTTCCTACTGTCTCCATGTACACCACGTTTTGGTCATCCCAGCCCCAGGCCGGCGATGCCCTCCGCCCGCCTGCTCCCCCTGCCAGCATCGATCGACTGCCACGTTCCAGGTCGTGAATCCAGATGCCCATCACGGCTTCAGGGACTCCCATCAGCGCCACCCTTCGCGAGTCGTGGGAGAACGTCGGGGCTCGGACTAGTCCGTATCCGCCGCCCACCACTTGCAGCACCTTTCCGCTTCTGTCCAGCACCACCACCTCGTAAGGCGTCGTGATCGGTCCCCCCACATGGACCAGGTCGCCGCTATTTGAGACGCTGGGTCCACCCGCCCCGGCGGCGATCGACACCGGTTCACCCGTCACATCCATCCGGTCGAAGGAAAACGGGACAGCAAACAGCGCCTTGTCGCCCTTCAGACGTTCATAGACCAGGTAGCCGGCCGGATCCAGCGCCGCGACGGTGGCAGCGCCCGCCTTCGCGTCCGTCAGCCGCCGGGACTTCCCCCGGGAGCGGATCGAAAGGTAGTAGCTGAAATCGAGAAACGGGTGGACGGCGTAGATGAAGCTCTCCCCGTCCGGCAGAAACACTGGCCGGTGGAAATCCTGCTCGCCCAGATTCCGATCGGCCGCCAGCGCGAGTTTGAGCTGGCCTCCCTTCTCGGGGATAGAGTAGATTCCCCCCCTCAGCCCCAACAGAATCGTTCCCCTCGTTCCCCAGGTCCCTCCCAGGAGGTTCTGTGTGGTAGTCTCCCCCAGCAAGACCGGTTCGCCGCCACGTGCGGGCACTCTCTTCAATGCCGAGCCAGTCCAATAAGCCACCTGGCTGCTGTCGGGCGACCAGAATGGAGCACCTCCTCCCTCCGTTCCCGCCAGTTTCCTCGCCTCCAACCGGTCCAGGTCCCTGATCCAGATCGACGCCTGCTTCACAAATGCCACCATCGTGCCGTCAGGCGAAATCGCCGGCGGCATCACGGTATCCGTCGTTCCCGGCTTGCCGGGGTCGAATTCCGCTTCCAACTGGAACCGTCGAACCGGTCCGCCTGCTGCGGACCCTGGATGGCTGTCAATGACTTGCCATGACACTGACCCGGCCAGCGCCACCGCCAGCGCCCCGGCAACCACCCATCCCCAGCTTTGCCGCTTCTTTCTCGCCGCCTTCCCGGCCGCTGTGGTCACTGAAGGCCGGCTCAGCCGCCGCAGATCCACCAGCAGATCGTCCGCGTGTTGATACCGTTCTCCCGGATCCTTTGCCAGACATCGGCCCACCACACGGTCCAGTTCCACCGGCAACCCCGCCCTCAACGCCGTCAGCGGCTCCGGTTCGTCGTGCAGAATCGCGTGTACCACCGCCGCGTCGCTCTCGCCGGCAAACGGCAACTTTCCAGACACCATCTCGTACAGCACCACGCCGAGCGCCCACAGGTCCGTCCGCCGGTCCGCCTTCTCCCCGCGCGCCTGCTCCGGCGCCATGGAACCCGGAGTTCCCACCGCCGTCCCCGTCTTGGTCACACGCGTGCTGTCGCTGAGCGTCGCCAGCCCGAAATCGGTGATTTTCGCCCGCCCGCTGGCATCCAGCAGGATGTTCCCGCTCTTGATGTCCCGGTGTACCACCCCCGCGGCGTGCGCCGCCTTCAGCCCCTCCGCAACTTCGGTGGCGATCCGCAACGCTTCGTCCAGCTTGAGCGGGCGCTCCCGGATTCTCTCCCTCAGGCTCGGACCCTCAATCAGTTCCAACGCCAGAAAGCCGCGTTCCTCGTCCAGTTCAAACACCGTGCAGATGTTCGGGTGATGCAGTGAGGCCGCCGATTGCGCCTCCCTGACGAACCGTACCCGGAACTCACGGTCCTCCATCGCCCCGCCGGAGATGAACTTCAATGCAACCTGCCGCCGCAATGTCAGGTCCTCAGCCTGATACACCGCCCCCATCCCGCCTTGGCCGAGTTTTTCGAGGACGCGATAGTGCGAAACCGTCTGGCCCGTCATGCTGAAGGCCCGCGTGGCCTTCAGCATAATCTACACCAGACACAGACGCCCCGCCGGAATTTCCGGCGGGGCGCCATTCCCTACTGCCTCGGTTCTCTTTCCCTACTGTGCAACCGCGTAGTGCCCAAACGCGCTGAATGTGCATGTCGTCTGGGTCGCCGTCAGGGAATCCATGAAAGCGAAATCCACCTCCAGATCAGATCCGTTCGTCCCGGTGTCGGGGAAGAACGGGCCTTTCAGGGTCCCTGCCCAGGTGCTCCCGAGCGCGACTCTGTTGTAGTAGTTATCGTGATCCTTGGTCATCTGGATCGGCACCATTGCCCAGGTCGATTTGCCGTTGGGATCCTTGCTGGAGATCTTGACGTACACACCCGTCAACCGGACAGTAGTGGCAACCGAACACACCGCGTCCACTCGGTCCACAACGGTCCGGAAACCCGCTTTCGGTTTCACCAAGGACGCCGATGCTGAGCCTTCTGATTTGGTCCGCGGGACGGCCGTCACAGGCGCCGTAACGGCGATCACGTTCGCCGGCGACGTGTACACCGTCCCCTGCGCCAATACCGGGGCGCTCAGCGCCAGGGCGATCATCATGCAACTGGTCGTGCGGTTCATTGTCGTTCTCCTTTTCGATCTCTGCCAACGCCATACAAAAAGGCACGGACTGTGCCAAAACCGCAAGCTGCTGATTCAAAGCAAGATCGCTGACTTGCTGTCTCTGCTAGCACTGTCAGCCCTGATCGCAAAGCTCTGCAAGAGACTGATTTCAGAGTCTGTCGTTTCCGCATCGCTGTTTCGCGTTTCTGACAGCGGATCCACCCCGTACAACGTGCGACGGCCGCGCGCCGGGGGGCTCGCGGCCGTCACTTCGCGGCGCGCGGTCCATATGCCGGCCGCAACTCAGACGACGAGTTCGAAGGCGCTCAGCAGAAACGGATCGTGTCCCCCAAGACTTCCGCGCAGCAACCCGAAAAGACCGGCTGCGGCAAAGAGAATCACTTTTCAACGAGGCGCGGACTTGGCTTGGCACGGGGCCCACTCATAAGCCGCCACTCCAAGTAGGATCGCTACCATACTCCAGCTTCCTCCCTTGATGTGCATCCCTACAGGGCGCCGGTGTTGGTCTTCGGGGCAGAAGATCGCAGTGCAGACGCGGCAAGTGGCGATCCTCTGACGCAGCGCGGCGAATTTGCATCTGAACAAGGAAGCGCAAGTGGACAAAGAAAGATGGGTGCGCAATGAAGCCGGCTGGCTGAGCGCCGCAGCCTCGCGGAGCCCAGCCAGCCGTGTGCCGTTCGGGGGATGGAGCCTGCGGAACCGGTTCAGACACAAAGGGGGATGTACACCCAGGAGCCGCCTATGAAGACGAGGACGTAAGTGTAGCCCCCCGAGGCCAGCCCACCACTGCGCGAACCCGGGGCAAGCCCGCCGATCGTGGACGCCGGATTGGACGCGTTGATCATGTACCCCCCCGCGGAAGCCGGGACGCTGAGGGCGAGGGCGGCTGCGGTGATCATCAGGTAGCGGGTAATGCGTTTCATTGTCTTGGTCTCCATTTTGGTTTCATCCAACGCCCATGGGGGGAGCAACGCGCGCGCCAAACCCTAAGTGATTGAGAACAAGAGACCGGCCGTAGAGCGGTGCCGGAGCGGAGTGGCAACAATGACAGCGTGGCGGCCGTGAGCTATTGAAAACGCTCACTGTCATTCCTGCGAATCGGAATTGCGAAACTGACGGACCAGACGGTAGAGGTTGCTGGGGTGGAGGCCGAGGGCGCGGGCCGCGGCGTTGTAGTCGTTACCGTTGGCTTCGAGCGCGCGGGCCACGATCTGGCGCTTGGCCTCTATGACCTGCGCGTGATAGTCGCCTTTTGCGCTCCCGGCACTGGGGGCGCCTCCAGTTTCGGCGATCAACTCGGGGAGGTCGTCGGGCTGGATGTAGGGGTCGGACGAGCGCGCGCTCGATCGCGTTCTCCAGTTCCCTCACATTTCCCGGCCAGTCATAGTTTCGCAGCTTCGCCCGCGCTTCCGGGCTGATGCCGCGCACGGGCCTCCCGATCCCCCGCCCGTGCTTCTGGATGAAGTGCTCGGCCAGCACGCCGATGTCTTCCCTCCGCTCCCGCAGCGCAGGCATCGACACTGCCACCACATTCAGCCGGTAGTACAGATCCTGACGGAATCCACCCGTCTTCACCATCGACTCCAGGTCCCGGTGTGTCGCCGCAATCAGCCGCACGTCTACCTTGACGGCCTGGTTCCCGCCCACGCGTTCGAATTGGCGCTCCTGTAACACGCGCAGCAGCTTGGCCTGCAGCCCAGCAGCCATCTAGCCGATGTCGTCCATGAACAGTGTCCCGCCGCTGGCGTCTTCAATCCGCCCGCGCTTCTGCGTCACCGCTCCGGTGAACGCGCCCTTTTCGTGGCCGAACAACTCGCTCTCCAGCAGTGTCTCGGTCAGCGCCGCGCAGTTGATCGCCACGAACGGTCCGCGCGCCCGCGGGCTGTTGCGATGAATCGCCCGCGCCACCAACTCCTTCCCCGTGCCGCTCTCTCCACGAATCAGCACCGTCGATTGCGTCGGCGCCGCCTTCGATACAAACGTGAACACCTCCCGCATCCGCCCGCTCTCGCCCACCATGTCGTGCTCGATATGGATCTCATCCAGCAGCCGCCGGTTTTCCGCTTCGAGACTGCGGATCCGCAAAGCGTTCTCCAGGGGCAACGCGGAGACACCAGCCACCGCGGCCGCAAATTGGAGATGGTCCTCATCGAGCCGCTCGGCGGCGTTGCGCGCGTCCAGGCAGACCACTGCCACCACCCCGGAGCCTCCGCGCACGGGCATCGCCAGCGCGTCCCCGCCGGCCAGCACACCTGCGCCCTCTGCAATGGCCTGCTCGACAACCTCGGGGGCGATCTCAAAGCCCGCCGCAGTGCGCGCCAGAAACTCATACTCGCCGGGTTCACCGGAAGGGCACAGCACGGCGGCGGACGCGGAAGGGAGACTCCCGGCCAGCACATCGGCGATCCTCCCCGACAACCCGTCGAGCCCGCTCGAGCCGGCCAGCGACGAGACGAAACCGAGCAGTGCATCCATCTGCTGGCGCAAACGCTCTGACTGCGCTGCGGCGTGGAGCAGGTCGGGCCGCAAGAGCCGCGAATCCTCGAGCTTGAGCACCTGCGTGGCCCCTACCTTCGATCCTGGACGCAGTGCCGCGGGCTCCTCGCGGGAGGAAAAGCGGAATATTGAGCGGCCGATCCGCACCTGATCGCCGTGCTCAAGGCTGCGCTCAGTCACCGGTTGGCCGTTGACGAACGAGCCGTTACTGCTGCCAAAATCGCGCACCATGCAGCGGCCGCCCTCCACCACGAACGCGCAGTGGCGTCTCGAAATCGATAGGTCATCGATGAAGATTGCGTTGGCCTTGTCGCGACCCACCGTGAGTTCGCGATCCAGCGGCCAGGCCGCTCCCTCGAGTGGTCCGGCTATGGCGATGATTCTCGGTTCCATGCTTAATTCTTCAGCGGCACAAGTCTCTTCAGCTCTTCCACCCAGTTCAATACGACGACGTACTGGCTGACGGGCTGGACAGGATCAGGTCCCAGAATCACGAGGAAGCGCTTGCCGTCGGGCGCCAGGTCATAAAAACGGCCATATCCATTCCCCGGCCAGTAGTGGCCTTTCACAACGGTTTGGGGCTTCTCCACGCGGAGCGGGGCGCCGGCGGTGAAGGCGGCGCTCAGAATGACGCTGCCGTCAAGCGTGCGGTAGTAGATGCGCCGGCCGTCGGGCGACCAGATGGGTTCCCAGCCGCCTTCGGTGGAGACCTGAGTGGCGCCGCCGGGACCCGGGAAGGGTCGCACCATGACCTCCCAGTGGCCCGACTCTCCTGATGTGTACGCAAGCCAGCGCCCGTCCGGTGAGAACACGGGGTGCGTGTCGCCTTTGCCGCTGGCGACGAAGGGATAGGGTCTACGCGTGTCCATCGGAAGCATCCAGATCTCGTTCGTCGCAGGGTCCTGATAGCCCTGTACGAAGGCGAGGGTGCGCCCGTCGGGAGAGAATGACGAAGGGTGCTGCCAGCGGTGGTAGGTCGTGAGGCGCTGGGGTGGGCTGCTCAGATCGGCTGGAACCAGAAAGAGATTCAGCTTCATGCCGGCCAGTCCTGTCGGGGCTCCCTCGCCGGAAGCCAGCGCAACGTCCTGCTGGTATACGATATTTCTGCCGTCCGGAGACCACACGGCCCAGTAGGCTGAGCCATGACCCGGGCTGATCTTGCGCCAGATATTGCGGCCGAACTCGCGGATGCCCATGTAGGTTTCATCCATAATCCAGCCTCGCGATTCGAGCGCGCGTGTGCCATCCGGACTGACGTGGAAACCGACGCCGAGCGGGTCTGCCTGGGGCTCCGGCACGGGCTGCGTTCGTCCGGACATGTCTACCCATGCCTGGGCCCAGCTTTCACTGGTCGACAGGCCCGGCACATAGACGAGCGTCCCGTTGTCGGATACCGACCAGTGGGCAAGGCCCAAGACAGACTGGCCCATCAGCCCGCCGACCACCTTCACTTCGGCGCCCTGAACGGTGCCTGTTTTCAGATCGAACGGAACGGCGTAGAGATCACCACCGCGCACGAAGACGATGTAGCCCGGCGAGAGATAGCGGGCGCAGCCGCCGCTGGCGATAAGCTTCTTCTTCTGCCCGGTGACGCGGTTCAGCAGCCAGATGTCGACGGCCTGCGGACCGACGCGGGTGAAAAGCAATTGGTCACCACCCGGCAGAATGGATGGGAATACATGGTGCCCGGTGGCTTCCTTGTCGTGCACATCGGTCATGATCGACCTACCCCCACTTGACATCGCCACACTGCGCAGGCCACGGCTGCACTGGCCGATGATGGGGTTGCCGTCCGAGTCGAAGTCCCCACCCTGGAACATGAAGTCGATGCTCATCAGCGGCGGCAACATTGTAGCCTCGGTGCCCGAACCGCCCGAGTACGGGACCCTCTTCACTTCGTGGCCGACGGCGAACCCCACCCAGCGGCCGTCGCGCGAGATGAAGGGTGCGACGCCGTTCTCGGTGCCGGCGATGGGCTCTGCGCCAAACTCGCCGATGTCGCGGCGGAAGATCATGTTCTTATCGCCCTTGGTGGCGCTGAAGACGATCTTCGAGCCGTCGGCAGAGATGGTGATGGCCGAGCCGGTGGAGTCCAGCTTCACGAACGTGTAACCATCCGGCAGCGGCGAAATGAACCGCATCACCGCGCGCGGAGCCATGCCGCCCCACTGGCGCCAAACCAAGAAACCGGCAATGCAAACAAGTACCGAGGCCGCCACTGCCCACCAGCGCCAGGCGTGCTGCTTGCGGCTCGCCGCGTGACGTGCCAGCGTCCCCGAACTCGCCCCCCTCTGCAAGGCGCGCAGATCCACCAGAAGATCTTCCACGTGCTGGTAGCGTTCTGCGGGATTCTTGGCTAGCGCCTTGGCCAGGACCTGGTCCAGCATCACCGGCAATCCGCTTCGCAGCGCCGTCACCGGCTCAGGCTCGTCGTCCAGCACCGCTCGCAACAACGCGGTCGGACTCTCTCCCGCGAACGGCGCTCGCCCGGTGAGCATCTCGTACAGCACCACGCCCAATGACCAGATGTCGCTCCGCCGGTCCACGGCATCTCCGCGTGCCTGCTCCGGCGACATGTACGCCGGCGTCCCCACCACTGTCCCCGCCTCCGTGATACGCGTGTCGTCCGTCGCCCTTGCCAGTCCGAAGTCCAATAGCTTGACCTGGCCCTGCGGTGTCACCATCAGGTTGGCCGGCTTCACGTCCCGGTGTACCACCCCGCGCTCGTGCGCCTCCTGCAGTCCCTGCCCCGCCTGAATCGCGATGTCCAGCGCCTCTTCCAACTTCAGAGGCCGCTCGGCGATCCGCTCCCTCAGCGTCTTGCCGTCCACGAACGCCATCGCCAGGAACGCTCGGCCGTCGTGCTCTCCAACCTCCAACACCGTGCAGATATTCGCGTGATCCAGCGCCGCTGACGCCTTGGCCTCCCGCACGAGCCTCAGTTGGGTCGCTCGCCCGCCGGCTCCCTGGTCGGCCAAAACCTTCAACGCGACCGTCCGCCCCAGGCGTGTGTCTACCGCCTTGTAGACCTCGCCCATTCCACCAGCCCCCAGCAGGCTATGGATGTCATAGGGGCCAAACCGGGCCCCGGTCGGGAATGCCATACTTCCGTCAAGTCTACTCCCGATCTTCCAAGGCTCGTAGGCCTTTTTTCGCCCCTTCTCCTCGCCCCGTAAGCGCTGGTTTGCCCTTACATCTCTGGAGTACCATCATTTTCGGCGCATCGAAAGCTTGCAGCCGCACCGTCCATTTCCCGGCTGACGATGGTTCAACACACAAAAGGTGGGCATCCCACCTCTCCTGCCTGGACGACCTGCGCCTGGCAGTTCTCCGATCCTGCTTTACCCTTCGCTCTCTCCGGTGTGGGGCCCCGTCGAATTCACATCCCTACACTCCCTTGAAGCCGGGCACTTCCGCTCCTGTCGCCGTTGCTCCGCGCTGCCAGCTCTCCTTCAGTCCGCCTGAGATGCAAGGCCTTGTTGCCTGCTATATCTGCAACCTCGCCGTCTAGAAGCAGGTCCACGAGGTCTGGCCCTGCTGTGACGAGATCATCTGGCGTTGCGGCGACGCTGTCTTCCCCCACGCCGACCATAGAGTCTGCGCCCTCCGCCTCGATTTCCAGCGTTGATGTCCTGCCAACTGGGCATCCGTTAGCCTGTAGTACCATCGGAGAACTCAACTGAGAGGACCCTCCCGATGACGCGCCTTTTCCTCGCCCTCGCCTGCGCTTTCTCCTTGATCTCCTGCACCGGCCCGCCCCCTCCTTCTTCGCCAATTCCGGCGGATTACCTCAAGGACCCAGCTCGCGGCCTCGTCCTCAGCGGAGGAGTTCGGATGATCCCCATCCACACCCCCAAGGGCGACTTTCGCGTCTGGACCAAGCGTGTCGGCAACAATCCCCGCATCAAAGTGCTCCTTCTCCACGGAGGGCCCGGCTCCACCCACGAGGCCTTCGAAGCCTTTGACAGTTACTTCCCCGCCGCCGGCGTTGAATACTACTTCTACGATCAACTCGGCTCCGCCTACAGCGATCAGCCCGATGCCCCCGAACTCTGGGACGTCGCGCGCTTCGTTGAGGAGGTCGAACAGGTCCGCCAGGCCCTCGGCCTCCACCGTGGCAACTTCTACCTGCTGGGCCACTCCTGGGGCGGCATCCTGGCCACCGAGTACGCTCTCAAGTACCAGCAGAACCTCAAGGGCCTCATCATCTCCAATATGGTGTCCAGCATCCCGGCCTATAACGAATACGCGCGCAAAGTCCTCATGCCCGCCATGGACCAGAAGGCCCTCGCTGAAATCCATCGCCTCGAATCCAGTGGGCAGACCGCAAATCCCCGCTACATGCAACTCCTCATGGAGCACTACTACACCAAGCACATCCTGCGCATGCCGCCCGCCGAGTGGCCCGATCCCGTGAACCGCGCCTTCACAAAAATCAACCAGAAGATCTACGTGCCCATGCAGGGCCCCAGCGAACTCGGCGCCAGCGGCAAGCTCGCCAACTGGGACCGCACCGTTGACCTGCCCAAGATCTCGGTTCCTACCCTCGCCATCGGTGCCCGCCATGACACCATGGATCCCGCCGCAATGGAGCTGATCGCCAAGAAGGTCCAAAGAGGGCGCTTTCTCTTTTGCCCCAACGGCAGCCACATGGCCTACTACGACGACCAGCAGGTCTACGTTTCCGGTCTCATCAGCTTCCTCCACGACGTCGACGCCGGCCGCTTCTGAGCACGCTAAGATGATCCCGAGCCAGCCGTCGCAACGATTCAGATCGCCAGCAGGGTAATGTCGCTGGATGCCTACTTCGAGCGCCTGCGAGTGAAGGTCTTATGTGCTTAACTGAGGTGGGATCCGGCTTGCCCCCCATTTTCTGCGGAGAGCCCCCATTTTCTGCGGAGAGCCGGAAAGCTTTGGGGGATCGGAGGGATGAATGGTCGGGGCGAG
>JACRKW010000156.1 GCA_016215215.1 Acidobacteriota bacterium
CTCAGGGAGACGGCAGCGCAGACATAGCGAAAGCGCGTGCCGATGGGGATCATCTCGCCGTGGAACCGGTCAGCCAACTGGCCCAGATTGAGCCGTTGCGGCGTAGTGTGCGCGATTTTCTTCAAGTGCAATTCCAGTCTAGCAGACGCCTCTGAAGCAGCCGCCTGAATCGCCGGGACTCTATCTGACACTACACTGGAGTGGTGCCGTTGAAGATCCTGATCTCGGCCGGAGAAGCCTCGGGCGACCGCTACGCGGCGGGCGTCGTATCGGCTATCCGCCGCCGGGAGCCCGATGCTGCATTCTTCGGCTGTACAGGCAACGAGATGCGGGCCGCCGGGGTACGGACCGAAGTGGACGCGGCCAGCTTGTCCGTGGTCGGATTGCTGGAGGTTCTCCACCATATCCCGCGGATCTACGGCGAATACCGCCGCCTGATCGCCGCGGCGAAACGGGAGAATCCGGATCTGGCCATCCTGACCGACAGCCCCGACTTCCACCTGCCGCTGGCCCGGCGGCTCACCCGGCTGAGCATCCCCGTCTACTACCTCGTGGCCCCCCAGGCCTGGGCCTGGCGCGAAGGGCGGGTCGCCCAACTCAAACGAAACGTGAAGGAGCTGCACTGCATCTTTCCCTTCGAGGAGACATTCTTCCGGACTCGTGGCGTCAATGCGCACTACATCGGCCACCCGTTGGCGGGCGTGGTGCGGACCAGCCTGGGCCGCGCGGAGTTCCTCCGCAAACACAGCCTGCCGGAGGATCGCCCATTGATCGCTCTTTGTCCGGGTAGCAGAAGAGGAGAAATCGCCCGCCACATGCCTGCCCTGCGTGAGGCGATCGACGTGATTTCCGCGCGCCGCCCCAGCACGTTCCTGCTCGCCGCCCCGCCGGGCGCTCGGGTGCGCTTCGGCGATGGGCTCTTTGCCCCCGTGCTGAGCGCCGGCGCGAGGTATTGCGAAGGCGAGACCTGGGACGCGATGGGGCATTCCAGCCTGACTCTCGCCGCCAGCGGCACGGTGACCGTGGAGGCCGCTCTGCTCGGCACGCCGATGGTCACTTTCTATAAGGTAATGGCGCTGAGTTGGACGTTTGGCAGGTTCCTTGTTCGTGCGCCGTTCTACTGCATGGTCAATCTGATCGCCGGCAGGAAGATCGTTCCGGAGCTGATCCAGGGCGACATGACAGGCGCGGTGATCGCCCGCGAGGCCCTGCGGCTGCTGCAATCGCCCTCGGAAACAGCCGTCATGAAAGCTGGTTTGGCCGAGGTCCGGCAGTCGCTCTCCACCGGTGGCAACCCATTCGACGAGTCCGCAGCCAGGATTCTCGCGTCATAGTTAAGAGATAGCAAGATGAAGCTCTTCGCCTTCCACCCGATCTTGAAGCTCATGGCCATTGCGGCCCTGCCCGCCCTGTTGTCTGCGCAGGACCGCCGCTCGCCGATCGACGTCGAGTCCTACAAGCTCGAAGTCAAGATCGACCCGGGCCAGCAGACGCTCAGCTCCGCCGCAACGGTGACCTTCTCCGCCGTCGACGATAAGCTCAACAACGTCACTTTCGAGCTGAACAACGCGCTCAACCTCACCAGCGTGACCACCACTGGCGGCGCAGCCCTGCAAACCACGCGCAACTCTCCGGACTTCACGGTCCGCGTCAGCTTGCCCGAGCCACTGGCCAAGGGCGCGAAAAGCACGCTGACCTTCAATTATGCCGGCCGTCTGAGTGGTGACGAGGAGTCGCCTGTCACGGGTTTGAAGTTCGCCGCAATTACGCCGGAGCATGCCTTCCTGCTCTACCCTGCGCGCTGGTTCCCGGTCAGCGGATACACCTCCGACCGGTACACGATGGAACTCACCGCAAGCGTGCCCTCAGGATTCAAAGTCGTCACCAGTGGCGTCGAACTGCCCGGTCCGGCCGGCAGCACATTCCGCTATCCCGGCGATGGGTTCCCCGGCAGCCTGGCTGTGGTGAAGGGCAGCGCCCAGAAGATCGCCGCCGAAGGCGTGACCACCGACATCTGGTTCTCCGGAGAGCGGCAGGGCTTCGCCAGGGCATACGGTGAAGAGACCGCCAAGGTCATGAATTATCTCACCAGCGTGTTCGGCGTCCCTCCGCAGAAGGACTTGACGCTGGTGGAGACTGGCGCCGACGCCCCCGGGGGCTACTCCGCGCCCGGCGTCCTATTCCTCGCTCCCTCGGCCATATCGCAGCAGCCGTCCAACCGCCTGCTCGCCAACCAGATCACCCGGCAGTGGTTCGGCAACCTGATCTCCCCCGTGAACCGCAACCACATCTGGATTGCGAACGGCATGGCCAAGTATGCCGAGCTGATGTACCTGGAACAACTGAACGGCCCGTCGTCGCTGGAACTCGAGATCAAGGATCTCTACGTCGACGCCATGACCGTCACCGACGCGCCGGTCCGCCAGGCCGCGCGCTTTGAGGACTACTCCCCGGAGTTCTTCGCCGTCACCGGCAGTAAAGGCGCCGCCACCTACCACATGCTGCGCTGGATCATTGGCGACGCCAATTTCCAGAAGCTTCTCAAATCCGTCACCAACCAGTTCGCCGGCAAGTCCATTTCAACCGACGACCTGCGCAAACTCGCTGAAGCCGCCGGGGGGCAGGTGCTCCAGGGCTTCTTCATCCAGTGGCTGGAATCCACCGGCGCGCCGGAATTCAAGATGGACTACACCATTTACCGCACGCAGAAGGGCTTCCGCGTGATGGGCAAGATCCAGCAGGACCTGGACACGTTCCGAATGCCTGTGGAGTTGCGGATCGAAACCGAGGGCAATCCTGAGGACAAGCGCGTCGAGGTCGTGGGCCCGGCCACTGACTTTTCGGTCGAGACCTTCGGTAAACCGCGCAAGGTGATCATCGACCCCAACGGGCGCGTGCTCCGCCTCAGTCCGGCCATGCGCGTGGCCGTCGCCATCCGGAAGGGTGAACAGTTCGCCGAGATCGGCGAGTACAACGAGGCGCTCAGGGAATACCAAAAGGCTCTCGACGTCACCCGCATCAGCTCGCTGGCCCACTACCGCGTGGCCGAGGTCTTCTTCCTCCAGGGTAACTACCAGTCGGCCGCCAACGAATTCCGCGAGGCGCTCAACGGCGACCTGGAGCCCAAGTGGACGGAGGTCTGGAGCCACATCAACCTGGGCAAGATCTTCGATGTCACCCAGCAAAGGGAGCGCGCGGTGAACGAGTACACGCTCGCCATCCGCACGAAGGACAACACCCAGGGCGCGCAGGAGGAGGCGGCCAAGTACCGCCAGGCGCCCTACCAGCGCAAGGACAACAACTGAGGGACGGGCCTCAGTGCCCTTCCGCCTCCAGGAACCGCTCGGCTTCGATGGCCGCCTTGCAGCCCGCGCCTGACGCCGTGATGGCCTGCCGGTAGGTGCGATCCTCCACGTCGCCGGCGTGGAATACCCCGGCGATGTTGGTGCGCGCCCCACCGTGGCTCACGATGAATCCCTCGGCGTCCAGGTCGAGTTGCCCCACAAACGGCTGCGTGTTGGGCACGTGGCCGATGGCCAGGAAGAAACCGTCCACCTCCTGCGTCCACTCCTCGCCCGTCGTCACGTTTCTCAGCCGGACCGCTTCCACGGAGTTCTTCGATGCATCGAAGATGTCCACCGGAATGGTGCTCGTCAGCCATTTGATCTTCGGATTGGCCTTGCACCGCTCCAGCATGATCTTCGAGGCCCGGAACTCGTCGCGGCGGTGCACCAGCGTCACCTCGGAGCCAAACCGCGTCAGGAAGTTCGCCTCCTCCATGGCCGAGTCGCCTCCGCCGATCACCATGATCTTCTTGTCACGGTAAAAGAAGCCGTCGCAAGTGGCGCAGGAACTCACGCCGTGGCCGATCAGCCGCTGCTCGTTCGGCAGGCCCAGCCATCGCGCCGAGGCGCCGGAGGCGACAATCAGGGTCCGGCACTCGTGCCACTCGCCGTCCACCTTCAGCCGGAACGGCCGTTTGGAGAGATCCGCCTCCTCCACCTTGCCGGAAAGGTACTCGGCTCCGAATCGAGACGCCTGCTGCTTCATGTTCTCCACAAGCTGCGGGCCCATGATGCCCTCCGGAAAACCCGGAAAGTTCTCCACCTCCGTGGTCAGTGAGAGCTGCCCGCCCGGTTCGTGGCCGCTGATCACCAGCGGCTTCAGACCTGCGCGCCCCGTGTAGATAGCCGCGGTGTTGCCCGCGCACCCGGATCCGATGATGATGACGTTCCTCATGAAGTAGTCCTCTCGAAAACATGCTATCCGATGGGCAGGTGCCGGCGGAAGCGCTAGAATACGCTTCAGATCCCCATGAAACCCGCTCGAATCGCCGCTGTTGCTTTGATGCTCGCCACTCTGGCTCAGGCGCAACCTTCTCAGATGCCGCTTTCAGCGGAGGAGCGCACGCGCTGGTTCCGCGAAGCCAAGTTCGGCATGTTCATCCACTGGGGCGCCTACTCCGTCATCGGCCGGCACGAGTGGATCCGCACCCAGGCGCAGATTCCCCAGGCTGACTACGACGTGTACGCCCGCTCCTTCAACCCAGTTCACTTCAATGCCGACACCTGGGTGGATCTCGCCAAGAACGCCGGCGCGAAGTACATGGTCATCACCTCCAAGCACCACGACGGCTTCAGCATCTTCCGCAGCCAGGTGAGCGACTACGACATCGAAATCACGCCCTACCCCGGCGACCCGCTGAAACAGCTAGCCGCCGCCGCCAAGAAGAAGGACATGCGCCTCGGCTTCTACCACTCCATCATGGACTGGCGTCATCCCGACTACCGGCCGCGGCGCGCCTGGGAGTTTCCCAAGAACTTCAAGGAGGGCGGCAACAACAATCGCTACATCGATTTCATGAAGGCCCAGATCAAGGAGCTGCTGACGGGCTACGGCGACGTCGCTATGATGTGGTTCGACGGCGAGTGGGAGCACACCCTGGCCGAGGCCAAGCGCGACGACGAGATCTACGATTTCATCCGCGGCCTCCAGCCCAATACCCTGATCAACGACCGCCTGTACGAACGCAAGCCCGGCAACAAGGCCGACTTCGGCACTCCGGAGCAGTACGTCCCCGCCACCGGCATGAAGGACCCCTCGGGCACGCCCATCCTGTGGGAGGCCTGCGTCACCATCAACGATGACTCCTGGGGATACAACAAGTACGAAACTTCCTTCAAGACCGAGCGTGATCTGATCCGAATGCTGATCGAGGTGGTCTCCAAGGGCGGCAACCTGCTGCTCAACGTCGGCCCCAAGCCCGATGGCACTATCCAGGATGAGTTCATCACCCGTTTGAACGCCGTGGGCCGCTGGATGAAGATCAACAGCGATTCGATCTACGGCACCACCGCCAGCCCCTTTGAGCGCATGTCGTTCTTCGGCCGCGCCACCACCAAGGGCCGCAAGCTCTACCTGCACGTCTTCGACTGGCCTCAGAATGGCGTACTGCGCGTCGCCGGCCTGCGCAATATCGTCCATTCGGCGCGCCTGCTCGCCGACCCCTCCCGCCAGCTCCGATCCTCCCGCGATGGCGACGATGTCGTCATCACCATCCCCGGCGGGGCTCCGGACGAGATCGCCAGCGTCGTCGAATTGAGTCTGGACGGCTCACCCGTCACCGTCCCGTTCGCCAACCGTCCGGGCCCCAGAGGCGTCATCAGCCTCGGCGTCGAGTCCTGCGAGATCGAAACTGCATTCGGACAGCGCGCCAGGAAGGAGAATGCCCTCGGCCACGTCTTCCTCACCCGCTGGACCCGCGACTCGGATGTGCCTTCCTGGACGCTGGAAGCCCCCAAGGCCGGCCGTTATGTGGTCGAGGTCAGTTACTCCTCTCGCCGCGCCGGGACGCCGTTGACGGTGGAGATCGGCGGCGCCAAACTTGAAGCCAAGTCCATCAACACCGGCGGCGACTGGGTTTTCAAGACCTCGTCTGTTGGCGAGGTAGAAGTGAAAGCCGGGCCGGCCGAGGCCCGGGTTCGCATCCAGTCGCAGGGCGGAACGGTGAACCTGGAACGGGTCGTCCTTCGGCCCGTCGCTCCGGCGGCGAACTGATCCGGTTGCGTTTACGTAATTACATAGGACTGGAGAAACTCAATGCTATTCCGCACTCGCCGCTCCGTCCTGGCTCTCTCCTGCCTGGCGGGGGCAGGCTGCCATATCAACCTGTCTGATGATTCGGGTTCACCATCGGACCGGCCGGGCCCCATCGTGCGCGACAAAGTGGTGATCGGCAAGGAGAAGGCCGGCCACGCGGAACTGGTGCAAGTGGATCTCACCATGGGCGCCGGGGAGTTGGACGTCCGCGGCGGCGCAGCCGGCCTGCTGGAAGCCGAATTCGCCTACAACGTCCCATCGTGGAAGCCTGAGGTCCGCCACGACGACTCCAGCTTCCGCGGCCGCCTCTCCATTCGCCAGCCCAAGGGCACGACGATGATCGGTGACCTCAAGAATCAGTGGAAGATCCAACTGGTCAATACGATCCCTCTCGATTTCGCCGTTCGCTGCGGCGCCGGTGAGAGCGTCCTGGACCTCCGCGACCTCACGCTCCGCAGCGTGGAGATCCACATGGGCGCCGGAACCGTGGACCTGGACCTCCGCGGGAAGCCCGAGAAGGACTACGACGTCAACATCAATGGTGGCGTCGGCGAGGCAACCGTCCGCGTGCCTTCAACCATCGGCGTCGTCGCCGAGGCCCGCGGCGGCATCGGGTCCATCGAGGTCCGGGGCATGAAGAAGGACGGCAATCGGTGGTTCAACGACGCCTACGGCAAGGCTAAGACCACCATCCGCCTGGACGTCAAGGGTGGCATAGGCCAGATCAACATCTTCAGCGAATAGTCGCTACAGCACCTCAGCGTCCAGCAAGAGCATCGGCGCATCGGGGATCAGTTCACGGATGGCGCCGGAAGCCTTCCGCAACCGGGCCTCGTCGTCGGCCGCCATGATCATAACCGGCCGGTCGTCGCTCACGCCGAACAGCCGCCCGCGGTGCACGTGGTGGCCCTTGCCAAAACCCATCACTCCGCGCATCACGCTGGCCCCTTCCACGCCCAGGTTGTTCAGTTTGCGCACCACGGCCTCGTACAGCGGCACTTCGCCGTGGCTCTCGGTTTCCGAGAGGAAAATCAAAAGAACTTTCATTCCTCTTGCGCCGCCTCCTTCTTCTTCGAATCCCCAGCAACCAGCAGATACAGGCTCGGCAGCGCCAGGAGCGTTAGCAGCAGCGTCGAAAGCAATCCCCCGACAACAACCGTCGCCAGGGGCCGCTGCACGTCACTGCCGATTCCCGTGGCGCGCGCCGCCGGCACCATCCCCAACAGCGCCACAACAATCATCATCAGCACAGGCCGCATCTGCGCCAGCGCCCCCTGCACCACGGCCTCAGGCACCCCCAATTCGGGATCGCTGCGGCGCCTCCGGTTGATCTCCGCTACCACCAGCACGCCGCTCATGACGGCCACACCGAATAGACTGATGAAGCCCACCGCGCTCGACACGCTGAGATTGATGCCGCGCATCCACAAGAACACGATCCCTCCCACCAATGAGAACGGTACGTTCATCAGCACCAGCCCCGCGTAAACCGGCGATCCGAAGGTCCAGAAAAGCAGCAGGAAGATCACGGCGACCGTGACCGGCATGATGAAGGTCAGACGGCGCTTGGCCCTGGTCAGGTTCTCGAATTGCCCTCCCCAGTCCACTTCGTACCCCTTCGGTACGCGGATGGCCTTGTCAAATCGCGCCTGTGCGTCCGCCACAAAGCTGCCCTGATCTCGCCCCCTGATGTTGGTGCGAACCGTGATCTGGCGCCGGTTTTCGCGCCGTGCGATGATGCTCGCCCCGTTCACCACCTCGATGCGAGCCAGTTGCGACAGGGGCACGCGTCCGCCTTCGCGCGTCGAAACCAGGATCTCTCCAATCACGTGCGCGTCCTTGCGCGCCTCCGGAACGTAACGCACCGTCACGTCGAAGACTCGTTCGCCCTCGAACACGGTGCTCACCGCGCGGCCGCCCACTGCCATCTCCACGACGTCCTGAACGTCTCGGACGTTGATGCCGTACCGCGCCACCGCCTGCCTGTCGACCTCGATGCGTAGTTGCGGCTGGTCATCCTCCTGCTCGATGGCAGAATCCGCGGCGCCGGGTACATGTTTGATCACCTCAAGCGCTTGCCGGGCCTGCGCGCGCAGTTCGTCCAGGTTCGGCCCGGTGAAGATCACCGCCAGGTCCGCGGCCGAACCTGTTACCGCCTCCGTCACGTTGTCGATAATCGGCTGCGTGAAGCTGAATGCGGCCCCAGGAATCTCATTCCTCAATTCCTTGGACATCGCTTCAATGAGGGTCGCCTTGTTCCTCCCGCTGGTCCACGTGTCGTAGGGCTTCAAGGCCAGGAACACTTCGTTCCGGTTCGCGCCGTACGGGTCCGTCCCCGAGTCGTTGCGCCCGCTCTGCGAACTCACGAGCTTCACTTCCGGGAACTTCGCCAGAACCGTTCGTATCTGGCCGGCCAGCTGCGCCGACTTATCGATCGACACGCCCGGCGCAAGCGTCGCCCGCACCCAGATCACGCCTTCGTCCAACTGCGGCAGGAACTCCGAACCCAGCGATGCGGCCAGCAGAAACGCCGCCAGCACCACCGCGATCGACGATCCAACCGTCACCTTCGGCCGCTTCATCGTCGAGTTCAAGGCCCGCCGGTATATATCGCCTAGCCAGTGCAGAACTGGATTGTCCCAATCCTTCGCGCCATGCCGGAACAGGTAGGTGGCCAGTACCGGGACAAGCGTCAGAGCGATCAGCATCGAGCCGAGCAGCGCATAGCAGATGGTGAACGCCATGGGCGTGAACAGCCGCCGCTCCACCCGCTCCAGGGTGAAGAGCGGGATGTAGGCGCTGATGATGATCATCAGCGAGAAGAAGATCGGGCGCTCCATTTCCAGCGCGGCATCCCGCACCGCCCCCACCACTCCGCTATGCGCTCCCAGTTTGCCGGCCCGCTGCCGCTCCACCAGCATATGCACTACGTGTTCCACCATCACCAGCGTTCCGTCCACGATGATGCCGAAATCCAGAGCCCCTAATGACAGCAGGTTCGCCGGTATGCCGGAAAACTGCATGCACACGAACGCGAACAGCAGCGAAAGAGGGATCGTGATCGCCGTCAACAGCGCCGCGCGGACGCTGCCGAGAAACAGGAACAGGACGGCGACGACGATCACCAGTCCTTCCAGAAGCGTGTGCGTCACCGTTCCCAGGGTGTTGTTCACCAGATCCGTCCGGTCGTAGATCGGTGAAATCTTCACCCCCTGCGGAAGCCGCGTGGAGTTCAGCTCTTCCACTGCATCCTTGATGCCCGCCAACACCTCGCTCGGGTTCTCGCCCCGGCGCATGAGCACGATGCCTTCCACGCCGTTTTGCTTCTCGTTCACCCCGAAGATGCCGGTCGGCGGCGGCGCGCCGAACTTCACCCTCGCCACATCCCGGATAAACACCGGCACGCCTTTTGACTCGCTGACGACTATGCTCTCAACGTCGGCGATGGATTTCACCTGCCCCACTCCCCGGATCACCAGCGCCTGCTGCCCGTTGTCCAGCATCGCTCCGCCGGCATTCTGATTGTTGGCGTCCAGCGCCTGCGCCACCTGCGATACCGTCAGCCCGTACTTGGCCAGCGACAACGGGTCGATCTCCACCTGGTACTGCCGGATCAGGCCGCCGAATGGCGTCACGTCCGCTACGCCCTGCACCTGAAGGAACCGCGGCTCAATCACCCAGTCCTGCAGTTCCCGTAACTGCATCGCATTGTAGCCGGGCCCCTCCAGTGAGTATCGGTACAACTCGCCGATGGGCGTGGACAGCGGGCCCAGCGCAGGGGTCACGCCCGGGGGCAGATTCGCGTCCCGTAGTTTTTCCAGTACCACTTGGCGCGCGAAGTAGTCGTTCACCCCGTAGGCAAACGTCAATTCCACCACGGACAAGCCGAAGATGGTTCGCGATCTGCGCGCGATCACGTTCGGCACGCTGTTCAGCGCCCGCTCCAGCGGCACTGTCACCTGCTGCTCCACCTCTTCCGCCGCCCGCCCGCGGTATTCCGAAATCACGACCACCTGCGTATCGGAGATGTCCGGATACGCCTCAATCTTCAATTGCTGGTAAGCCCAGGTTCCGGCTCCGATCAGGGCCAGGCCGATCAGTAGCGTGATGAAGCGTTGACGAAGCGCGAATCGAAGCAGTTGTGCGATCAAGGCCGCTTCTCCCTCAATTGCCCTTCAGCAGCATTACGCCGTCGGTCACAACGCGATCTCCCGCCTGGACTCCGCTAGTGATTCCCAGAAGGTTCCCCACGCGGTTCGCCGTCTGCACGCCGGTTTGACGGAATCGCCCAGGTCCGGTTTCCACATAGAGGTAACTGCCGCTTTGCCCTTGCAGGACTGCCGCTGCGGGCACTGCGGGCATCGTCTGCAACCCCTCCACGTGGCGGATGCGGCCGAACATCTCCGGCAGTAGTCGTCCTTGCGGGTTCTGCATCTCCGCCCGCACCTTTACGGTGCGCGTCGTGGGATCCACCGCGTCAGCGATGCGCTTCACGTGCGCCATGAAATGCTCTCCCGGATACGCGCTCAGCTCGAGGTCGATGGATTCGCCCAGCTTGATGAACCGGATCGCCGTCTCCGGCACGTCCGACGCGATCCACACCGTGCTCAGGTCTGCGATCGTCAGGAGAGGCTGGTTGGTGTCGTTCCGAAACTCCCCGGGAACGACGCTCAACTCCAGCACCTTGCCGGAGACCGGGGCATGGAGCGTGATCTTCTGCCCGAACTCGCCCGCCTTCAGTCCCAGGATCGCCAGCCGGCGCGAAGCTTGCTCGCGCGCCGCGACGGCCTGTTCCACCTGCGCCTTTGCCTGAACCATGGCATTCTCGGCGTTCAACACTTCTTTCTTTGCAATCGCCTGGTGCTCGAGCAGGTCGCGCGTCCGTTCCAGATCGGCCTGCGACTTCAACAGATTCGCTTTCATCTGCCCCAGCGCCGAATCGGCTTGCAGGTAGGCCGAGATCGCTACGTCGGCGTCCGGACTCTCGATGGTTGCCACCGGCTCGCCTTCCTTCACCGCATCGCCCAGTTTCACAAAGACCTGGGTGATGCGCCCGGCCACTGGCGTCACTACCCGCGACACCCTGTTCGGGTTGACTTCAATCTTGCCCGGAGCGTCCACTTCACCCACCGGCACTTCCGTCTCTTTCACGGTTTCCACCTTGATTTGCAATAGCTTAGGGGAATCGGGGGGGATGCTTACCTCGCCCGGAACCGGCGCTGCGGCCGGAACCTGGCTCTTGGCGGCGTCTTCGTGCTTCGAGCAGCCGGCCAGCAGGCCGGCCAGCATGATCAATCCTACAATCCTCATGGGTTTACGGACTTTCCGGTCACTGCGTCGATCAGGAAGAGGCTCTTCGTGTAATCGCCCCGGGCTGCGTTGTAGCTCTGAACAGCGTCGATGTAAGCGCGCTGTGCGTCCAGGAATTCCAGCAGCGACGCCTCTCCGCGCCGGTAGCTGAACTCCATGATGTCGCGCACCTGCTTCGCCTCCGCCATCAGGCTTCCCTTGGTCCTCTCAAGGAGATTCCACGCGCTCATGTACTGCTGGTATGCGTTTTCGACTTCCGTCGAAATCACAGTCTCCAATGACTGCCCTCGCAGCTCCGCCTGCCTCGTCTCCAGTTGCGAACGCGCGATCTCGCCCTGGTTCCGGTTGTTGAACGGAAGAGGGAACTGGAGGTACAGGCCGAACGTCCGGCCGTTTGAGTAGCCGTATTGGTGGTGGTACATCAGGCTTGCGGTGTAATCCGGCTTCGCCAACGCCTTCTGCAGCCTGGTGTCCGCCGCCGCCCGCTCAGCGTCTTTCCTCTGGGCTTGCAGATCCGGCCTCTGCTCCAGCGCCTGGGACTTCATTTCACTCAGGATCACAACCACGGGCCGCTCGTTCAACCGATCCACAATGTCAAAGCCTGGGTCCTTCGTCTTACGCCCAAGCATTTGTTGCAGGTCATTGGCGGCCGTGCGAAGCCGCAATTCAGCCTGCCGCAGCGTATTTTCGAACTGTTGCTGTGCCACTCGCGTCCGGATCAGTTCCACTCCAGCCAGGTCGCCCGCCTGTACCTTCGCCTCGTTGACACGGATGATGTCATTGAACACTTTCAGGTTCTGGCGCGCCAGATCCACGCCCTCCTTGGCAAGCAGGTACTCGACGCAGGTGGACCGCACGTTCAACGTCATAAGACGAATCGAATCAATCAGTCTCAGGTCAGTCACTACCGTCGCCAGTCTGGCCAACGCTATTCGCCCCGGCCGCTTGCCGGGCCCCTCGATGATGTAGTCCATGTGGGTGTTCCACTCCGAAGGGCCTGCGCTGTTATCGATGGTCAACCCTCTCCGCAGCCAATCCAAGTAGTCCCACGCGAAGTTGATGACCGGGTTGGGGCGCAGAGCTGCCTGAATCTCACGAGCCTTGGAGATTGGTACGTTCTGCTTCTCCGCCAGGAGCGCCAGGTTGTTTCTCAGCGCCTCATCCACCGCCTGGTCAATCGTGAGCGCCTGCGACGCCTCCTGACCGCAGGCCATGCCAATAGCCAGGCACGGCAGAATCACTCTTGCTACCAATCCAGAAGTCACTCCATTCCAGTATGAAGAGAAATCCTTCTCCAGCCCATCCCGTGGCCGGGCTAAGACTGGCACAGAAGTCGCATTGGATCGTAAGATACTTCTATCCTTCGGCCTGTTTCCCGTTCCCTCCCCCTACATATCCGCCGCCGGAATAGCCCGCTCAAGGGATTCCGCTCCCGTGAGACTTGTTACATGCTGGAGATGGATAGTTTTGTCCATGTCGGTGCGCCAGTCTCAATTCGGTTCTGTGGCGATGGCCCTGGTGCGACCGGTCACCCAGAGGGCCATTACACGGGTCGTCCTGGCCGGCTTTTCTCTCGTTATCCTCTTCATGCTCGGCGCCGGACTGCTCGGCGTCCGCAGCATCAGCAGCATCCGCGCCACCACCGGAGAACTCCTGGAAGAGCAGGTTCGCATCCAGGACCTCCTCGACGCCGTTCTCCGCGAGCAGCGCGCCATCAACGCCATCTTCGCCGGATTCGCCCAGACGCCCGACAAAATCGACCGCGAGCAACTTCTCAGTCAACTCGAGGCCTCTGATCGCGACATCGAGAAGATCGCCGCCGACGCCGCCGATGAGCCGGCCCAGGCCTTGTGGCAGGATCTGTACAAGGCCGTCACGCATTTCTCCGTTGAGGCCCGCGCAATGCTCGACACAAAGCGGGGGCCGCAGCGGCCTTTGCGCCGGTTGATGAGTGCCCACCAAAGCGTGTTGTCCCTGGTCGACAAACTCGTCGAAGTCCAGGCACGCCGCTCCGTTGAGCTGAAGCAGCAGTTAGAAGATATCTCCGGTCGCATGCTCCAGCAGACCTCCGTCCTTCTCGGCGCCAGCCTCCTGCTTGCTCTCCTTTGCGCTGTTTACACCGTCCGGCTCGCCGTCAATCTCGTCCGCCAGCTTGAATGGCAGACCGGCGAGCTCAGCCGCGTCTCCTGGAACCTGCTCGAGAAGCAGGAGACCACGGCGCGCCGCTTCTCCCACGAGCTGCACGACGAATTGGGCCAGTCCCTCACCGCCGTCAAGGCCAACCTGGTCGCCCTCACCGAGCACGCCAATGGCGGCCGCCCTCAGCTCGACGACTGCCTGCACCTGGTCGACGAGGCCATCGTCAACGTCCGCGAACTGTCCCAACTCCTCCGGCCCACCATACTTGACGACTTCGGCCTGCCCGCCGGCCTGAAGTGGCTCTGCGACCGTTTCAAGCTCCGTACCGGCATCGACGTCGAATGCTCGTCCAGCTTCGAGGGGCGCGTCGCCGACGAGACGGAAACCCACCTCTTCCGGATCGCGCAGGAGGCACTCACCAACGTCGCCCGCCACACCAAGGCCACCCGCGTGACAGTCCGCCTCCACCGCCAGGACGGCCAGATCAAGTTGCACATCGCCGATAACGGCCAGGGCGTCCAACCCGGCGCGGCGTCCGCCGACCATGGTCTCGGGCTGGTTGGCATGCGCGCCAGAGCGCGCAGCGCTGGGGGAGAATTAAAGGTGCAGACCGCTCCGGGTCAGGGCGTTGAAATCGACGCTTCCTTCCCCGCCAAAGAACGGTCGGACTGACCACCCGTCTCCGCCATAGCAATGAGCAACAAGAAAATCACCATTCTGCTGGCCGATGACCACAGCGTCGTTCGTCAGGGGTTCCGCCGCATCCTGGAATCCCAGCCCGACATGGAAATCGTCGGGGAGGCCGGCAACGGCCGTGAAGCCATCTCCGAAGCCACTCGCCTCACGCCCGACATTGTCGTGATGGACGTCGCCATGCCCGAGCTGAACGGCATCGAGGCCACGCGCCGCCTCACTGAATCCTCCCCACGAACCCGCGTCCTGGCCCTCTCCATGCACAAGGACGCCGTCTATGTCCGTGAGATTCTTCGGGCCGGCGCCCGCGGCTACCTCCTCAAAGACGCCATCGACGCCGACCTGCTGGCTGCCGTCCGCTCGATCGCCAAGGGGGAAGGCTATCTCTCCCCCGCCATCGCCGACGCCGTCCTCACCGACTATCGCCAGCACGTCACCGACCCCATTGACCTTCTCACTTCGCGCGAACGTGAGGTCCTCCAGCACATCGCCGAAGGCAAGACCAACAAAGAAATCGCGACGATCCTCAAGCTCAGCGTATACACCGTGGACGCCCACCGCGGCCGCATTATGGAGAAGCTCAACCTCCATTCCACCGGCGAACTGGTCCGCTTCGCCGTTCGCAAGGGATTGATCGATTGACCTCCGCCACTTCCGCCAACCGCCAGTTCCTGCTCTGGACCCTCGCCCTGCTCCTGCTGGCCGGTTACGGCCTTCATGCCATCTGGACCCGCGGCCTGCCCTGGGCCGCCGGAGCCGCCACGCGGCTGGTTCCCGCCGCATGGGAGCGCGAACTGGGTGAGTCCATTGCCGCCTCCATCGCTCCGGGCGCCAAGCCCTGCCTGGAAGATACCGCCGCGCGCCTCGCTCGCGGCCTGCCTGGGCCCTCACTTTATACGTTCCGGGTGCGCTGCGTCGCCTCAGAGGAAGTCAATGCCCTGGCAGCTCCGGGCGGCGTCATCCTGGTCTATGAAGGGCTCCTCCGCGCCGCCGTCACCCGCGAGGAGATCCCCGCCGTTCTCGCCCACGAGATGCAGCACGTCCGCCTGCGCCACTCCACCCGCGCCATCTTCCGCGCCTTCGCAATCCAGGCCGTCATCAGCCTGGCCTTCGGTGACCCCACCGGGCTCGTCTCGCAGGTCGCTGGAGGTCTCGGAGCGCTTCATTACATGCGCGCCGACGAGGAAGAGGCGGACCGCGAGGGCGTCCTACTCCTCAAACGCGCCGGTTTCGACCCCCTCGCCATGCCCGCTTTGCTCGAATCGCTCGACGCCGCCACCTCCGGCGCTCCCGGCGGCGCCCTGACGTGGATCAGTTCCCACCCGGACATCAAACAGCGCATCGCCACAACCCGCGCCTTGGCGCGCAGTATCCGTTAGAAAGCAACAGGCGCCGACAGCGCTTCCCCCACCTTGATCCGTACCTGACCCACGCTCACCCCCGCCGGCAGCTTGGCCTGCACCAGGTAGCGCGCCGGAATCCACGGCTGGAGCCCAGCGTACGCCGGTTCGATCTCCACCTCGCCTTGTTCGCCCGAAATCAGCACACGCACCGGCAGGATCGTTCGATGATAGGGCTCCTCGGCGCTTCCTCCCGCGCCCGAAAGCGCGGGCGGATCCGTCATTCCCAGGCCGGTAGCGAAGATCTCCAGCCCGTCTCCCCCGCTGCGCCGCACTTCCACAATCTCCGGAAGCGCTTCCACGGAGGCCAGCACCAACGGCCTGGATTCAGTCCCCCCGCGCCGCGCCGTAATGATCCACTGATCCGCACGGGCGTACGGGACCTGGATCACCACAAAATCCTCGCCGATTTCGAACAGCGGCGCCGCCAGCCCGTTCACCACCACCATCGTCCCCGCCATCTCCCTCGGCAGCGGCACCGCCTCAGCCGCGGCGTACCTTGGAGCAAGGTTTCGGCCTCGCAGCTTGAGCAACCCTCCCGGCGCAGAATTGATCACCGTTCAGCCGGGCAGGGATCTCCGCCACGCGGCCCGCCTCCACCCTCACCCAGTCGGACTCGAACACCATCCTGCCGTTGCTCTCGATCTGCGCCTTGTATTCGCCCGGCGCCAGGTCCACCCACCCGAAGAAGCCGCTGGCGTCGGTCCTGCGCGATTGCTCGCCGCCCTCGCGCCCCGCCAGGCGGACCATCACGCCGTCCGCCCACCATTTCTCGCCCCCGTTCACCTCCAGCCGCCCCATCAGATGGCCTTTCACCGGCCGGGTCTTCCACGGCAACTCCGGCACTGCCACTTGCTCTTTGAAATACTCGCCGATCGCCTGGTAGAACTCGGGATTCGGCCGCTGCGCCGGATCCTCGCTCCGCGTCGAAGCATAACTGTAGAAGCACACGCCCAACGGGGTATTACCCAGGCTCGACGGCCTCAGCACCCGGTCCAGTTGCGCGAGTGTCTGCGGCAGCGTGTTCAAGTAATTCCCAAGCCCGTTCACGTAGCCGCGGCCGTACTGCCTGTTCTTCTGGTACTCCGCCCAACGGTCCAGGTAGGTCGCATACTTCGTCTCGACGAAGTAGTTCATCGGCACGGAGAGATCCAGAATGCCCTCCTCGAGCCATCCCCGCCAATCCTGGAAGACATACCCGTAGGCGTCCTTGCCCCTGTATTCGGCGTCCGTCAGTGGCCCGTTGCCCCAGGTAATGGTCGCCGCGCTCACCTTCACCCCGGGCCTGAGTTGCTGGACCCGCAAGTACAACTGCCGGACCAGTGCGGTCACTTGATCGCGCCGCCACTGGTTCCACGCCCCGTCCGCCCGCGACGGAACACCTACCTTGTTGTTCTGCCTGGAGTACCGCTCGATCGACGCGCGGTTGTAGCCATAATCGGCGTCCTCCGGGTATCGGACGTAGTCCAGATGGATCCCGTCCACGTCGTAGCGCTTCACCGGTTCCAGAAACACGTCGATCAGGTACGGCAAGACCCCCGGATGGCCCGGATCCAACCCTAGTGTCTCCACCCCGGCTGAGCTGACGTTCAGCCATCGTTCATCCCCCGCCGCCGGCGGCCCGTGCAGGTGATAGAGGTGCTGCGGATTCTGCGGCGGTGAGCCGGTCCTCCACAGTGGATACACCACATACCAGGCGTGCACTTCGATGCCCCGGGCGTGCGCTTTCTGGATGAGATACTCCAACGGGTCGAAGCCGGCGGGTACGGCGCTGTCTTCGGCAAATCCTTCCAATGATTGTCTGAAATAGCTATTGGAGCGGACCCGCGCCTCCATGAAGATCGCGTTCGCCTTGGCGGTCAGCGCGTTTTCCACCAGTTGATCCACTTGCGCCGGAGTCTTGTATCCCTCGTGGAAGGCGTCGGCCCAAAATGCCCTGTACTGTTGTGCCCACTGCACAGACGACATCAGCAATAATGCGAGAACCAACCGTGGCATAGCTCTGTGCGATATTATCTCCTCTGGTGCCCCCCGCTGTCCCACCTCACCCGCCTGAAGTCCCGGCCGTGCCACGCGTGTCCATTGTCATCGTGGCTCACAACTGCGAAGCCGCCCTCCGCCGCTCGATTGCCGCTCTGGAAGCCTCTGCCGGGAGGGAACAGTTTGAAATCCTCACCGTGGACGCCGGCAGCACCGACGGCTGTCCCCGCATCGACGCCGGGTTCCCCGCCGTCACCGTCCTCCGCCTTCCCCGCAACTTCGGCAAGACCCGTGCCCGCAACATCGGCATGCGCACCGCTCAAGCCGACCTGATCCTCTTCCTGGACCCCGGCGTGGAGGTCCGTCCAGGAGCCGTACAGGCCCTGGCCTCAACGCTGGAGTCCCGGGAAGACTTAACCGCCGCCGGCCTCGCCCTGGAGGATCCGTCCGGCGCCCCGATCCAAACGGCGTTCAATTTGCCCACCCCGTCCGAACTGGCGGAGGCGTCGCTCCGATCCGTCCCTTTGCCCCGCGCTTCCGCCGCCGATGGAACCGCCGAAGCCATTGATGAAACGGCATTTATGGTTCGCAGGAATTTCGTCGCCGGCATGAACTACCTGGACGAAAAGCGCTTCTCCGAGCACTGGAGCCTGCTCGAAGTCTGCTGGCAGATTCGCAACGCCGGCAAGAAGATTCTGGTGGTTCCGGCCGCCAAGGCCGTCTTCCATCCTGACGCGCCGGCGCCCAGTGATGAAAACCTCTACGCCGCAGACCGCGTCTCCGGCGCCGCTGCCTATATCTCTAAGCACCTTGGCTTTGGATCTGGCATCTCTTTCAGAATAAAGTGCTTACTGTCTGCCCTCGGCTCGCTCCGACTGCGGTTGGCTCTCTCCATCCTCACGGGCAATCGGCTGGACCCCACTCAGTGATTTCCCCTATTTCGGCCTGTCCCTAAAGCCGAGACCCGCCACCGCCGATATTGGTTCAAGGATAAACCTATGACTGCCATGCTGTGGATTCTTCTCCCGCTCTTTGTGGCCGCCGGCAGCGCACTGCTGAGCTTCTATATCATGCAAGCCAAGCTCGAAGTGGCCGTCGCCAAGGAGCGCGAGAGCCTGGCCGAAGCGCTCGCCGTGATCCGAAACCAAGAGAAGCTCGTCGAGGAGAAGGTCAAGGCCGCCGAAGAGTCCACCATGCGCCGCTCCTTCGACCAGTTCCTGGGCGATTTCCGGGTGGAAGAGCGCCACTACATGCGCGAGAACAAGTCCATGTTTGTCAATCGCAAGGCCCTGGTATTGCAGGAGCGCCTCTTCTTCCGCAATATCCCCCTCTCCAATTGGGTGGAGCACGAAATGGTCGTCGAAGAGGGCAGCGACGTCAAGTCTCTGGCCAAGTCCAGTTCCATCTTCAGCACCCGTTCGCTCTCCGGTGAGGATCGCGTGCAGAACTCCCGCCTGCTCCGGCCGCGGGAAACGGTGCGCGAGTCAGTACGGGAAGCCCGTACCGCCTGAACGAATTCGCCGCCCGCCTGTAATCCCAGCGCCCCGGTTCGCCGTCTTCCCGGTTAGGATGGCTTCGATGGCCGATCAGTTGGTCGCCGCTCCCGAAGTGGCGTCGCCCGTCACGGACTTCTCCTCCTGGATGATCTCCGAGCAGCGGCGCATCTTCCTGCTCTGCCAGCGAATGCTTGGCGAGGCGGATGAGGCGGATTCAGCCACCCAGGACGCTTTCTTCAAGGCCTACCGGGCGCTCCAGAAACAGGAGATTCCGCCCGAGGAACCAGCCAGGTGGCTGACGCGCATCGCTGTCAACACCTGCCTGGACCGGCTGCGCTCGCGTCGCTGGCAGTTCTGGCGCCGCCGGCCAAACCAGCAGGATGAGCAGACCATTCTTGCCATGGCTCCGGCTACGTCGCCGGACGCCTCCGACCAGCTCTTCGCCCGGCAAATCGGAGAACGTCTGGCAACCGCTTTGGACCAGCTCTCCGGAAGGCAGCGCGCGGTCTTCACGCTGCGGCACAATGAGGACCGGAGCCTGGATGAAATCGCTCGAATCTTGAACCTGGATGTTGGCACCGTGAAGGCACACATGTCCCGCGCGGTAGCCAAATTGAGGGAGGAGCTGAAGGATCTCTACGCTTTGCGGCAGGGAGGCAGCCAATGAACATGAATACCCGTCACTGGAACGACAACGATCTGCTCGACCTCCTCTATGGTCTCGACCTCGCGCCAGACCTCAGCCTGGCTCACTTCGCTTCGTGCCCGGAATGCTCCGCCCGCTGGCAGGCGTTGGAACTCCGCCGCCCCTCCGTCACTGAGCCTCTGCCGCTGAGCAACGCGGCTGAACAGCGCCTCCGCGCCCAGCGTGCCGCCGTGCTGGATCGTATTGGGCAACCTCGCACCGCCTGGATCCGGCGTGCTGTACCCGCGGGCGCCGCCGCCTTCCTGTTTTTCATCGGAATCGCCCTCCACCAGCCCATGCCGCAGCCGACGCCTCAGGTCGTGGCTGTCAATCTCACCGACGAACAGTTGTTCGCCGAAATCGCCTCGGTGGTCGATCAGGACGCGCCCCGCGCCACCGATCCCATCCGCGGCCTGTTCTCGGAAAACTCCGTCAAGGAGGCACAGTAAACCATGTCTAGGCTCGCTCTTGTCCTGCTCTTTCTCGGCCTGCCCATGCTGGCCCAGCCACCCCGCGGCTTCTTCCCCTGGTGGGACTCGCCCTTAGCCAAAGACCTCAATTTGAGCGAAGACCAGTCCCGGCAGATCAGGAACATCGTGAAGGAATATCGCACTCGTCTGATCGACCTTCGCGCCGGCGTCGAAAAGGCCGAAACGGAACTGGAAGATCAGTACGGCGAGGATGCCTTCGATCAGCGCCGCGCCACCGATGCCGTCGATCGCTTGGTCACCGCCCGCGGCGAACTCACCCGTGCCTTCTCGCTCATGAGCCTGCGCTTGCGCGGCGTGCTTACCACCGAGCAGTATCGTGAACTCCAGAAGCGGCGCCCCAACATGAGGCCGGGGCAGGGCATGCAGGGCATGCGCCAGATGCAGCAGCGCCGCCAGGGCCAGCAGCCGCCGCCCGGCGATCAGCCGCCGCCGCCTCGACGCGAGAGATAGCTCCGGGGTTCCCTACTGCCCGGCAGCCTTGATCCAGATGTCCCTTGGGTGCGCGCAAACAGCTTCGCCACCCAGCGGCTTGGCGCAAACCACAACCACCGACGGCATCGTCGGGAAGTCCGCGGGCACGATGATGCTCACCTGGTCCACGCCAACCTGGTCGATGGTACGCGGCACCCCATCGAGGTAGCGGTCGTGAATCTTCACCGACACCGGTTGCTGCGCCAGCCGGATCCCCGTCACGTAGATGTCCAACTGCTTGCCGGCCTCCACCGGACGATCCAGCAGGTTCGGCTCGCCATTCTCGTTCAACACCGCCATCGTCCCCGGCGAAACCGGCACGATGTCGATCCAGTAGCCCTGCGAAACTTTGTCGAGCGTCGTCGCAATCACCGCCGCGCCGCCGATCAGCGAGTCCATCGGCACTTCCGCCGTGATCTCATTCGGCCCGGCCAGTACCACCCGCGCCGCCTTCCCGCCCACCGTCACGCTCGTTCGCTCCTCGAAGTTAGATCCCAGCAGAGTGATCAGTGATCCCGGCGCGGCCGGCATGGCCCACCGCGTGGCGGCGCTCACCACCTCCCGAATCACCGGCATGGGAATGGGTGGCGGCAGCGGCAGGGTCACGTCCACAGTCACGGGCACCACCACTTCGCTCAACACGCCTGTGGGCGAGCTCAGCAGCTGGAAGATGATGTCCGCCTCATACTTGCCGGGCGCGAGGTTCTTCGCCAGCACGTCGTATCGCAACGTCGCCTTGTCCACCCCATGATCGGGGAAGATGCTCAGCCAGCCGGTCTGGCTGCGATACCTCACCGTAGCCTGCCACTCCAGCACGCTGCCGCCGTCGTTGTGCACCAGGATGTTTCCAATCTGCGCGCCGCTGCCCGAAGCCGCGGTGTACGCGGTGGGCCCCGTGGGCGTGATCTTCAGCTTGGGGAAGTAGGGCGCGTTGCAGTCGCCGTGGTATCCGCAGTCCGTCTGCATGGTAGTCAACCGGTAGCGCGGAATCGCGCCTCCCACCGGCACGGTCCCGCTGACATCTGAAATCGGCGCCAAGCTCACTGTTTGCTTCACCACCGACACCGCGTTGGGCAGGTCCGACGGCAGGAAGATCCACGCCGGTATCTGAGCGTTTTCGATCATGGCCGTGTTTGAGTCCAGCACTTCGTACACCAGGTACGGTCCCTCCGGAGAGTACTCGGCCTCGCCCACCCCAAACAGTGTCTGCGGCCCGTAGCCCGGGATGAAGTAGGGATACCCGCCGCTCCCGTCAGCCGCCGCCCCTCGCACTCTGGACAGGAGCAGCGATTGGCCCAGAACGGGGTTGTACAACCCACCAGTCGGATTCCCGCCAAAATTCAGGCCCGTGGTCGGCTGCAGCGCAGAGGAGCCGGCGATCGCGTCCGGACCGAATACGTGCGAATCCCGCGGCACCCCGCTGTACTTGATCATGATGCGCACGCCGGTCTGCAGGGCTACGGTGATGTTGGTCCCCCGGGGCACGAACGCCGCGCCCCAGGATTCGGTCACACGCGTGGTCACCGAGGGCGCCTGGCTCCCAATCATGTTGCTGAAGTCGAGAAACGTCGGCCGCACCGGGCCCGGCCCGCTCACCGCGGTCGCCGTGCTGGTGGCCTGCATGGTCGGCTGCGCCACCGCCACTGTCACCACCGGGGAGGGCACCAGGAACTGCTCGTTACCGTAAAACTGCAGCGCCGCCGTCGTCGTGCCTCCCGCGTCCGCCCGCACTCCGCTGAGCTTCAACTTGAATGTGCCCTGCGCCGACAGGTTGAAGTCGATCCCCTCCATCACCACGTAGTTCTCCAGCGGCCGGATGTTCACCGGCAGCGGCAGATAGATCCCAATCGTGTCCACAGAGAGGGTAATCCCTAGCAGGTTGCCTTCCTGTGTGTAGTTGGCCAGCTTCCTGCTCAACGTGAACTGCAGCGTGCCGGTAATCCGATTCAGCGGCACGCCGCCGGCGCAAGCCAGCACCACATCACCCACCGGCTCAGCCAGTCCCTCCGCGCTCACTTGCAACGGCACAGCCGTCAAAACACACTGCAAGGTGCCCCAGGCGGGCGCCGCGATGACCAGCAATACCGCCAGAACCCACACTGTTCGCGTTTTCATCGCTGATTTTCCTCTCGCCTCTATAGACTACAACCCCTTACAATACGGTTTCACCCGAGGAGATCCATGCGCACACTGACCAGCATTCTCATCATGGCGCTTTCGCTCGCCGCCGAACAGCCCCAATCCGCGCCCGCCGCCGCCAAACCGGCTTGGTCTTCCCTGAAATACCGCTCCATCGGCCCCTGGCGCGGCGGCCGCGTCACTGCCGTCAGCGGCGTGCCCGGACAGCCCAACACCTTCTATTTCGGCGCCACCGGCGGCGGCGTATGGAAGTCCACTGACGCCGGTGATACGTGGATTCCCGTCTCCGACGCCTTCTTCAAGACCGGCTCGGTCGGCTCCATCGCAGTCGCCGATTCCAATCCCAACGTCGTCTACGCCGGCATGGGTGAGGGCTGTATCCGCGGCAATGTCTCCCACGGCGACGGCGTCTATAGGTCCACCGACGCCGGCAAGACATGGACCCGCGCCGGCCTCGACAATACCCGCCACATCCCCCGCATCCGCATCCATCCCCGCGACCCCAATACCGCCTGGGCCGCCGTTCTCGGCCACATCTTTGGCCCACACGACGACCGCGGCGTCTATAAGACCACCGACGGCGGCAAGACCTGGCGCAAGCTCCTCTTCAAGTCCAATCGCGCCGGCGCCATCGACCTCGTCCTCGATCCATCCAACCCCGACATCCTCTACGCCGCCCTCTGGGACGTCAAGCGCACCCCGTACAGCCTGGAATCCGGCGGCCCCGCCTCCGGCCTCTTCAAGTCCACCGACGGTGGAGAGACCTGGACCGACATCTCTGCCAGCCAGGGCCTCCCCAAGGGTCCGCTCGGCCGCATCGGTATCGCCGTCTCCCCCGTCAACCCTGAGCGTGTCTGGGCCCAGATCGAGGCTGCCGACGGCGGTCTTTACCGCTCCGACGACGCCGGCAAGACCTGGCGCCGCGTCAATGAGAATCGCAATCTACGCCAGCGCGCCTGGTACTACACCCACATCTTCGCCGACACCCAGAACGCGGACCGTGTCTACGCCCTGAACGTCCAGTTCTGGCGCTCCGACGACGGCGGCGCCACCTTCAAGACTCTCGGCACGCCCCACGGCGACAACCACGACCTCTGGATCGACCCCAAGGACAACTCGCGCTTGATCGGCGGCGACGACGGCGGTGCGCACGTCTCCACCAATTCCGGCGCCAAGTGGACCGAGCAGGATCAGGCCACCGCGCAGTTCTACCGCGTCGCCCTGGACACCGATTTCCCCTACAACATCTACGGCGCCCAGCAGGACAACTCCACCATCCGCATCGCCTCCCGAACCACCACGTCCGGCATTACCGAGAAGGACTGGTGGGACGTCGGCGGCGGCGAGTCCGGCTGGATCGCCCCGCATCCGAAGAACTCCGGCATCACCTTCGCCGGCTCCTACGGCGGCTACCTCACCCGTTACGAGAAGCAGACCGGCCAGCTCCGTGCCGTCAACGTCTGGCCCGACAACCCCATGGGCTACGGCGCAGAGGGCATGAAGTACCGCTTCCAGTGGAACTTTCCCATTCTCTTCTCGCCCCACGATCCGAACGTGCTCTACACCGGCGGCAACCGCCTCTTCAAGTCCACCAATGAGGGCCAGTCCTGGGAGCCCATCTCCCCCGACCTCACCCGCAACGACCCATCCCGGCTCGGCCCCTCCGGCGGCCCCATCACCAAGGACAACACCGGCGTCGAGTACTACTGCACCATCTTCACCGTCGCCGAAAGCCTGCTGGCAAAGGGCCTGATCTGGACCGGCTCCGACGACGGGCTGGTCTACGTCACGCGCGACGGCGGGAAGTCCTGGACCAATGTCACCCCGTCGAAGTCCGACCTGCCCGAGTGGATCCAAGTCAACTCCATCGAGGCCTCGCCGCACGACCCAGCAAAGGCCTACTTTGCCGCGACCATGTACAAGTCCGATGACTTCAGGCCCTACCTCTTCCGCACGACCGACGGCGGCAAGTCCTGGAAGAAGATCGTGAACGGCATCCCCGACGGGGCCTTCACTCGTGTCATCCGCGAGGACCCCAATGCCCGTGGCATCCTCTACGCCGGCACCGAGACCGGCATGTACGTTTCCTTCGACGATGGCGACTCCTGGCAGTCCCTGCAACTCAACCTGCCCATCGTGCCCATCACCGACCTGGCCGTGCACAAGGGGATGAAGGAACTCGTCGTTGCCACCCAGGGCCGCTCCTTCTGGATCCTCGACGACATGACCGTGCTCCACAACTGGCAGGCTGCCGGCGATACGTTTTTCCCCGTCAAGGACGCCTGGCGTATGCCCGGCGGCCGGTTCCGCGGTCAGCCCGGCGCTGCCATAGGCGAGAATCCTCCCTCCGGAGTCGTTTTGAACGTTTGGCTGAAGGACAAGCCGTCCGGCGAAGCGACGCTTGAAATCGTCGACCAATCCGGCAAAGTCATTCGCAAGTACTCCTCCAAGCGCGAAGCCGCTCCCCCCGGCGAAGCCGACGCCGAGCCGGAGGGCGGCCGCCGCCGGGGCGGGCCATCCCCCCGCCTTGATCTCAAGCAAGGGCTGAACACCCTAGCTTGGGATCTCCGCCACGAGGACGCCAAGAGCTTCCCCGGCCTCATCATGTGGGCCGGCTCCGTCACCGGCCCCAGGGCCGCTCCCGGACGCTACACCGCACGCCTCACCGCCGGCGAGAAGAAGCTGGAAGCATCCTTCGAAGTGAAAGCCGATCCCAGGCTCACCAGCGTGACGCTCGACGATCTCAAGAAGCAGGAAGCCCTCCTGCTCCAGATCCGCGACAAGCTCACCGAAACGCACGAAGCGATTCTCAAGATCCGAGACATTCGCAAGCAGCTGGACGAGTGGGCTGGCCGCGACAAGAGCCTGGAGGCTCAGGCCAAGGAGCTCGGCAAGCGGCTCACTGCCGTCGAAGAGGAGCTCTACCAGACCAAGAACAGGTCCGGTCAGGATCCGCTGAACTACCCCATCAAGCTCAACAACAAGCTCGCCGCCCTGGCCGGCGTCGCCGGCAGCGCAGACTCCCGGCCCACCGATCAGAGCTACCAGCTCCACGAGGAGTTAACCTCGAAGATCAACGCCCAACTTCGCACCCTGGAGGGCCTGTTGAAGACCGACCTCGCCGCCTTCAACAAGCTCGTCCGTGACAAGAACATCCCCGCCATCCGGGACAGCCTGACCCGCCCGTGAGGCACGTTCCAACGCGCAGGATCGCCGCCCGGGTTGCATGTCGGGCTAGCGGGCGTATCTTCGTCCTTTGTTTTCAACAACCACCCTCCCCGCCCCCCCACGCTACAATAGAGAATCCATGTCCCAGTTGCTCAAAGACAAGACCGCGCTCGTGCTCGGTCTGGCCAATCGCTGGTCTCTGGCCTATTCCATCGCCCGCGCCTTCCGCCGCGAAGGCGCCCAACTCATCCTTACCTACCAGGGCGAGCGCCAGAAGGACACCGTCGAAGAACTCGCACGCGAGCTCACCGCCTCCCGCCTCATCTCCTGCGACGTCACCCAGGAGCACGACATCCAGCACCTCTCCGAAATCCTCCGCGGCGAGGGCGACAAGCTCGACGCAGTCGTCCATTCCATCGCCTTCGCCAACAAGGAAGATCTTGCCCGCCCCTTTTACGAAACCTCGCGCGAGGGCTTCCTGCTCGCCCAGGAGGTCTCCTGTTACTCCCTGGTCGCCGTCGCCCGTGCTGTCGCCCCCGTCATGACCGAGGGCGGCGCCATCATGACCCTCTCCTACCTCGGCAGCCAGCGCGTCATGACCAACTACAACGTCATGGGCGTCGCCAAGGCCGCCCTCGAAGCCTCGGTCCGCTACCTCGCCTCTGAGTTGGGTTCACAGAACATCCGCGTCAACGCCATCTCCGCTGGCCCCGTCAAGACCGCCTCAGCCCGAGGCATCAAGGATTTCTCCAAGATCCTCGACCGCGTCACTGAAACCGCCCCCCTGCGCCGGCCCACGGATCCGGAAGAAGTCGCCGACTCTGCCGTCTTCCTCGCCTCCCACCTCGGCCGCGGCGTCACTGGCAACATCCTCTACGTGGACTCCGGCTACCAGATCATGGGCTTCTGACCGCCCCGCGACCCCCTCAGCCGAACAGACCCTTCAGCAGGTCCATCCCCTGCCCTAGCGCGCCTTCGTCGATCGATCCGCCCGGTGTCAGTTTGTCCACCACCTGCGGCAACAGGCTCGCCAGTTGCCCGCCGGCCTCGCCCTGGCTCATCCCCAGCTGCTGCGCGATGTTCGCCAGCGGTCCGTCGCCCAGCACCGAGGCGATCTGGCCGGCCGAGATGGGCAGATTCGCGCCGGTTCCCACCCAGGAGGCCGCAACTTCACCCAGGCCCTTCTCCTGGAAGGCGCTGACCAGGCCGGAGATCCCCCCCGGATACTTCTGGACCAATTCCAGCACCGCCCCAATCGGGCTGTCGCCGCCGCCCATCAGGCCGCCGGCCAGGTTGTCAAGTAGGGACATGTATGTGAGTGCTCCTCGATCGATCACCGGCTGCAAGTGCGAGTCGACACGGCAGCCGTATGAACCGATTTTAGCGCTCGAAACGGAACGCCCCGGATCCGCGCAAGCGGTCCGGGGCGTCTCTCTCCTCCAACTCAGACGGCTACCACATCACCTTGCCGCCGATTTGCAGGTAACGCGGCGCGCCGATATCGTTGATCTGCCCGAACGCCGAGCTACCCAACTGCGTGTTGAAGCCGCCCAGGTTCAGGTGATTGAGCGCGTTGAAGGCCTCCAGCCGGAGTTGCACCTTCACCCGCTCCACCACGCGGATGTCCTTCAATGCGAAGGCGCTCAGGTCGATAGACCCCGGCCCGCGGATCACCCACTTGCCGGAGTTGCCGTACGTCCAGTCCTTCGGCCGCGCGAAGGCCGCCGTGTTGAAGTACTTGAACAGAGAGCGCTTGTCTGGTTCGATGTACCAGTCGCCCACCACGTCGGGCCGCGTAGCGATCTGCCGTGCCACCGCCGTCAGGCTCGGCATGAACAGGCGTCCGCTGGTGATAGTCCAGACGCCGGAGACGCTCCAGCCGCCCAGCACACGCCCGAGAAGCCCCTGCTGGTTCTTGTACCAGGGCAATTCGTACGTGTGGCTCAGCACCATGTAGTGCCGCCGGCTCTCTTCCAGCTCAGAGCGCTCCGCCCGGATGTTCAGCGGGTTCTGGAAGCCGCCAGCAACCCCCTCGTTGCCGTAACCGATGATCTTGCCCAGCGTGTAAGACAGCGCGTAGGTCAGGTTTCCCGTGCGCCGCCGCACCGCCATCTGCATCGAGTTGTAGCTCGACGTCGAGGCCGGCTCCACCAGGCTGATCCCTCCCAGGCCGCGGTAGGGGTAGAATCGCCGCAGATCCACGCCCTGGTTGGCTGCTTGCACTTCGGGAGGTATGTTGTTGATCGACCGCGCCTGTGCCAGGTGACGTCCGCCATTGCCGACATAGCTCACGTCGAGCTGCGTCCTGTACGGCAACAGGGCCTGAACGCCGAAGCTGTAGTTGTAGACCGTCGGCATCGCGTAGTCGTACGGCAGCGAACCGGCGCCGATCGGGAACCGGGTCGTGTTCGGAATCCCGCTCGCCGGGTTGTCGGCAAAGCCGTTGGAGATGCTCGTCGACGACACCAACGGCTCGCGCGCCCCCAGGTACCAGCCCGAGTTGACGATGCTCGTCACACCATGGAAGACGCCCGTGCCGGCGCGTATCGCCAGCTTGCCATCCCCGAACACATCCCAGGCCAGGCTGAGCCGCGGCTGGAAGTTATTCTTGCGCAGCGGATTGAAGCCCCGCGGCAGGCCGCGGAACATCGCCGTCACCGCCGGATCGCTCACTTGCGGCACACGTCCTTTGGCCGAATCCGGCCAGCCCGAACCCGGCAGCACCAGCCCGTTGTAAACGTCGCCCGTGCCCGGCACAATCGAGCCATTCGCCGCCACCTGGGGAGCCTTCGCCGGATCCCAGTACTGCGCCATGAACGCCACCAGGTTGTTGTCGCGCGCATACCACGGCGCGATGAACGACCACCGCAGCCCGTACTCCAGCGAGAACCGCCGGTTCATTCTCCAGCTATCCTGCACGTAAAACTCGCGCGCGAATGATTTGTAGATCGTCTGCACCGGCGAGCTTGATTCGCTGTAACCGTCGAAATTGCCCAACAGCGCGTTCGCCCACGGATTGCGGGAGTTCTTCGGATTCGCCGCCGAGCTGCCGAACGAAAACGACCCGTTGTCGGTCGCCTGGTTCAGCTCGTTCATGTTCATCCATTCCCAGTACAGGCCCGCCTTCAAGGTGTGCGACCCCATGATCTTGCTGAAGTTCTCGCGCACAATGAACGTGGGCGTCCGCGCATAGCTCGGATGGCCCGACCCGCTGAAGCCCGTATAGCCGCTGATCCCGATGTTCGGAATGCGGTCCATCCGGTTCCCGGGGAACACCTCGGGGAACGTGAAGCCCCAGGTCGAGCGCTTCATCCCGTCGCCCAGCAGCCGGAAGTCCTCGCGGTAGTCCGAGTAGCCGTAGCTCAACTCATTGATCGTCGTCGGATTGATCACCGTGTTCAGCGTCAGGACGTAGTTGTTGCCCTTACGGTCGCGATAGGCCTCAAACAACGGGATGTTGTTCCCTGTGTTGTCGAACACCGAGGTGAACTCCTGTCGCCCCGGCAGCGCCCGGAAACCCAGTTGCCAGTTCGGCTTGATGTTGTAGTCCAGCCTGTAGATGATGTCGTTGCTCGTAGTCGGCTGGCCCCGGAAAGCATAGTAGTTGCCCCCCGGCCCAGGGTAGTTCGGGTCGGGATACATCTTCTGCAACGACTTGCCGATGTTGCTGATCCGCGATGCCGGAATGATGTTGTTCGGGAACGGCAGCCCCGTGTCCGGATCGATAGGCTTGATCGCGCTGGCGCTGAAATCGCCTCCGCGCTCCAGCACCGTCGGCACCACCGACATCTTCTGGTTGCTGCCCGAGTTGCGGCGCGCTTCCAGTCCGGCGAAGAAGAACAGTTTGTTCTTCTCCGTGTTCCACTTGCCCGGAATATAAACCGGCCCGCCGACAGTGAATCCGAAGTTGTGATACCGGATCCTCGGCTTGGCCGCGCAGCCCACCACGTACGGGCACGCTGCCATCGTCTCGGCAAAGAAGAATTCGTAACCGGATGCGTGATAGTCCTGCGTCCCGCGCCGCGTCGTGAAGTTGATCTGCGCTCCCGTCGAACGGCCGAACTCCGGCGCGTAATGGGTCGTCTGCACCTTCACTTCTTCAATGAAGTCCACGCCCATGATGCTGTTCTGCTGCACCCCATCGCGGTTTCTCCCGTTGTTGATGCCGTCCACCGCGATAAAGTTCATGTCCTTCCGCTGCCCGTTGATCTGCAGGCCGCCCATCGAGTAACTGCCCCCGCGGAAATCCGTCATGAAGTTGCCGTACCGCGAAACCACGCCCGGCATAATGCCCAGCATGTAAAACGGATTCCGGCCCGGCAACGCGAAGTTCTGCAACTGCTGTTGCGTGATCATGCGCGTCACTTCGCCGTTCGTCGTCTCCACCATCGGGGCGTCCGTCGTCACCTCCACCTTCTCCGTCAACTGCCCCACTTCCAGTTGCAGCTTCAGCGACAGCGACGCATCGGCGTCCAGCCGCACCGCGGTTCTCGTCAGCGTCTTGAAGCCCGCCGCCTCCACCTTGATGTCGTAATTGCCGAACGGCAGCGTCACCACCGTGAAGTAGCCGTTGTCGTTGCTCGCCACCTCGCGCGTCAGACCGATGGCCGCCGCCGTGACGGTCACCTTCGCCCCGGGCACCACGGCCCCTGTGGCGTCCACGATTTCACCCGAGATCGTTCCGCGGCTCTGTCCCAGTAGCGATGCCGCCAACAGAGTCAGCAACACTGTCAGTCGTAGTTTCATAGATCTCCCTCCCACATTCGATAGGAGTGTAGCATCAAAACCGGTCCGTGGGAACAGGAAACGAAACGATGTGCCGTTTTTTGACATTCGCTCACCGGCCATCGTCCCCACCCTTCTGGTACAACTGCTTCATGCGCTGCGCCGCCCTCTTCTTACTTTTGTCAGGGGCGATCATCGCCCAGCCCACCTGGCGGGACCAGGCCCTCCTCGATCTCTCTCGGACCCCTCACGCCCGTCTCCGCCCCGTCCCGGTCCGGGCTGTCAAGCTCAACCCCGGCTTTTGGAAGACTCGCCAGGACGTCACCATTGAGAAGTCCATCCCGTCCCTTCTCGTCCTCCTGGAAGAGCACGGCATTCTCGACAACTTCCGACGGCTGGCCAACCGGGCCGACTACGCCCCTCGCCGCGGCCCCCTGTTCACAGATTCAGACATCTACAAGTGGATTGAGGCCGCAGCCTGGAGCCTCCAGGTCCGAGCCGACCCTCAGCTCGAGGCCGCGCTCGACCGGCTCATCGCCGAAATCCTGTCCGCCCAGGAGCCCTCCGGCTACCACAATACCTGGTTTGTTGAGGACCGCGAGAAGCTCCGCTTCAAGCAGATGACCTCCGGCCACGAGCTCTATTGCCTCGGCCACATGATCCAGGCTGCCGTCGCCTACCACCGCTCCACCGGCAAGCGCGCCCTGCTCGACGGCTCCATTCGCTTCGCCGATTACCTCCTCCGCGGCTTTGGCCCCGCCCCCAAGCAGCCCCTGCTCACCGGTCACCCCGAACTCGAACTTGCCCTCGCCGAGCTCTACCGCCTCACCGGCAATCGCGACTACCTCAGGTTGGCCGGCTACCTGCTCTCGGGCGTCGAGACTGCGCGGCTCAAGCTGACCCCACGCGACACCGCATACATGTTCTCCGGCCTCCCGTTCACCTCCCGAACCCAGTTCGAAGGTCACGCCGTTCGCGCCCTGTACGCCGCCACCGGCGCCGCCGATTACTGGCTGGAAACCGGCGACCCCGCTTACAAGCGCACTCTCGACACACTCTGGAATGACCTTGCCGCCGGCAAGATCTTCGTCACCGGCGGGGTCGGCTCGCGCGCAGCCGGGGAGACCTTCGGCGACGCCTGGGAACTCCCCAACCGCCAGGCCTACACCGAATCCTGCGCCGCCATCGCCGGTCTTCTCTTCAACCAGCGCATGCTGGCCGCCACCGGTGACGCCAGGTACGCCGCCATGATGGAACGCGCCCTCTAC
>JACRKW010000157.1 GCA_016215215.1 Acidobacteriota bacterium
AGATGCTGGTCCACCCGCGCATCGTCATCGGCGTCCCCAGCGAAATCACCCAGGTGGAAAAGCGCGCCGTCATCGACTCGGCTTACCGCGCCAAGGCCAGTGAAGTCCACCTGGTCGAACAGGCCATGGTGGCCGCAATCGGCGCCGGCCTGCCCATCACCGAGCCCTCCGGCAACATGGTGGTCGATATCGGCGGCGGCACCACCGACGTGGCCGTCATTTCGCTTTCCGGTATCGTCTACTCGCGCTCCGTGCGAGTGGCCGGCAACGAAATGGACGACGCCATCATGCAGTACCTGAAGAAGAAGTACAACCTGCTGATCGGCGAGCGCACGGCCGAGCAGATTAAGATTCAGATCGGCAGCGCCTTCGAGCTCGATAAGCCCATCAGCATGGAGATCAAGGGGCGCAACCTGGTGGAGGGCATCCCGAAGACCCTCCTGATCAACGACGAGGAGATCCGCGAGGCGCTCTCCGAATGCGTCGCCACCATCATGAACGCCATCCGTGTGGCTCTGGAACGCACGCCGCCGGAACTCAGCGCCGACATCAGCGACCGCGGCATCGTGCTCACAGGCGGCGGCGCAATGCTCAAGAATCTCGACAAGCGTATCCGGGAGGAGACCGGCTTGCCCGTTTCCATCGCTGAAGATCCGCTGGCCAGCGTGGTGCTCGGCACCGGACGCATGCTTACCGATTTCAAACTGCTTCGCCGCATCGCCATCGAATAGACGCCGGCGCACGGAGGCTGCTCCCGGCGGGCTTCCTGAACCGCCGGATTCCTCGACATGGAATCATTCCTTAGCCGCTACCGGAACTTGAGCGTGCTGCTGCTGCTGATCGTCGCGCAGCTCCTGCTGCTCGCCTATCAGGTGAAGGCGGGCGAAGACGTCCGGCTCATTCGCGTTTGGGCCGTCACCGCCGTCACCCCCCTGGCCCGCGGCATCGAATGGATTCGCGGCGGAACCGGCGGCTTCTTCTCCGGCTACGTCTTCCTGCGCGACGTCCAGGTGGAAAACCAGCGGCTGCGCCAGGAGGTGGGCCAACTCCGGCTCAGGACCCAGTTCCTCTCCGCGGAACTCGCCACCGCCGACCGCGCCAAGGCGCTGCTGGCCTTTCGCAGTTCGTTGCCCTCCAAGACTCTGCCGGCGCGCGTGATCGGGACCGGCACCGGCGCCAACGCCCGCGTCGTCTACGTCGACCGCGGCTCCACCGATGGCGTCATGAAAGGCATGGCCGCCATCACGCCGGAGGGTATCGTCGGCAAAGTGGTTGCCGCTTACCCCACGGCTTCGCTCGTCCAGTTGATCACCGAGCAGGGCTCTGTGGCCGGCGTCATCTCGCAGAAGAACCGCGTGCGCGGCATTCTGAAGGGGCAGGGCAGCGCCAACTGTGCCGTTGAATACATCCAGAATGAGGACAAGCTCGAAGCCGGCGAGTGGTTTTTCACCTCCGGCGCTGATCGCATCTTCCCGCGCGGACTCCCAGTGGGCCGGGTGAAGATGGTCGGCGAAGGCAGGGGCGGTAAGGAAGTGATCGTCGCGCCTAGCGCGCTCCAGGCCGGCCTGGAGGAGATGCTCATCGTCCTCGACGGCGTTCACGGCCTCATTCCCGATCCGCAGACGCCTGCCTCTTCCGACGTCAGCATTCTGGCGCCGCCGCCCGACGGCGCCTCCACGCAGCCCGCCTCCAGCGCCGCGGAGCCGTCCGGAGCAGGCCTGACCGACGCCGACAGGTTGCGCGAGAAGTATAAGCGCATCGGGGAGAGCCAGGGTATCGAATTCGGCGCCAGCCCCGGGCGCGTCGCCGACTTCAACCGCACGCCAACGCCGGAGGCCCCTGCCGCCAAGCCCGAAGCCGCCAAACCCGAAGTGGCAAAACCCAACGCTCCCAAGCCTGTTCCTCCGGTGAAACAATGAGCGAATTCACCGAGAACCTCATCCCCGGCCTCACCACCAAGTCGAAGATCTCGCGCTTCCGCCCTGCCTCCTACGTCCTCATCCCGCTGGCGGCGATTCTCTTTCAGGTCTACGTCCCGCGCTTCGTGGAGTACCTTTCCTACCTCGAACTTCCGCTGATGGTCACCGTTTACTTCGCCATCATGCGCCGCCAGCCCGTCGCCGGCGCTATCATCGGCGCAGCCATCGGTCTGGCACAGGACTCGCTTTCCAGCCATCCGCTCGGCATGTTCGGCATCGTGATGACGCTCGCCGGCTACTTCGCCGCTTCCATCAGCCAGCGCTTCGACGTGGAAAACAGCGCGCTGCGCTTCATCCTGAGCTTCTTCTTCTTTCTCTTCCACCAGGTGTTTTTCTGGGTGCTGGCGCGCGGCCTGCTCGGCCAGAACCTGGACCTCCTGGTCCCCCAGAAAATCATCTTCGCCTTCCTCAACTCCGTGGTTGCGGTGCCGCTGTTCCTGATTCTCGATAGACTGAAAATAGAGGATAGATAGGCGGACGCGTGAAACACATCCCCGCCGAAAGGCAGCCCGACGCATCCATCAGCCGGCCACTGCTTCGCGACGACACCAAGTTCGCCGCCGGCAAGATCGCCGCCTTTCAGTATGTCGCCGTGGGCGTCTTCGTCTACCTCGCCCTCGGCTACTGGGATCTCCAGGTGCGCAACGAGGAGTTCTACTACGGCAAGGCGCTCCAGAACCAGATCAAGAGCCTGCCCATTCCCGCGCCGCGCGGCAGGATTGTCGACCGCGACGGGCGCGTCATCGTCGACAACCACTCTTCTTACCGCCTGATCCTCTCGCGTGACACACTGCGCGAGGAGCATCTCCGCCCTATCGCCCTCGGCCTCAACATGGAACCTTCCGACCTCGAAGCCAAGGTGCGCCGCTTTCGCCGCCAGCCCTCCTACCTCACCATCCCCCTGAAGGAAGAACTCACCGCCGACGAACTCACCTTTGTCGAGGCCCACAAGGGCGGCGACAACTTCCCCGAGATGGAGCTCATCTCCAGCATGAACACGCGCGACGTGCTCGGCATCAAGGCAGCCCAGCCCGGCAAGGACCTCAAACTCACCATCGATCTCGATCTTCAGGTGGTCGGAGAGCTCGCCATGCAGGGGCGCCGCGGCGCTGTCGTCGCTCTCGACCCCCGCACGGGCGAGGTGCTCGCGCTGGTTTCCACCCCCGCCTATGATCCCAACCACTTCGTCGGCCGCATCGACACGCGCGAGTGGAGCGCCCTGCGCGACGACCCCTACAAACCGCTCTTCAACCGCGCCCTCCAGGCCCAACTCTCCCCGGGGTCGACGTTCAAGCCCATCATGGCGCTGGCAGCCCTGGAATCCGGCGCCATCGATGAGAACTTTACGGTCAACTGCCCGGGTGGCGCCAACTGGTACGGACGATGGTTCAGCTGCCACAAGAAATCCGGCCATGGCGCCGTCAGTTTGAAGACCGCCATCGCCCAGAGCTGCGATGTCTTCTTCTACGCTGTCGGGAACAAGCTCGGCATCGACAAGATCGCCGAGTATGGCGGGATGGCGGGGCTGGGCCGGAAAACCGGCATCGATCTCCCCGGCGAAAAGGACGGGGTCCTCCCCTCCTCGAAATGGAAGATCCGCACGCAGCGCGAGAAATGGTACGCCGGTGAGACCATCTCCGTCGCTGTCGGGCAGGGCGCGCTCACCGTAACGCCTCTTCAACTCGCCCACGCCATCGGCGGCATCGCGGCCGGCGGCGTTTGGATGCGCCCTCATGTCGTCAGGGATGAGAAGGCTGCTGAACCGCTCCGCAAGGCCAACCTGGACGCCGAAAACGTCAGCAAGATCACTTATGGCATGTACGCTGTCGTGAATGAATGGGGCACCGCCGCCGCCGCCCGCATCCCCGGCGTAGAAATGTGCGGCAAGACCGGCACCGCCCAGTTGGCCTCCAATGACCTACTCAAGAGCAAGAACATGGGTGAGGCGTTCAAGGACAACGCATGGTTCGTCGGCTTCGCGCCCCGCCAGTCCGCGGAAATCGTCGTCGTCGCGCTGTTTGAGAACGGAGAACATGGCAATCTGGCAGCCCCGATTGTTCGCGATGTCATTAAGGCATACTTCGACAAGAAGGCCCGCCTCAACAAACTCCAGCAACCAGCGCCGAGCCTTGCCAGCAACCTAGGCCTCAGCGGACCGGATCGCTAAATGGCAGGCTACCGTTCCATCCGCGGACTCGACTGGCCTCTGTTGGCTATTGCCCTCATCCTCTGCGCCCTCGGCATCCTCCAGATTTACAGCGCCACTCTCGATACCGCCTGGCGTGCCGCCTGGTGGAAACAGTCTGTTTACCTTTGTGTCGGGCTGCTGGCCATGTGGATCATGACCCAGGTCGATTACCACACACTGCTCGGCCAAGTGCCCATCCTCTATGGCGTCAGCCTGGTCCTGCTTGTCATTACGCCTTTGGTCGGCAGGCTCGTCTGGGGTTCCAAACGCTGGATCCCGCTCGGCTACGGTTTCAAGTTCCAGCCTTCGGAGTTTGTCAAACTAGTGATAGTATTACTGGTAGCCCGGTATCTGACGGAGCTGAAGAGCGACCGGCTGGAGATTCGGGACCTGTTGAAGCTCGGGGCGCTGGTCGGAGTGCCATTCGCCCTTGTTTATGCTCAGCCGGATTTGGGCACTTCGTTGACCTACATGCCCATCCTGCTGATTGGATTGTTCTTAGGAGGCATGCGCTGGCAGCACGCGGTTGCAGTACTGGCCTTGGTTGCCGTGCTCATGCCCGTCGGCTGGTTCTTCCTGAAGGATTACCAGAAAGCCCGCTTGGAGACCTTCATCGATCCCATGAAGGACCCGACGGGCAAAGGGTACCAGGTGATCCAGTCCAAGATCGCAGTTGGCGCCGGAGGAGTCTGGGGCAGGGGAGTCACGCATGGCTCCCAGACACAGCTCAGGTTCCTGCCGGTGGCGCACACGGACTTCTTGGTTTCGGCCCTTGCCGAGGAACACGGGTTCGTCGGCATCCTGGTGGTGCTGGGGTTGTATTTTCTGCTCCTGATGCAGATCGTACAGAATGCCCAAGCAGCCCCGGATCGCGCCGGGATGTTCATTTGCATGGGAGTCTGCTCGCTGCTGCTGTTCCATCTGCTCATCAACGCTGGAATGGCCGTAGGGCGGATGCCGGTAACCGGCATCCCGCTGCCCCTGATGAGTTATGGGGGGTCGAGCATGTTGTCGGTATTCATGATGCTGGGGCTGGTCAACAACGTCCGGCTTCGGCGATTTGTTTCGTGACGCTGTTTGTGAGTTGAGTGGTCCGGAAGGGGTGTCCCGCCGGCGCCAGGTGTCAATTCTAAAGTATCTTCCGGGGGCCGGACTTGCCGGCCGCCACCGCTAGGGCGTGACCCGGCATCCGTGATCGGACAGGGAAGTCGCCCTGGCGGACCGCTGGTCAACAGTTTCTGGAATTGAGAGGCCCGCCGGCGCCGTGTTAGCGCCCCGCGGGAGCCGCACCTGAGCCGCAGAGCGTGAGATCTTCCTCACCCGCCCGCTCCACTCCCGTGGCGTCCACGAGGAGCGGAGGCTCGATTTGATGTCATCGAAAGAGCTGGTAATCAGCCAGGGTCGCCACGAAACCAAAGTGGGGATCCTTGAAGACGGCCAGTTGGTCGAAGTTTTCTTCCAACGCGCCAATGAATATTCTCTAGCCGGCAGCATCCACAAAGGCCGCGTCACCCGCGTCCTGCCCGGGATGCAGTCCGCCTTTGTCGATCTGGGACTGGCGCGGGATTGCTTTCTTTACGTCTCAGATTTCTTCGAGGAACACGCAGACGAGATCGACCGTGTCGGCGATGAACGCCGCGGCGGCCGGGACCGCGACCGGGATCGGGACCGGGAACGTGGCCGGGGTAGGGGACGGGATCGTGACCGGGATCGAGACCGTTCCCGTGAGCCCGAAGCCGCTTCGCCCATCCTCGCCTCGCCGGTGGAAGGCGCTGATTCGGCGTCTCCCGTCGTCCAAGCGTCTGAGAGCCCCGATTCGCCCCCGGGCGCGGTCGAAGCGTCTCGCGACGACCAGCGCGGCCGCCGCTCCCGCCGCCGCCGCCGTGGCGGACGAGGATTCCCCGACTCCAAGTACGCATCGGCGTCCGAACAGGATTCCGACGAGCGCCCGGTCGATGAAACCGCAACGCTCGAGGCAGATCAGGCGGGCGAGGCCGATGAATCCGCTTCTGAAACCCCTCGCATCGACGATTCGGAAGTTCTCCTGCTGCCGGGCGAATCGCTGCGGAAGTACCGTCAGCCGGCCCCTGCGTTGTCCTCCGATGAGCCGGAGCCCGCTATCGAACTGACGCCGGACGAACTGCAGGCCGCCGCCGAAGAGGCCGCAGAGTCCATCCTGGATCGCGTGGAGGAATTGGAACACCGCGGCGCCGAGTTCGACGGCGCAGGCCAAGAGCCGGACGAAGAACCGGACGAAGAGCTGGACGAAGACTCCGGCGATGAGCCCGGCGATGAGCCCGAGGAAGACTCCAGCGAAGAGCAGGATGAGCAGGCCGATGCCGAAGCCGCCGCCAACGGCGATGCTTCTGAGGACCTCGAACCCGCCTCCGCCGAAGTGCCCGGCGAAGGCGAGGCGACGTCCAGTGAGCCCCAAAGCCTCACGGCCTCCGTACGCGCCCAAGGAGGCCGCTCGCCCCACCGCATCTCGCGCCGCATGCGCCGCCGAGGCCGCGGCGGCCGCGGGCAGGACGCTCCGGCCGAGGGCGCTCCCGCCCCGGATGCCGCCGGAGAGAACACCGGCGTTTCAGCCGCTCCCGATCTCCGTCAGCCTTCCTTCGATCGCCCCGAGCGGCCTGAACGTTCTGATCGTCCCGAGCGACCCGAGCGCGGCGAACGCAACGACCGCGGAGATCGCCGCGAACGCGAGCGCGAGCGTTCACCCCTGCCCTCCATCGCCGATCTCCTGCGCGAAGGCCAGGAGATCATCGTCCAGATCGCC
>JACRKW010000158.1:0-3929 GCA_016215215.1 Acidobacteriota bacterium
ACCGCTCAGCAGGAAGACCAGATCCTCTTGCCCGCACGCCTCCTCCAGTGCCTCAAGCAGCCGTTTGTGAGTGCCCCCGCCTACTTCCGTCGGCTTGAATGGGCCGGTCATGTCGATGATCCGCCGGTTGCGGATGGGCCTGGCCCAGTCGTCGGCCCGCCTGATGGCTGCATCCAGCCCCTCCACCGCCGCGCGAGCGGCCAACTTGTCCTTCGTGATGAGGATGGTCAGCTTCTTCTGCGAACGGAGATGTCCGGCGAGCACCTTCAGGAGGGGAAGTGAAACCTCATCCTTGGGACCGGTGGATACAACCGGCTTGAGAGGTTCGCCGAATTCGGCAACCTTCGGAGGCAACTTCGACGCCGCCTCCACTCCTCCTCCTTCGCCGATGACGGCGCGCATCCGTTCAGTGGGCGACTTGAGCAGGAACTGGCACAGGTGGACGGCCGTCAGCGTGTCGCCGCCGTTGTCAGCCGCCATCATGGCGCTGGCGTCGAACATCTCCCGGGTCGCCTGGGCTCGGTGTATCACGCCCCCGTCATAGTGGTGCTGCCCGTGGCCGAGCACTTCGCGCAGTTTACGCCGCACGCGGGTACTGTCGAGGCCGTGTTTTTCCGTCATTCCGCGCAGCTGCGACACTTCTCGTTCTGCTTCGCGGGCGACCTCAGCGCTGGAGGCGAGTTTGCTCAAGTCCTGCGGCTGTAACTCCGACACTTTGAGCAGTGCCATGAAGACGTGTTCCGGTTCGATGTCCTTGAAATTCGCGCTGATGGCCTCCTTGGCCGCCAGGTTCCAGATCAGGTCGAGCATGATGGAGAGACGCATGGGAGTTTCCTTGTCTGAAGCCGGCCGGAAAGCCGTTCACTCACGGCACAGGCGGTGATACTCGGCCGCTAGCGAGCCGGGTGCCTTCGCTGCCGCGCCAGGCGGGCTTTCCGCACCCGGCGCCAGCAATCCGGCGAGCAGCGTACAAGTGCGGGCACGCTCTTCAACGGCGGCCTTGCGCCCGGCAGCCACTTGCGCGCGCAGCACTGCGGCTCTCTCGCGCCACTGCGCTTCTCTGGATGCCAGGTCGGCGTATTCGGCATTCGATTTGAGGTGGACAGCCCGGTAGGCGCTGGAGTCCCGCCTGGCTTCTTCCGTCGCGGACCTGGCAACTGCCACCTCCCCACTCCAGTGCCGTACCGTGTCGGCGAGACGCGAGCGATAGACGACATAAGGCAGGGTCAGGAGCAGAATCACGCCGGCAGCGCCAGCGCCCCAATTCGCCAAGCGGCGCAAAGCCGCGCCACGCGCCGCCGACCGCGCCATCTGCGGCAGCAACCCGTCGCCGGGCGACAGCGCCGCCGCCTCCGCCAGAACTACGGCCGCTTCGCGCTTTCTGCCGGCGATCCACAGCAGTTTGCCGAGAAGTACCTTTGGCCGGCTCCAGCCGGGATCGAGTGCGGCTGCGGCGGAGGCATGCCGCATGGCGGACTCGCCGCCACCCTGTCGCGCGCACTCCAGAGCCGAGTTGTATTCGCGCCTCGCCAGGCCCGCCACGCGTCGCAGCGGCGTCAGATCCGCGCCGCAGTTCGGACACTCCAGCGCCTCCTCCTCCAAGTCCTGACGGGGACAGACCGGACAGTTCATCGCTCAGCCTCCTTGCGCCGTACGATCAGTAATATCGCCGGTTGGTGATGTCGTTGATCTCGCTGATCTTCCTTCCGATCCAGGCAACCGCGATGGAACCGAACCACACCAGGTAGATCAGCGCGAGCACCACCGCCGCGGTCTTGAATTGCCAGCTGTCCTCTTTGTACATGGACGGAATGAGCATCAGCCCGACAAACGCCAGCCCGACAGCTGCTGTGATTGCCAGGTCGAAGAGCAAGACCAGGCTCCAGACAGGAATCCAGAAGAGGGAGAAGATCAGCGGCGATCCGCGGGCAGCCTTCTTCAACGAGCGTACGCCCTCGATGTTCTTCCGGATGGCCTCGTCTTTCGGATCCAGTCTGGCGGCTTCCTTCAGGTCGCGCAAAGCCTGTTTCGCCATGGATCTGGCCTTGAAGTTCGGCTTGCAAGCCAACATGCGCAATCGCAGGGTCACGCGGTTCCGGCAGCGCTTGCAGAGATCCGCCTTGCCGCCTGAGGGCTTCTTGAACGTGTAGTACGCCCCCTTGAGTTGCCTCTCGCAGCGCTCGCACTTCTGCGGCGAGGGCGGCGGTGGGATATAGGGGGAGTCCAGCAGCCCTGCTCCACGACTGCCCTTGAATTTGCTGAGCGCCTGCTCCATCGTCTCCAGGAACGAATCCCGTTCCCATTCGGGCTTGCTCTCTAACTCATTCTCGGCCCAGCTCCGCAGTTCTCCAGTCAATCCCAATGCATCCAACCGTTGTCTTTGGTCCCAACTGAGTGCCATGTGAACCTCCCAGCTCTCAGAAGAAGTTGCCGGTCAGCGCCCGATCGAACAGCCGGCCCTGCCTCTGTTGGATTTCTTCGCCGGCCTGATTGGCCCTTTGCACGCCGCGCGCATTCAGCGCGCCGGAGAGCATTTGAATGACGCTCTCCGGCGTCTTCCTGCCCAACTTGCGCCTCGCCTCGCGGAGGCAATCGATGCCGGCATCGAGCTTCTTCTCCTTGATCGCCTGCCTCGCGCGAATCAGCAGTTCTTCGATCTCCTTCGGAGCGTTTGCCATACCGCAGCGCGCATAGGACATAGCCCCGCGCGCCGCCTCGGCTTGCTTGACCGCCCGTTTCGACCCGAGCCTGACGGCCTCCTCCAGATCAGCCAATCCGGACTCGAGCATTGCCATCACTGCGTCGGTCAGGCCCTCGCGCTGGGCCTTCTGTTGCGCTTCATTGAACGTGTTGATTCCGCGTACCACGTAGTTTTCGGCGAGCTGGGATTGGAGCTTGCCGTCCGTTCCCAGCTCCAGGGCCTCTTTCAGCAGGGCGATGGCGCCGTCGCGGTCGGAGTCCTCCAGCGCGGTGGCAGCCGGGGCAACAGCGTCCACCATCGCTTTTCGGATCTCCTGCTCGAATGCCAGCCCGTGGGCGCACCGAATCGCTCCGCCCCACTCTGTCAGGGCGGACTTCACCTCGCCCATCTCCGACTTCTGAGAGGCCAGCATGAACAGGCTGCGCGCCATGAGCGGGCGTAGTTCGGGCCCCTCCCGCACTGCCTCGGGTAGCGCGAGCAACTCCTTCAGAGCCTCCTTCGGCAGGTTCTGATTGACCAGCATCGCGATGTGCCGGTGCGGCGAGAGCAGGTCCAGCAACCGCTGCAGAGTCTTGCTGGCCGGCCGCTGCTGGAGCACTGTAGCTACCCGCTCGCGGGCCATCGCTTCCATGCCGAGCGCGGAGAGCATCAACGCACCGCAAGCCACCGGACCGCGCTTGGTGCGCACGCCCACCTCGAGCATGGTCTCGGCCGATTCGAGTTCGGCCGTCAGCATCATGTCGAGCCTCCGGTACTTGTCGGCCGGAGGCGCCACGCCGGGGCGCAATTGGTCCTTTGGAAGCCGCTCGTCCCACCGCCGGCACTGTTTCAGCAGGCTTTCGCGCAGCGTGTTCATCGCCGTCTTCTTCAGTTCCTTGCTCTGGTCGGGAGTAAGCCCTTCGAAACCCTTCCAGAACTCCGGGGCCGCGGCCAGCATGCCCCAACAGGCCACTACGCGTTCCCACATGTGTGAAAGCTCGGGCGCGGAGGAGAGGCAGTCCTCGCGCCAGGCGCAGTCCTTCATGGCGCAGTTGGCTCCGTCCTCGGGCTTGCATGTGACGCCTTCGGCGAGCAGCCCCTCGCGCAATAGGGCACGCTTGGATGACGGATCGGCTGCCATGACCTTCGTTCCGCCGGCCTTTTCGAGCAAGGCGTCCACTCGCCTCTCTTCGTGCAGGGCCCACCAGTACCAGAGCACTCCCAGGCAATGAGCGTAGCCCAGGTTCGG
>JACRKW010000158.1:3947-5792 GCA_016215215.1 Acidobacteriota bacterium
GCTTGGCCTCCCAGGCCTGCGCGGTGGCCAACCGGCGGGGAGGAGAAAGTGCGTCTGGATCGGTCAGTGGTGAAGGCTGGAGTTGAGCCAGGGCGGCGTCGTCATACTCCAGGAAGTCGAAAAGCGCTCGCTCCACCGGTTTTTGCAGCAGCGCGTCGCGGGCGTTCTTGGCGACGTTGCTTGGCACTTTCCGCCTGAGGGCGGCCAGAAAGGCCGCCTCAACCTCAGCCTGCGAAGCCCCCTTCTTGACTTGGAGAACTTCGTTCGGCGTCTTCTCGAGTTGCAGCAGGTCCTTCATGTGCGCACCTCCTTGTGCGTATCTCAACTACGCACGGCTGTTGCCACTCCCCGGCGCATTCCGAGATCGCGTGATGAGCGCGTCAGAATCAGCACTTGCACGCCATCTTCAGAACGGACGACCAGCGAGGCCTGCCAGCCACCTGTCTGAGAAGCGAACTGTGTGTCTGGCCCTCGTACGCTCACTACTTTCCTCCTGAGCTGCCTCAATGCCCGTGGCATCGCTTGTACTTTCGTCCGCTGCCGCACGGGCAGAGTTCGTTTCGCCCTGGTTTCGCCTGCGTTGAGACCGGAACCGGTTTGGGAGCCGCCTTGCGCGCAGCGCGGAGGCGGTCCAGATCCTCCCGGAACACTTTCTGTGCCGGATCCAATCGTGCTGCCTCAGCCATCGCCGCTTCGGCGGCATCCAGCCTGCCCGTGGCCTGGAGCGCCAGCGCCTGCAGGTGCTTCAGCTCCGCCAGCCGTGTGGGCGGCGCGCCGGGCCGCCGCTGCTCCAATCCGAGCGCATCCGCTCCCTTGAGACTCTCCGCCAGTGCGGCATCGAACCGGCGCGCCTCGTAGTGCTTGACTGCTCTCCGATAGCAGAGGTCCCCAAGAGCCCGGGCCACGGCATAGTTGGTGCGATCCCGTTCGATCGCCCGCTCCAGGACAGCGACCGCCTCCTGCTCGCGCCCTTCGCCTTCCCTTTCTTTCGCCACGCGGACGTAGATCGAGGCGCTGAGCCTGCCGAGTTCCGTCTGCAGTTCCTCAAAGGCAGAGAGAGCCTCGACCGCTCTGCCCTGCGCTTCCAGCTGTTGCGCCTTGTCCAGAAAGGGCGAAAAGCGCTCGGCCCACCGCACGGCGGGCGCGGATTGTGGAGCTGGTCCAGCTGGGGCAACAGGCGGTCCGTTCGCGGTGGTCCAGTCCTGATCGCCGAGCATGCGGCCGTGCAACACCGCGCCGCAGGCTACGTCGCCCTCGCCGGCAGAATGGATGGGCACGCCGAAGCGGAGCGCCAGCGCGTCACGCACCGGTGGCAGGTTCGCACAGCCGCCGACCAGCAAGATGGAGCTGGGCTGCTCTGCGCCGCAAGCTCTCAATGCTTGCACGGTCCTCTCCAACGCCTGATCGAGCAATTGCTCGAATAGGCCGAGCAAGGCATCCGGCGCAAGGTTGAGCACCAACTCGCCGGCCGACCGGGACGCAACGGTGGGGCAGACTCTCCCGAGTGGGACCCTCAGGGCCTTTCCGGTCAGCAGCACACGCTTGGCTTGTTCAGCCTCCCGTACCAGGTGGCCGTGGAACTCCCGCTCCTGCTTCCAGGCTTCCCCGACAGCCGAGCGAACCTGTGCAGCGAGGGCGCTGGCGACAAAGCTGTCGAGCAGATCGCCGCCAAGATTGCGGTCCCCGTCCTGGCCGACGGCCTGGTAGGAGAGCCGTCTGCGTTCGTAAACAACTGCTGAGAAGGAACCCGCCCCCCAGGAGAAGACGAGCGGACGCTGGTTCTCACCGTTGGGTAGAAGCTCTCCACATTGAAGCAGGGTGGCCAGCGTATCGTCGACTAACACC
>JACRKW010000159.1 GCA_016215215.1 Acidobacteriota bacterium
AAGGGCAGCGAGATCCAGTGGGGCGGCGACTTCGGCGGCGCCGACGAGACCCTCCTCTCCGAGGAGTTCGACCGGCCCGTCATGGTCGATCGCTACCCCTCCGAGGTCAAAGCCTTCTACTTCCAGCCCGACCCCAACCGCCCCGAGGTAGCCCTCGGCGTCGACGTGATCGCCAGCGAGGGTTACGGCGAGGTCATCGGCGGCGGCCAGCGCATCCACGACTACGACCTGCTCCTGCGCCGCATCCAGGAGCACCACCTCCCGCCCGAGGCCTTCAACTGGTATCTCGACCTGCGCCGCTTCGGCTCGGTCCCCCACGGCGGCTTCGGCATGGGCGTGGAGCGCGCCGTCGCCTGGATGTGCGGCCTGGAACACATCCGCGAAACCATCGCCTTCCCGCGCATGCTCTACCGCACGAGGCCCTAGCATGCCCGAAACCATTTCCATTCTCGGCGCACCCCTCGACCTTGGCGCCGGCCGCCGCGGCGTCGACATGGGCCCCTCCGCCCTGCGTGTCGCCAACCTCAACGTGCGCCTCCAGGCCCTGGGCTTCCAGGTGGTCGACGAAGGTAACGTCCCGGTGGAACAGGCCGAAAGCGCCCGCTCCGGCCCAGACAGCGCCCGCTTCCTGAAGCCCATCGCCGCCACCTGCACCGAACTGGCCGCACGCGTGGAAAAGGCCGCCGCGCGCGGCCGCTTCCCCCTGGTCCTGGGCGGCGACCACTCCGTCGCCGTTGGGACCGTCAGCGGCATGGCCCGCCACTTCCAGAAGCGCCGAGGCAAGCTCGGCCTCATCTGGCTGGACGCCCATACCGACATGAACACCCCCGCCACCTCGCCCTCCGGCAACGTCCACGGCATGCCGCTGGCCTGCCTGATCGGGCAGGGGCCCAAGGCGCTGACGCACCTCTGTGGATTCGCCCCGAAGGTGGAGCCGCGCAACGTCGCCCTGGTCGGCGTCCGCGACGTCGACATCTCGGAAAAGAACGTCGTCTGGAAATCCGGCGTCCGCGTCTTCACCATGCGCGATATCGACGAGCGCGGCATGCGCGCCGTCATCGAGGACGCCCTCCAGGTGGCCTGCGACGGCACGGCCGGCGTTCATCTCTCACTCGACATGGACGGCGTCGATCCCGCCGAGGCTCCCGGCGTCGGCACGCCCGTCCGCGGGGGATTTTCCTACCGCGAGGCCCACCTCGCCATGGAGATCCTCTGCGACTCCCACAAGCTCTGCTCCATGGAAGTTGTCGAGGTCAATCCTGTGCTCGATACCGCAAACCGCACCGCCCTGCTCGGCGTCGAACTTGTCCTTTCCGCCATGGGGAAGAGAATCCTATGAGCCGCCTGCGCGTCGCCGTCATCCAGGGAGGGCGCTCCGGCGAGCACGAGATCAGCATCCGCTCCGCCCAGGCCGTCATCGCCCACCTCGATCCCGAGCGCTTCGAACCCGTCCTGTTCAACATCCGCAAGGATGGCTCCTGGCAGCCCGGCCCACTCATCCCCGAGCCCGGCGCAAATCCCGGCATCGACGTCGTCTTCCCGGTCCTCCACGGCACCTTCGGCGAGGACGGCACCATCCAGGGCCTGTTCGAAATGGCCGCCCTGCCCTATGTCGGCGCCGGCGTATTCTCCTCGGCCGCCTCCATGGACAAGGAGCACTTTAAGCGCCTGTGCGTCGAGCGCGGCCTGCCCATCGTCCCCTATCAGGTCCACGCTTCAGACAACCTGGACCTGGAACGCGTCCTGGCCCAGTTTGAGCTTCCCGTCTTCGTCAAGCCCGCCAACCTCGGCTCCTCGGTGGGCATCAGCAAGTGCAAGACCCGAGAGGAACTGGCTGCCGGAATGCGTGACGCCGCCCGCTACGACCTCAAGGTCATCGTCGAGCAGTCCATCACCGGCCACGAACTGGAATGCGCCGTCCTCGGCAACTCCGACCCCGTCGCCTCCACTCCCTGCGAGATCCTCCCATCCCGGGACTTCTACGACTACGACGACAAGTACATCAACGACGACGCCCGCACCATCATCCCGCCCAACCTCCCCGGCGGGACCATCGCAGAGGTCCAGCGCCTGGCCATCGAGTGCTACAAGGCCCTCGACTGCGCCGGAATGGCCCGCGTGGATTTTCTGGTCCAGGCCTCCACAGGCGAGGTGTATCTGAACGAGATCAACACCATCCCGGGCTTCACCTCCATCAGCATGTTTCCCAAGATGATGGAGCACTCCGGCCTCTCCTTCGGCGACCTCGTCACCCGTCTTATCGAGCTTGCCCTGGAACGCCACGCCCGGCGCCAGGCGCTGCGCTACGAACGTTGATGCGCCGCACCGCCCTCCTTCTGGTCCTGTTCTGCGCGCCTATCTTGCGCGCGCAGAAGCCGCTGCCCGACACTGCCGAGCTTGAGCGCGAACTGCAGCGCTTCACCGGCGTTTACGCCATCGCCTCCGAGCATGCCGCCGACCCCGTCGACCTGGACGCCACCTTCTACCGCGGCGCCATCCCCGGCATGCTGCGCCAGCTGGACCCCCATTCGGTCTTCTTCGACCGCGACCAGTTCCAGCAGCTGCAGGAGATGGAGCGCTCCGTCACCAAGGGCTTCGGCTCGGTGGTCAGCATCCTGCCGGGCCGCGTCATCGTGCTTCAGACCCTGCCTGGCACCCCCTCTCAGAAGTCGGGTCTGGCGCCCGGCGACGAGATCGTCGTCATCAATGGCTACGCCCTGGCCCAACTCAATATGGAACAGCTCGCCGCGCTGCTCGGCCAAGCGCGGCAGCGCGAGGCCCACCTCTACATCCGGCGCCAGGGGACGGCCAAGCTGCTGCCCGTCACGCTCGTCCCGGAGGAGCTGCAGAGCCCCAGCGTGGACCGCAGCTTCCAGCTCCAGCCCGGCATCGGCTACGTCCGCGCCACCAGCTTCGACGCCGATACCGCCACCCGCCTCCGCGAGGCGATCGAATCGCTCGGCGGCGCGAAGCTTGACGGCCTGGTCCTGGACCTGCGCGACAATCCCGGCGGCGTGCTGCAGGCCGGGCTCGCCACCGCGGCGCTCTTTCTCAAGCCCGGCGCCCGCATCCTCAGCGCCCGCGGCCGGGGTTCCGCCGCCGAGGACATCGACGTCCCCAAGGACACCACTCCCTACATCTTCCCCCTCGCCGTGCTGGTCAATGCCAAGACCGGCAGCGCGTCGGAGATCGTCGCCGGCGCCATCCAGGATCACGACCGCGGCACGATCGTGGGCGAGACCACGTTCGGCAAGGGTCTGGTCCAGCGCGTCTTCCCCCTGAGCGACTCCACCGGGCTCGCCCTCACCACCGCCTTTTACTACACCCCGAGCGGCCGCTCCATCCAGAAGCCGCTGCGGGACTTCGAGCTCGCCCAAGCCACCGCGACCACGCGCCCCGAATTCAAGACTGCCGCCGGCCGCACCGTGCGCGGAGGCGGCGGCATCGAGCCCGACGAAACGGTCCAGCCGCCCGGCTACACCCGCTTTCGCGCCGCCCTGGAGGGCTCCGGCAGCTTTGCAGGCTACGCCACCGAATGGCTCGCCGGCCACCGCGCCGACGCCAGCCGCGATATGGCCATTACCCCGGCCATGCTCGACGAGTTCCAGCTCTGGCTCTCCCGCCGCAACATTCGCCCGGCTCTCAGCGAGTGGACCGCCGAGCGCGAGTTGATCACGCGCCGCCTCAAACAGGAGATCCTCAACCAGTCCATCAGCGTCGCCGCCGGCGACGAGATCGAGCTACGCCACGACCCCACTGTCCGCCGGGCGCTTGCGTCGCTGACCCAACACTGAGGCCAATACGATCAACACCAACGCACCGACGCTGACACCAGCGGCGGCCGGAAACCGCGTGGGCTTGTATTGGAAGATCACCTCGCGCTCGCCGGCCGGCACAACCACACCGGAGAGCGCATGATCCACCCGCAGCACTTTGGTCTCGCGCCCGCCCACGCGCGCCTCCCATCCGGGGTAGAAGGCGTTGGTCAGCTTCAGCAGGCTCGGGCTCGACGCCCGGTAGCGCACTGCCACCCGTTGCTCGCGCGCCTCCACGCCCAGCACCTGCGCCTGCGGGTCTTGTTGAACAGGTTCGTGCGCGCCCTCCACCAGCGCGGTCTGAGCCGGGTTCAGGTTTTCGAGCTTGGCCCGCGACTCCTCGCGCGACTTCACGTCCACCACGTCGGGCGCAAAGTAGGCCCGCGGAAGCACGCCTTCGTTGCCGGTGATGTTCTCTGTATTCAGGTGGACCACCTCGGCCGCGCTCAGGCCGTCGATCAGCAGTTCATTACGCGCCGCCGCCGCTCTGTAGTCCTGGTAGGCGGCCAGTTCCAGCGGGTTGTAGCCGTAGGTGGTCTCCACCTTGGCCTGCAGCGGGCTGTTCAGCGAGCCGAAGAGCCCCACCTTTTCCCCCATGTGCAGCCTGAAGTTGGGCGGCATGGTCGGCCGGATCTTCGTCCGCAACACCTTCTCGCCCTTGCCGTAGACCTCGTCGAAGCTCGCCCGGCCGTAGGCCAGCGGGTTGTACCACGAGTTGTGGATCAGCAGGTCGGCGGCGAACACCACCACCAGCGCCGTGCCGAGCCACGGCTTCTTCCATCGCACCTCGGCCTCGCCCACGCCCATCGCTGCCAGAATGGCCAGCGCCATTGCTGCCGCGAACCACAGGTGCACTGGAGCTCTCAGTTTGTGCAGCAGCGGCAGCGCACCGCCCAGCCGGTACAGCCCAGCTCCGGGCCCCAGCATGTACCACATCGGCAGCAGCACCAGCAGCACCGCCAGCACTTTGGCCGTCCTGCGCTTCAATGCCAACGCCGCCAAGGGCAGAAGCAGAATGCCGGAGTAGAAGTAGCTCTGGGTGACGTCTGTCGGGCCATGATACTGACCGGCCAGCACTCCCGCCGCGTTGGCATAGATCAGCGTCGCCAATGCGCCTGGATCCAGCACTCCCTCTACCTGCTTGCCGTAGTCTGCACCGGCGCGGATCGACTCCGCGGTCAACTCCATGCCCGGTACAATGACGATTCCGGCCAGCGCTCCGCCGAGCAGCGCCGCGGCGGTGACCCCGGCCAGCGCAGCCTTCAAGGCCTGGCGTTTTTCACTGACCCGCCACCCCGCGAACAGGACAAGGGCGCCAAAAGCGTACACCGCCGTTTGCATGTGTCCCGCCAGGATCACCATGCCCGTCACGCCGCCCGCCAGCGCGAACCAGCGCAATGGCGCAGCCTCCAGCCCCCGCTCGAAGGAGTAAAGCAGCCACGGCAGCAGCGCCGCGCCCTGGAACATCCCCACGTGCGAGCTGTGCGCCGCGAAGAAGCCCCCCAGCCCGTAACTCAGCGCGCCCACCATCGCGCCCGCGTCGTGTCCGGTCAGCCGCCGCAGCAGCAGGAAGGCGCCGCACAAGGCCAGCAACGCGTGCAGCGCGAGCTCGCCCTGAATCGCCCCCGGCGTCACCCCCAAGAGAAAGAAGGACCAGTTGAGCGGGTACCACGCCCCCACTTGCGGGTCGGAGAGGAATGGAAAACCGGAAAAGACGTACGGCGTCCAGTGTGGCAACTGCCCGGACTTCGCTTGTTCGGAGAAGTAGCGCTGCAGGGAATAGTGGACATCCACGGCGTCCCATTGAATGGTGGTGTGCGGCGACAGAAGCGGGGTGAAGTGGGCCAGCAGCAGCACGAACGCCACCACACCCAGCCACCGCCTGCCTGAGAGAACGCCGCGGCGCGGCTCGGGAGTTTTTGATTTGGCCATGAAGGAGCCAGTCTAACACCGGGCCTCTCGCGCCAGCCTCAAACCGGGCGCGGCCTCACAGCCGCCGCAGCTTGTCCATGCGTTTCCGCCGCCGGCGCTCGGCCTCCAGCACCTGGCGCTCGTCCAGCCCGAAGTAGTGGGCCACCTCGTGCCAGATGGTCTCCTCAACCAGTTGCCTCAGTTGCGCTTCGGTACGGGCCTCGCGCTCGTGCGGGCCCTGGTAGATAGTGATCCGGTCCGGGGCCCCGCAGGGCTCGGCGATGGTCCGCTCGGTCAGGGGCCGGCCCTCGTACAGGCCGAGAAGCCCGGCTTGCCGGGGCTCCGGTTCCACCACGAACAGGACGTTTTGCAGCCTGCGCCGGAAGCGCGGCGGGATCACGTCCATGCACTCTTCCACCAGCAGGTCGAATTCGCGGGCCGTCATCAGCTAGCCTTAAGTGTAACGGCAGCAGGAGGGCAACATGAGCAAGCGCGCGTATCTCTCCCGGATCGCGTCTGGCCTCGGCATTGGCGCCCTGGAGCGCCACATCTTCCTGTGCTCAGACCAGAGCAACGCCAAATGCTGCTCGCGAGAGCAGGGGATGGAGTCGTGGGAGTTTCTCAAGGACCGGCTGAAACAGCTCGGTCTCAAGCAGGTCTTCCGGACCAAGGCCAACTGCCTGCGCCTCTGCGAACACGGCCCCATCGCCGTCGTCTATCCCGAAGGCGTCTGGTACCACTCCGCCACGCCGGAAGCGCTGGAGCGTATCATCCAGGAACACCTCATCGGCGGCGTGCCGGTGGAGGACCTGGTGATTGTGAAGGATCCGCTGGCCTAGCTCTACTGCGGGATCGGCTTGCCCATCTGCTTGTAGATGCTCTCGATCGTCTCGATCTTCTCCCGCGCGTCCTTGTTCTTCGCGTCGTAGCGCAACACCTCGCGGTACTGCTTCAGCGCCGGCCCGTACTTCATCCGCGGCGGCAGGCTTCCGTTGAACATGAAGCTGTCGCCATACTTCAGGTGCGCTTCGGCCAGCGCGCGGTTGACCTCGGCATCCTTGGCGTTGGCCTTGTAAAGGGGATCGAGAACGGCCAGAGCCTCCTCGAACTTCCCGGCCTTCACTTTGGCCTGCGCATCGGCCACTTTCGGGGAGGCGGCAAGCAGGATGGCTGCGGCCGCGAGTGTCGTCATCAGTGCTCTTCCCAGCATGACTTCCAGTCTAGCGCGATAAACTGGAAGATTACCTTGACCAAGAGAATCACCGTCGCGATTGATGGACCGGCCGGCGCTGGCAAGAGCACGCTGGCGCGCCGTGTCGCCGCCCGTCTGGGCTTCCTCTACATCGATACCGGAGCCATGTACCGTGCCGTGGCGCTGTGGGCCGGGCGCGCCGGCGTCTCCTGGGAGGACCGCGGCGGGCTGGAGCGGCTCGCGCTCGAAGCCGAGCTTGAACTCACGCCCGAGGGCCGGGTGTTGCTCAACGGCGAGGACGTCAGCGCCGCCATCCGCGAGCCGGAGATGAGCCAGGCCGCCTCCGTCGTTTCGGCCATCCCGGGCGTGCGCCGCGCCCTGGTGATCAAACAGCAGCAGATGGGCGCTGCCAGCTCATGCGTGATGGAGGGCCGCGACATCGGCACGGTGGTCTTCCCCGAGGCCGAAGTTAAGATCTTTCTCGACGCCAGCCCCGAGGAGCGCGCCCGCCGCCGGGTAAGCGACCTTGCCTCCCGCGGCATCGCGGCAGGCTTCGGCGAGGTGTTTGAAGAGATGAAGCAACGCGACGAGCGCGACAGCACGCGCCCCGATTCGCCTCTGCGCCAGGCGCCCGACGCCATCTACATCGATTCCAGCGGCCTGGACGAGAACCAGGTCGAAGAAGCCCTGCTCCGCATTGTGCGTGAGCGTACCAGCAACGGAAAGGAAGTCCAGCGTTGAACAACCTCTTGGTGATGAAATTCGGAGGCACGAGCATGGGCTCGGCGGAGCGCATCGCCTCAGCCGCCCAGATCTGCCAGGACGCCCACTCGCAGCGCCCCACTTGCGCTATCGTCTCGGCCATGTCCAAAGTGACCGACATGCTTCTGGAGACCTTGCGGCATGCCGAGGGCGGCGACGAGCAGGGCGTCGACGCCATGCTCGCGAAGCTCGATACACGGCATCGGGAGTGCTGCAACGAACTGCTGGATGAGCCACTGCGCTCGGAAACCCAGGCCGCCCTCGATGAGATCCTGGCCGAATTCGCCCGCATCGCCCGCGGCATCCTGATGCTGGGGGAGCGGCCGCCGCGCTCGGTGGACGAGGCCATCGCGGTGGGCGAGCGCCTGAGCGCCCAGCTCATCGCCGCCTACTTGCGCAGCCGCTCGGTGGACGCCTTCGCCGTGAACGCGCGCGACGTCATCGTCACCGACGCCGTCTTCGGCAACGCCAGCCCGTTGCTGGAGCAGACGCGCGAGAAGGCGCAAAACACTCTGCGTCCGGCGCTGGAGTCCGGCCGCCTGCCCATCATCACCGGCTTCAACGGCGCCACCATCGACGGCCGCCCGACCACGCTTGGCCGCGGCGGCAGCGACTTCTCCGCATCGATCGTGGCCTCGGTGTTGGATGCCTCCGAACTCTGGATCTGGAGCGACGTCGACGGCATACTCTCCGCCGACCCGCGCCTGGTGCCCAACGCCAAGCTGCTCGAGGAGATCACCTACCGCGAAGCGGCTGAGTTGGCCTACAACGGCGCCAAAGTGCTGCACCCCAGAACGCTGGCGCCTCTCATGGAGAAGGAGATCCCGGTCCGGAGCAAGAACAGCTTCGACCTCTCCAAGCCTGGAACCAGGATCGTCCCGGTGACCAGGGACGGCCCCCTGGGCCCGCGCGCGGTCACGTCGATGAACAACGTCGCCCTGGTCTCCCTGGACCCTGCCAGCGCGGTGCTGAACGGCACCAAGATCATGGCCCGGTCGCTGGAGGCGCTGGCCGCCGCCAACGCCGAGGTGCTGGCGCTCTCCAGCTCCAGCTACCGCCAGAACTTCTGTTTCCTCATCCGCCAGAGCGAACTGCCGGCCGTGATCGAACACCTGGAAGAGGTGTTCGCCCTGGAGCTGGCTCACGGCTACCTTCATCCCATCGACGTCGACCTCGACGTCGGGCTTCTGGCCATTGTGGGGGAGGGCATGAATGGCCACCCCGGACTGGCCGGCCGGATTTTCACGGCCATCTCGCGCGAGATGGTCAACATCATCGCCATCGCCCAGGGCTCTTCGGAGCTCACCATCGCCATCGTTGTCCGGAAGGACGGCATCGAGAAGGCGGTCCGGGCCGTTCACCAGGAGTGCGAGCTGGGCGCCTGAACCAGCCAGGCAAGCCTTTCCTGAGGGTTGTAGAATAGTAGTTTCACTTCTGTAGGAGTTTTTCCCATGTTTGACCTGTTTCGCAGCCGGGAGAAGTCTGTGCGTTACCTCCTCGGCGCTCTGCTGGGCGTTGTGGCCCTTTCGATGGTGATCACCCTGGTACCCGGTTACGGCGGCGGCTGGGGCCGCAGCTCATCCGACCCCACCATATTGGCGGAAATCGGCGACGAGACGGTGACCGCCACGGAGGTCCGGCAGTTCATGGCGCGCGAGATGAAGGGTAACGCCATCCCCAAGGGCATGGAATCGGTCTACATCCCGATGCTCGTGCAGCAGATGGTGGCCCAACGCGCGGTGGCCTACCAGGCGCGCAGGATGGGCTTCTCCGTCACCGACGCGCAATTGGCCGACGTCGTCAAGTCCCTGGTGCCCCAGCTCTTCGAGGGCGGCAAGTTCGTCGGCAACGAGGTCTACTCCGCCATGCTGGCCCAGCAGAACATGACCATTGCGCAGTTTGAGAGCGTTGTCCGCCAGCAGACCCTCGAGTCCAGACTGCAGAGCCTGGCGCTGGAAGGCATCGTGGTGACCCCGGCCGAGGTGGAGGAGGAGTACCGCCGGCGCAACGAGAAGGTGAAGGTCGCCTACTTCGGCATCAGCCCCGAGCTGTTCAAGAACAAGGTGACAGCCACGCCGGCGGACGTCCAGGAGTTCTACACGAAGAACAAGGCCGCCTACCAGGTGCCGGAGAAGAAGAGCTTCCTGATCTTCGCGATCGAGGAGGCGAAGCTGGCCGCCGGCATCCAGATCTCCGATGCGGACCTGCAACGCGCCTACGCACAGAATCAGGACCGCTTCCGCACGCCGGAGCGCGTCAAGGCCCGCCACATCCTGCTCAAGACAATGGACAAGTCGGCCGTCGAGCTGGGCCTGATCCAGAAGAAGGCAGACGACCTGCTCAAACAGATCAAGAGCGGCGGCAACTTCGCCGAACTGGCCAAGAAGAACTCTGAAGACGTCTCTTCCGCCGTCAAAGGAGGCGACCTGGACTGGATCGTCAAGGGGCAGACCGTGCCTGAGTTTGAACAGTCCGCCTTCTCCCTGAAGCCCGGCGAGATCAGCGGGCTGGTGAAGACGCAGTATGGTTTCCACATCATCCAGGCGCAGGCCCACGAGGCGGCGCACCTGAAGCCCTTCGAGGAAGTGAAAGCCGAACTCCGGCTGGAGATGGCCCGCGCGCAGGTGTTCGACAAAATGCAGCGGCTGGCCGATCAGCTTCACGCCGCCCTGGTCCGCTCCGCCGCCGAGGGCGAGAAGCTGGCCGCCGCCAACGGGATCACGCCGGTGAAGGCCGAGAAGGTGGGCGCCGGTGATCCGGTGCAGGAAGTGGGCGTGAACCCGCAATTCAACGAAGCGGTCTCCGGGCTGCCGAAGAACGGCGTGACGCCGGTGGTGCAGATCGGTCAGAACAAGCTGGTGGTGGCCCAGGTCACCGAGATCTTCGCCGCCCATCCGGCGGAATTGGCGGACGTCGAGAAGCAGGTGCGCGAGAACCTGCTGGGCCAGAAGGCGCAGCAGATGGCGCAGGACAAGATCAAGGAGGCCAACGCCAAGCTGGCCTCGCTGAACGGCGACCTGGCCGCGCTGGCCAAGCAGTTCGGCGCGGAGCTGAAGACCTCTGAACTGGTCAACCGGGAAGGCGCCATCATGGGCCTGGGCTCGGCCTCTACCATCGACCAGGCGTTTTCGAAGAACGTCGGCGACGTGGTGGGGCCCATTCTGGCTCCCGGCGGGACGTTCTACTGCAAGGTGGTGGAAAAGGCGCCGGCCGACCTGATCCAGCTTGCCGTGCAACGCGAGGCGATGGTGACGCAGATCAAGTCCCGCCGCAGCGCCGAGCGCGTGGAGATGTTCCGCGAGGGCATCGTCAACGAACTGGTGAAGCAGAAGAAGGTCAAGATCCACGACGACAACATCAAGAAGCTCCTGGCCGGCTACCGCAGCTAGGCGCCGGCATGTTCGAGCTCCTCAAAGAGTTCATCTATACGCTCACCCACCCGGAGCCGCTCATCCGGCTCCTCACCACCGTGTTTACGGGCTGGTGGGGGTATCTGCTGCTGTTCGGGATCGTCTTTTCCGAGACGGGCCTGCTGGTGGGATTTTTCCTGCCGGGCGACAGCCTGCTTTTCACCGTCGGCGTGGTGGCGGGCGCCGGCAAGCTGGACCTGTGGACGATCATCGTGACGCTGATCTGCGCGGCGCTGCTGGGTAACTCCTCGGGCTACTTCCTGGGGAAGTACGTGGGCATCCGGCTGTTCGCCAACCCGAACTCGAAGGTCTTCCGGCGCGAGCACCTGAGGCGGACGCAGGAGTTCTACGAGAAGCACGGCGGCAAGACGATCATCTACGCGCAGTTCCTGCCCATCATCCGGACCTTTGCGGCTTTCGTCGCCGGCGTGGCCGGGATGGGTCTGCCGCGCTTCCTGTCGTTCAACGTGTTCGGCAGCGTGGGCTGGGTGACGTCGATGACGGTGCTGGGCTACAAGCTCGGCGACATTCCGATCGTGCGGGCGCACTTTGAGAAAGTGATCGTGGCCATCATCGTGATCTCGGTGCTGCCGGTGGCGGTGCAGGTGTTGAAGTCGCGCAAGCCGGCGCCTACAGCCTGATCTTCCACTTGATCGTGAGGGAGCGGCCCAGGGCGTCGATACCCCAGCCGACGCCGCGGTAGGATCGATCCGCGATGTTGGCGAGATCCAGCATGAGATCCGAGCGCCGGCTCAGCGGAACGCCGCCGCGCAAGCCGAAGACCGCATAGCCGGGGATGGCGGCAAACAGAGGGGCGGAGGCAGCCGTGCCGAGAACGCGCCCTTGCACCTGGGCCAAGGTCTCACCTGTGGGAAGCAGGATGCCGTTGGCCACAAGGCCGCGCACGCGTGCGCCGTTGTTGAAGAACGAGGCAATGTTGGCCTGCGAGCGGGCAGCGCCGGTGCGGCGATCCGACAGCGCCAGCGAGGGGAGGCGGGATTGCCGGTCCGCGGCGTTCGCATAGGCCTCCAGCCAGAAGCGGCGGGAGGCGGGCGACCAGAGCAAGCCGGCATTGAGGTGGGGCGCGGGGATGCCGGGTTCGATGTCGGGTGGAAGGCCGGTGCGGCTGTCGCGCGCCTCCACCCAGGTCAGGTTCTGGCTGAAGCTGATGGAGCGGGTCAGGCTGAGCTTCAGGGACTGCTCCACGCCCCGCACGGACGCGCCGCCGTAGTTGGCCCGCACCAGGACGGGGTTGGTGGCGGCCGGCACGTAGACGGCGCCACTCGGTAGCTGGCGCGAGATCGCCTGGTCGCCCAGCGTCATGCCCACGGCGCCCTGGGGAAGGATCAGGGTTTGGGAGACGATCGAGTTGCCCAGCCACATCCAGAAGGTGGTGAAGTCGGCGCGCAGGCGCGAGGCTTTGACAGTGAAACCGGCGTCAACGTTGTCGCTGGTCTCGGGGCGCAGGCGTTCCACGGCGGTTCCGGTGGAGACGGCACGGTCGTCGGCGCGGTCGCCCACCTCGGCGCGGCGGCCCGCCAGGCTCGCGTAGGAGGTCTCATAATTGCCGTTGCCCTGGACGCCGAGCGTGCCCAGGTCGGTGACGTTGGGAGCGCGGAAGCCGCGGCTGTACTGGCCGTGGATCCACAGCCCGGAGGCCGCGCGCACGGTGGCGCCGACGCGGCCGGAGAGGGCGTTGGCGCTAAGCGAATCACTGGGCCAGAGCGGGCCTCCGTTCACCAGCGGACTTGCGCTGGAACGGGACTGGTATGAAGCCCCGCCGAAGCGTAGAGCCGAGGTGAGCCGGAGCCGGCGTGCCCGCTCTGGTTCCCAGACGTCTTGGACGAAGAGACCGTAGTTCAGGTAGCGGGCGCCATTGGGGATACGGGGGCGAGTGAGAGTTGTTACACCGGTCACTGGGCTGACGCTGAAAGCGGGCGCGATCATGCGCTCGTGGTAGCCCTCGAAACCGGCCAGCAGGGAATGCGCTCCGGCGCGGCTCGAGGCCTGGCCCTGGAGGCCCCAGACCTTGGCGCGCTCATACTGGTGCGTGATGGCTGAAGCCGGGTTGCCCTGGCCGCCCTGGTTCACGCGCTCCTCGCGCTGGGTGTTGTAGCTGAGGCCGAGAGAGGCCTCCTGGAATGGGCCGGCCTGGAAGCGCTGAAAGCGCAGGTAGCCGAAATCGAGCATCAGGTTGCGCAGATCGGCGATGTTGTTGCCGTCACCGCCCAGGAGCTGGTCGTAGCGGCGGGCGCCATCCTGCTGGCCGCGCTCGTAGTGAACGATGAGGTGGCTGAGCGGGGTGAGCTGGAACTGGGAGTGCAGGCTGCCGCCGTATTGCGTGAAAGCCGTGTCGGGGAGCCGCTCGCTGAGGATGCTGGAGGGCAGGCCCAGGAAGCGCGTGACGGCGGCGTGCGAGTCCAACCCGCCTCCGGTGCGGGCGGTATTCACGCGCCGCGACGCCAGCGCGCCCAGCAGGGCAAAGCGGGCCGTACTGTAGGACGACTGCGCCTGGGCGCCGAAGGAGTGGGACGCCGATTCGTAGAAGGTGGCGGCCTCGGCGGCGAAGCGGCGGCCGGAAGAGGCGAATTCAGGGGCGCGGGAGAGCAGGTTGACGGCGCCGCCGAGCGAGTCCGACCCGTAGCGGGCGCTGTCGGGCCCGCGCAGCATCTCGACGGTTTCGAGCAGCGCCGGGTCGACGAGATTCTGGAAGGTGCTGACTCCCCCGCGCTGGGCCGAGGTGGTGTAGCGGATGCCGTCGCGGTAGACGCTGACCGCCTTGCCGGTGAGTCCGCGGACGAAGAACGATCCCATGGCGGGCGCGGTGCGTTGCTCACCGACGCCGGCCTCGCCTGTGGCGGCCTGAGTGAGCGACAGCGTGGCGCGCTCCTCCAGCACGCCGCGTGGGATGACGTTGACGCGGCGCGCGGATTCCTCGGTGGCCAACACCTCCCCCGGTTCGGCGCTGACGGTCATCTCGGATCGCACCGGGCTGACCGAGAGACGGAGTAGAAGTTCAAGGGGTTGCCCGGAAGAAACATGAATGGGCTGTGTCCAGACCGCGAAACCGGCTTTCTCCGCCCGCAGCAGGTAGCTGCCGGCAGGCAGTGCGTCGATGGTGAAGAGGCCGTCGGGACCGGACGTGGCGGTAGCTGTCTGGACCAGGGCGGCGGTACGGATGGAGATCCGGGCGTCCGCGACGGCTGCGCCGGCGGGATCGACCACGCGGCCTGAAACCAGGGCCACAACAGCGAGAAACAGCAGCATAGGACGAAAAGCCCAGAGTAGCGGGATTGAGCGCGGGCTCGCCGGCGGGTACACTGGCGGACGGAGAGTCATCATGGCACATCAACGCGGCGTACCCGGCGCGCACCCCTCGACAGCGGTACTGACGAGGGGATTCGACCCCCGGTTATCGGTGGGCTCGGCGCGGCCGGCGGTCTTCCGGAGTTCGACATACGTCTTCGCCACCCCGGAGGCGGCGGAGCGGGCGTTCAACCTGGTTTCAGGGCGGGCGCAGGCTGAGCCGGGCGAAGTCCCGGACCTGATCTACTCACGCTTCAACCATCCCAACGCGGAGATTCTGGAAGACCAGATCATCCCGCTGGAGGAGGGCTCGGAGTGGGCCATCGTCTTCAACTCGGGGATGGCGGCGATCATGACGTCGCTGCTGGCGGTGCTGCGCCCGGGCGACGCTTTTGTATACACAGTGCCGCTCTATGGCGGGACACAGAACCTGATCCACGAACTGCTGGAGCCGCTGGGCATCCGCTGCCGCGCGGTGGTGGCGGGGCACAGCGCGGAACTGGACGAGGCGATCCGCACGACGCCGGATCTGAAGGTGGTGTTGATCGAAACGCCGGCCAATCCGACAATGGTGATGACCGACATCAAGCGCGCCGCGCTGACGGCCGCGCAGTTGGACCCCAAACCCGTCGTGATGGTGGACAACACCTTTCTGGGGCCGGCGTTCCAGCACCCGATGATCCTGGGCGCGGACATGGTGATCTACTCGGCGACCAAGTACCTGGGCGGCTTTTCCGACCTGCTGGCCGGGGTCGCGTTGGGGAACGACGCGGAGCTGAACAAGAAGATCAGGGCGCGGCGCGGGCTGTTCGGCAACATCCTGCAACCGGACGAGTGCTGGATTCTGGACGGCCGCCTGCCCACAGTTTCACTGCGCATGAACCGGCAGAGTAAGAACGCGCAGCGGATTGCCGAAAGCCTGGTGCACCGGGCCGAAGTGCGCAAGGTCTACTACCCGACGCTGTTCGACGATCCGGAGCAGATCCGCGTGCGGCTGTCGCAGTGCGACTATCCGGGCGCCATGATCGCGCTGGACCTGCACGGCGGCAAGCCGGCGGCGTTCGAGTTCCTGCGGCACCTGAAGCTGGCGCACAACGCCGTGTCGCTGGGCGGCATGGAGACCCTGGTGTGCCACCCCGGCAGCACGACGCACTCGGGGTGCAGCCTGGAGGAGCGGCAGATCGCCGGCATCACCGACGGTCTGGTGCGCATCTCCGTGGGTGTGGAGGACTGGCGCGATCTACTACGGGACTTCGACCACGCGCTGGGTATGGCGGCTAAGGTGATCGAGGGCACGCCATTCCATAGAAGACGCCGGCCACGCCGGCGACGATGGCGAAACGCCAGTTGGGAAACTGCCGGAAGCCGAGGTGCGCCAGGCCGAACAGCACGGAGGCGCCGGCGATTCCGATCCAGCGCTGGAGCAGGCCGCGGAAGAAGAACTCTTCGCTCAGGGCGACCACCCAAAGGATGCCGATGGACGTGGCGGCGGCGCGCAGCAGCGTCTCCTGCCACTCCCATTGCGGCCAGGCAGGCCGGGCAAAGCCGGTGAGCCAGGCGAGCGCGAAGACCACGGGCAAAAGAGCGGCGTACCAGACTGCGCCGGTGCGCCACTCGCGGGCCTCCGGCCAGAAGCCGAAGTTGACGCCCTCCGGATTCCGCTCGCGGAGCAGCGTAATGACGCCGGTCCTGATCCAGAGCAACTGGCCGAGAAAGTCGAGGCGGACATCCGGCAGCGGGGGGCCGTAGATGAAGGGGAAGACTTTGAAGATGAGAGGAGCGGCCATGAGTGCGACGTAGAGGGCATCACTCCAGCGCTGGCGGGGCAAGATCGCATACCACCAGGCGGCGAGGCCGGAAGCGGCCAGGATCGCGCACACGCTCCAAGGCGAGAAGGCGCCGCTGGGCAGGGCGTAGAGCAGGTAAGGAAGGCAGGAGAACAGCACGAGGCGGGCCGGAGTCCACAGCGCGCGAAGGCGGGAGGACGCCATGGAGAGGTAGGCGGCGGCCTCCACAACGGCAGCGGCGGCCACCCAGGCGAGCAGCCCGGGATTGTCAGTAAAAGCGGTGGGGAGCCACATCCTCGGTTACGTCCCCACCATGGTAGCGTTCCCGGCGGAGCCGCCGGGATACGATAGTCAGGAAGAGGTAAGGAATGACGGTATTGCAGGTGTCTTGCGTGCAGATGCACTGGGCGCGGCCGATGGAAGAGAACCTGGCCAAAACGCTGGACTACGTCAAAGCAGCGGCAGCGTGCGGCAGCAGGGTGGTGCTTTTTCCCGAGGCGAACCTGACCAGCTACTACTTCCCACAAGTGGCCCAACTGGAGCCGGCGCAGGTGCAGGCGGCGCTGGATGCCACCTGCCGCGCGGCGCAGGAGAGCAACATCTGGGTGATCGCCGGAACCATCCGCAAAACGCACGACAGGCACTTGAACCTGGCGCACGTGATCTCACCCGACGGCACCATCGTTCACGAGTACGCCAAGGTCCACATGGCCGGCCGTGACGAGCAGCGCTACTGCCGCGGGGGCGACAAGCTGTCGCTGTTCGAGATCGACGGCGTGCCGTGCACGCTGGTGATCTGCCGCGACGGGCGGCATCCGGAGCTCTACAGGCTACCGGCGATGGCCGGCGCACAGGTGCTGTTTCACCCATCGTGCAGCTCGGACGAGATCGAGGCCGTGTGCTGGAAGCGGACGTCGGGACGGGCGCAGCAGCCCGTGGGGCCGAACTCGAAGATGTTCCACTGCGTGGCCAACACGGTGGGCCAGTCGCCGGACGGCAAGCAGACCTCGAGCGGCGCCTCGTTCATCCGCGAGCCCAACGGCATCCCGCTGGCGGAGGCGGGCTTCTATCAGGAAGAGATGATTACCGCGGTTCTGGACCTGGCGCGCGCGGATCGCTCGTACATCCTCGACAGCCAGAGCAACCCGCCGTTCCTGCGCGAGCACTGGGCACGGATGGTGGACGAGGTGAAGCGCCGGGCGTCGTTACCGCCGGAGTAGATCGGCGGTCTCGCTGAAGCCGCCCTGGATGGCGAGATCGAGCGGCGTCTTGCCGGCGTTATTGGCCAGCTTGCGATCCGCGCCCTCTTCCAGCAGCAGTTTCACCACCGCGGTGCGGCCCCAGCCGGCGGCAATATGGAGCGGCGTCGAACCGCTCTCAGAGTCACGGGCGTCGATCTTGGCGCCCTTTTCCAGCAGGAGTTCGACCACGGCCGTCTGTCCGGCCAGCGCGGCATCGTGCAGAGGCGTGGACCCGGCCGTGTTGCGGGCATTGACGTCCGCGCCATGGGCGACGAGCAACTCGACAATCTGCCTGTGCCCCTTGAGCGCCGCGTCGGGAAGCATTGCGCGGCCATCGGCCCCGAGCTGCAGGAGCATGGCGACGACCTCGGTCTGGCCGTGTAGTACGGCCTCCTTGAGCTGCCTTTCGGTGCTCAATGGCGCGCCCTTTGCGGCGAGCAGGGCCACGACCGTCGAGTGGCGGTAGCGCACCGCCTCATCCAAGGCAGTGGCGCCGGAGCTATCCTTTGTGGTCACGTCGGCGCCGGCGGCGAGCAGCACCTGGACGACATCGGCGTGGCCCTTGACGGCGGCCTCATGCAGCGGGGTCTGTCCGCTCTCTGCCGCGCGGTTGTTGACCTTCGCGCCCCGGGCGAGCAGGAGCTTGGCGGCCTCGGCGTTGCCCTTCCAGGCGGCTTCGTCGAGCGGCGTGGAGCCGGAGGCGTCGCGGGCGTTTACGTCCGCGCCCTTGTCCAGAAGCAGCCCGAGCAGTTCGAGGTAGCCGCGGTTCGCCGCCAGGTGCAGCGCGGTGGCGCCGCTGCGGTAGGCCGCGGCGATGGAGGCGCCTTTGTCGAGCAGGATCTCGACCACGGCCTTGCGGTTCATCAGCACGGCATAGTGGAGCGGCGTGGAGCCGGCCTCCTTGTGCCGCGCATTGACGTTGGCCTTGTGGGCGATGAGCACTTCGACGATCTCCGCCTCGCCGCTCCAGGCGGCGTCGTGGAGCGGCGTGCCGCCGAGGCTGTCATAGGCGTTGACGTCGGCGCCTTTCTCAAGCAGGGCGCGCACCGCCGCGATATCTCCGCTGCGGGCGGCAGTGTGGAGGTCGCCCAGAGAGAGCGCCAGAAGCAGCATAGCGATCATGAGACGCCGCCAGTCATCACCACCTCAATGGTCACCTGCCGCACCTTGGCCGGAAGGCGCACCACCAGCTTGCGCGTGCCCTCGTTCTGCCGCTGCGGCAGCGGCGGCTGGGTGGAGACGGTTTCCAAGTGCGCGCCAGCGGGCGCGGCCAGCCGCACGGTGAGTGACTTCCCCGCCTTGGAGAGTAAGGCTACGGCGCCGTCACAGCGCACCTCGGCATCGGTCACCATGCCCCACAGAACATCCACCGGCTGCGGCGCGGTGATCTGGTCGCGAACGATGAAGGCGCGGCCGCCGTCAAGCGTCACCGTGCGCTCGTGGGAAGCCAGTTTGCCGGGGTAAGCGGCGGCGAGGTCAAACGTGACCGAGGCCCTTTGCGGCGTGATTTCCTGGTGCACGATCCTGGCCTCGGCCTTGGGGTCCTGGTTCTCGTTGTCGATCAGGACGGTGTTGTGGGCTTCAGTCCGCAGGCGGTAGTAGCTCCAGCGTTTGTTGCCGAAGTAGGCGGGCAGGTTGTAGTCGTCGGGGCCGAAGTCGAGAGCCCAACGGACTCCCTGAGAGTCGAGCACGAAGCTGCCGAGATCCAGGGGCGAGTGATTGGCCTTGTTGTCGCCGCCCTTGGCGGCGGCCCACATGGTGTTGGGATCGGTCCAGGAGCCGCGGAAAAAGGCGGTCTGAACTCCCTTGTAGACTTTGTGCAGCGGCCAACCGGCGGCCTCGGGGCTCTGCGTGGAGGCGGGCCACCAGACCAGGTCGAGTGCATGGGCGCGCGGGCGCGAGGCAAGCAGCGCGAGCTGCTGCCAGGCATAGACGGGCTGCTTGAACCGCCGGGCGAGCCAGAGCGTGCACTCAGCGGGATTCAGGGCGTCTCCGGCGTCGGCGTAGTTGAAGGTCCGGCCTGCGGGCGAGCTGAAGTAGACGCGAAACTCGCCGGCGCGATCGAAGCCGGGCAACGAGGAAAGACCGAGATCCGTCCCGATGGCGGATTCGAGCCCGGCGAGGAAGGCGACGTTGTAGCGTGTGGCGTAGTCCCAGTAGCCGGGGCCTTCATTCCAGCCGCCATCCGGAGCGTATGACGCCATGGCCCGAGGAATGGAATCGACTGCGGCGCGCAGGACACGCCCGGCGCGCGCCGGCTCGTCTTCGGCGATGGCCAAGGCGCCGAGCATGATGCCGCCGTTGCAGACCTGGTTCCAGTTGTGGGTGGCCAGCACCCAACCGCGGCGGTTCTCATAGAAGCCCAGCGCGGGTTCAAGGCCCTTGACGACGATGGCGGCGCGGATCCAGTCCCGCTGCTCCTTGGAGAGATCGCGGTAGAGCCAGTCGTAGCCAATGGCGAAGGCGTGGGTCATCTCGGCGACGTCGAGGAAGTGGCTGGGGTTCCAGTCGGGGAAGCCGGCGGCGGCCTTCATTTCGGCAACGGCGCGGGCAAGAAAGGCCGTGTTGCCGTCGAGGCGGTAGAGCAGGGCCAGCGTGTATACACGGCCCAACGCCGTGCGGCTCTTGTCGAGCAGGCGCGGGCCGATGAGCTTGTACTCCACAGGCGGCTGCGTCAGGATCCTGGCGGCGTCGGCGTTGAGCCGGTCATAGACCGCCTTGGCGGCGGGGTCGGTGCGGATGAGCTGGCGGATGCGGGCGATGTCCTGATCGGAGGCGAGCAGGCGCGGATGGCCTGGGCGCAAGGTCTCGATCGAGAACTGCGTGGTAAAAGGTACGGAAGCAAGGATGAGGGTATAGATGAGGGCAGAAAAGGAAATGAGGCGGCACATAACGCACCTCCCCTGTTATACCTTTCGACGGGGGCCGACGCGACAGGCCGCGCCGTGACGGCCCGCGCGCAGCAGATAGCGGTCGAATCGGAGCGTGTCGAGAACTCAGCTGTTAGACCATCACGGGCAATTCGCTCGCCGCCTGCACCACTCACTGGCCCTTAGCCAGCGGCGCCGTCAGCGAGCCGAGGGGGCCATCGGGTTCGCCGCGGACGATCACCCGCATCGCGCGAGCGGCGTCGTCGGCTTTCATGCTCAGCCGGTAGCTCAGCCCTTGCGACATCAGCCGCGCGGCCTTCTCCTGCGGCACCGTAAAATCCACAGTCTTGTCGGACGTGTTGAGCGGCTTGCCGTCGGCCGCCGTCAGATGCAGCAGCACCGAAAAACGAAACCGCACCTCGCCGTTGGGCTCGCTGCGTGCCAGAAGGCCGGGTTCGATGCGCAGCGTCGTGTCCAGCATGCCGCCTCTTCTTTCAAGGAAAACGTCCACCGGGATCGCCGTGGACATGAGCGGATTGGCCAACTCTTCTTTCACCTGCGCGCTCCGGGCCTTGGGCGAATCGGCAACAGCGTAGTAGCCCTGACGGTATTGCAGCTCCGCGCCCTTGCTGTTCACTCTGACCTGGATCTTGCGATACGACCCGTCGTAGTTGGCGTTCGCGGGATAGTAGGCGAGCGTGTATGTGCTGCGTGCGTCATCGGCGGCCTGGCGGATGGCGTTGTCTATGTCGTTCCTGTTGTAGAAGTAGCGCCCGCCTGTGCCGCGCGCGAGTTCGCGCATGGCCACCTCGGCGGGGATTTCCACCGCGCGTCTAGGATCGACGAATTGGCTTGATGCCTCGAAGCCGGGGAGTCCCAACAGTCCGGCGACGTGCACGCTGTAGAGGGCCACCGATGCATCGTTCAGCGTCTGGATGGCACGGCGCACTTCAGACTCCTTATTGATTTCGAACTCGGACCTGGCGGTCTTGTACGCAATGGAAACAGGAAATCCGTTCGTTACCCAGACGAGACGCTTGCGTCCCGGCACGCCCGTCAGCCTTCGGGCGATGGCCTCCAGCGCTTTGCAGGTTCTCTCCGCGCGCTGCGCGTTGAGAACCGCGTTTTCCCGTCGGAGTCCCCAGAGGTTCAACAGGGAGCCATTATCTCCTGCTGCGGCCAATTCCTCGGCGAGTCGCGCGTTGCGCATCTCGGTAGATTCAACCGCCTCGAACCTGTCCACCTTCTGGAGAAGCGACGCCGCATCGCTCGAGAAGTCGTGCAGGATGCGCACACTCTCGCCGAGGACGTACAGGGCGACGCGATCCTGCGGCTGGATCTGCCGCAGGAAGCGCGCGATGTTGCGCCTCGCGTTGGCCTGATCCGCCAGCCCCACGTTCAAAGCGTCGAACAGGATGACGGTCACCACGGGCGGCGCCGGCTCCACGCCGGCGAGAGAACGGTTGGTGAAGCCGCCGGCCTCCACCGGGGCTTGTGTCGCCGTCTGCGGGGTCGTTGAGGCCGAGAAGAAGCGGATTTGCTGTTCTTTGCCGTCTTCGAATACTTTGAAATCGGCCGATTTCAAACCCGTGACCGGCGCGCCGGAGCCGGCACTCACGACGACGTTCACCTGAACCAGGCGTGCAGTGGAGCGAAATAGCAACGGTTCCTGAGCCGAAAGCAACGCGGGAATTGCCGCGGTTAGAAGTTGAAGCTTGCGGTACATTCGGATCTCCTGCTCCTCTGACGACGCTGCTCCGTTTCGGGTTTCGCGCGAATTCAGCTTTCTATCCTGGCCGGTGGCGCCTCTGCTTGCCTCGCGGGCGCGTGTGTCCAACGGTGCCGCGTGGACGGCGATCCGCGTTCCCTCCTCGACCAGGACGGGCGAGAGAAACACTGGCACAATCGGCCCTGCGGGCGCGAACCGGCCGACGAAGCGCCCTGCGCGGGCGCGCCGGTCAGTGCCGGACGCGACAGTGTCGGACGCGAAACCGGCGGCGCGGACTCGAAAGCAATATAATCCAGCGCATGGACCGGAATGCACGTAGTCTTCTTCAACGGACGCTGGCCGCCCTCGTGGTTTTGGCGGCACTGGCTGCGGCACAGGCCAAGAGGCCGATCGGACACAAGGATTTCGATGCCTGGCGCTCCATCTCGGCGCAGACGTTGTCTCGCGACGGCAAGTACCTTGCCTACGCCTACATGCCGCAGGACGGCGACGGCGACTTGATTCTGCGCGAGCTGGCCACGGGCAAAGAGTGGAAGGAGCCGGTGGGCGCGCTGCCGCCGCCGGTGATCGCGCAGCCGGATGCCGAAGGTCCGCCGCCGCCGCCCCGTTCGATCCGCATCGCTTTCACGAGCGACGGCAAGTACCTGGTGGCCGGAACCTATCCGCCCAAGGCGGAGACGGAGAAGGCGAAGAAGGAAAAGAAGCGGCCCGAGGAGATGCCGAAGCAGGGGCTGCTGATCATGAAAGTGGGCAGCGGTGAGGTGACCCGGATATCACAGGTGAAGAGCTTCCAGGTACCGGAGAAGGGTAGCGCGTGGCTCGCGTACCTGAAGGAAGCTCCGCCGGCGGCCAAGCCGGCCGAGCCCGCCAAGCCGGCCGAGCAGGACGAGGCCGATGAAGACCAGCAGCGGCGCGGCGGCGGCGGGACTGCTGGCGGCGCTGCCGGTACTGGTGCTCGCAAGGAGTACGGGACCGAGCTGGTGCTGCGCGATCTGGCGAAGGCTGAGAACAACGAGCGGAGCTTCGCCAATGCGCTGGAGTATTCATTCGCGCGTGACGGCAAGAACCTGGTGTGGGCCGTTTCGTCACGTAAGGAAGAAGAGAACGGCGTATTCGCCGTCGTGCCTGGAAGCGACACGGCGCCGGCGGCGCTGAAAGCTGGCAAGGGGAAATACTCGAAGTTGGCGTGGGACCGCGAGCAGGCGCAACTGGCCTTCATCGCCGAGAAGAGCGCGTGCGTTTGGGACCGGAAGTCGGCCGCGGCCGAGGAGATGGTCACCGCGCAGACCGCCGGCCTGCCGCAGGGGATGGTGGTGAGCGACAAAGGGACGGTTTCGTTCTCGCGCGACGGTAAGCGCCTGTTTGTGCCGGTTGCGCCTCCCGCCAAGGAGACCAAGGAGGGCGAGGCCGCCGCGTCCACCGAGGACAAAGTCCTGATGGACCTGTGGCACTGGCGGGACGAGCAGGTGCAGCCGATGCAAAAGGTGCGCGTGAACCAGGAACGCAACCGGACGTACCGCGGCGTGTGGCACATTGCGGACAAGAAGTATGTCCAACTGGCGACGCCGAATATGCAGAACGTGCAGCCGAGCGACGACGGCCTGCTGGCGGTCGGGTTAGATGACCGCCCGTGGCGCCGCATGGCGGACTACGACGGCAGCTACCAGGACGTCTACATCGTCGACGCCGTCACAGGCCAGCGCAAGAACGTCATCCGGCAGTTGCGCGGCGGCGGAGGGGGAGGAGGCTTCGGCGGCGGACCGCTCCAGCTTGCGCCTGACGGCAAGCACGCCTTCTACTTCAACGACCGTGCCTGGCACCTGATGAGCCTGCCCGATGGCGCCTCGCGCAACGTCACCGGCGCGCTGAAAACAGCGTTCCACGACGAACTGCACGATTCGCCCGACGCCGCGCCATCCTACGGGCAGGCGGGCTGGGCAAAGGACAGCGCCAGCTTCTACGTGTACGACAGGTACGACGTGTGGCAGATCTTCGCCGACGGCCGCGCGGCGCGCAACGTGACCTCGGGCGAAGGACGCAAGGCGAAAGTGCAGTTCCGCATCACGCGGATCGATCCTGTGGAGGAGGACGACGACCGCGGAATCGACCCGGCCAGACCGCTGACTCTGCGCGCCGAGAACGAGGACACGCGCGAAACGGGCTTCTACCGTGTGACCGCCGGCGGCGCGCCGCAGCGGCTGCTGTGGGGCGCGAAGAACTACCGCTTCGCCCTGCGCGCCAAGGACGCCGACGTGGTGCTGATCACCGCGCAACGCTTCGACGAGTATCCGGACCTGCATGTGACGAACTCCAGCTTCAGCGCCCCCGGCAAGGCGACCTCCGGCGGGGCGCAGATGGCGCCGTTTCTGTGGGGCACGTCGGAGCTGATCGGCTACCGCAACACCGACGGCGTGGCGCTGAAGGCCGCGCTCTACAAGCCGGCGGCCTTCGACCCGAAGAAGAAGTATCCGCTGATGGTCTACATCTACGAGCGGCTATCGCAAAGCGTGTTCGGATTTGTCGAGCCGCGGCCCGGCACCAGCATCAATTACAGCCAGTACGTCTCGGACGGCTACGTTGTGCTGACGCCGGATATCGTCTACACCGTCGGCAACCCCGGCCAAAGCGCCCTGAAGTGCGTGCTGGCGGCCATCGACAAGGTGGTGGAGATGGGTTTCATCGACGAGGCACGGATCGGGATCCAGGGGCACAGTTGGGGCGGCTACCAGATCGCCTACATGGTGACGCAGACCAACCGGTTCCGCGCGGCCGAGGCGGGCGCGCCTGTGGGCAACATGACGTCAGCCTATAGCGGGATCCGCTGGGGCTCGGGCATGCCGCGGCAGTTCCAGTATGAGAAGACCCAGAGCCGCATCGGGCCTACGCTATATGACAACCCGCTGAAGTACCTGGAGAACTCGCCCATCTTCCACATCCGGAGGGTGCAGACGCCGTTACTGATTCTGCACGACGACAATGACGACGCCGTGCCGTGGTACCAGGGCATTGAACTGTACCTGGCCATGCGCCGGACGGGCAAGGAAGTCTACCTGATGAACTACAATGGCGAGTTCCACGGGCTGCGCCGGCGTCACAACCAGAAGGACTACACGGTGCGGATGAAACAGTTCTTCGACCATTTCCTGAAAGACGGGCCCAAGCCCGAGTGGATGGAAAAGGGCGTACCCTTCATCGAGCGCGAGGAGGAGAAGGAGCGGTTCCAGACGCAGTGGTAGAAGGCGTGGGGCGCCGGACTGAGCGTCAGAACATCAGCCGGAACCCTACCTGGAACACCCGGCCGTCGTTCAGCGTGTTGGTGATCTTGCCGAAGGCGGGCGAAGAGAGGTTGCGCTGCGGTTCGTCGAACTGGGGCGTGTTGGAGAGGTTGAACACCTCCGCCCGGAGTTGGGCCATCCATTCATTCGGCAGCCGGATCTGGCGTGAGACGGCGGCGTTCCAGTTCCAGATGGACGACTTGCGGAGGTTGCCGCGACCCATGCTGCCGGCCATGGTTCCGGGCGTAAGGTAAGCGAAGCGGGAGCGGCTGAGGATCTGCGTGGCCGTGTCGGGATGGCCGACCGTCTTGCCGAGGATGGAGGGGTCGAGCAGATTAGGACGGTCCGCTCCACCGCCGTCCACGTTGCCGAAGCCGGGCGCGTCGGTGCCGATGTAGAGGGTGAGCGGAGTGCCCTTCTTCCACATGTTGGCGCCGGAAATCTGCCAATTGGAGGTGGCGGCTTTCAGCCAGTGACCGGAATTGCGCGCAGCTGGCACCTCCCAGGAATAGTTGAACAGCAGCGCGTGGGTGGAGTCGAAAGTGGAGAGTCCCTTCTTGTCGCCGAAAGAGTTGTACTGCCACTGCGAGCGGAAGGTCTGGACGTCCTTGTTGGCAGCGGTGGAGGTGAAATCCGGCCCCTGGTCGATGGCCTTGGAGAAGGTATAGGTGACCGAGGCGAGGAGGCCGCGGCGGGCGGGCAGGTCCCAGGCGATCTGGCCGGCGTCGAAGTAGGCGATGCCGCCGTTGACTACGGTTTTGGTGTCGTAATAGCGGGGATCGGGGCGGCGCTGGTTGACGGTGGCCGTGGTGAACGGGATGCCTGCCACGGGCTCGGCGCGGTTCATGCTGAAGGTATTGAGCAGCTTCATGGTGCGGCTGCCGATATAACTGACGCGCAGCATCGATGCCGCCCAGAGCTTGTGCTCCAGACCGGCGTTGTATTGGTGGGAATAGGGCGAGACCAGATCTGGAGAAAGCCAGGTGGGGGAGAATCGCCGATGGGGGTCGTTCAGATTGAGGCCGCGGAGCGGGTCCACCAGGTTCGGGTCGGCCACCATGATGTAGGTCACCAGCGGGGGATTCAGGCGGATCTGCTGGTAGGCTACCGGCTGGATCTGCGCGAAAGTGGTGGTATACATGGCGCGCACCGTCCAGCCGCGGCCTGCCTGCCAGGCGACCGAGAAGCGGGGGCTGACGTTGTTGGCGTCGGTCCGGTAGGGGAGAACCTCTTTGTTGTGGACCTCCACGGGGCGGGAATCCACCATGTACCGGAGGCCAAAGTAGATCTGAAGTTTGGGGCCGAGCTTCCACTGGTCACCGGCATAGCCGTTGACCGTCCAGTTCCTGTAGCCGCGGTTGAGATCGCCAATGGCGACCTCGTACTGGTTGGGCGTTCCCCAGCGCATGTTGTCGATGGAGTTGCGGCCGAAGTTGGAGCCGAACTGGAACTGGCCGCGCGAATTGTTGGTCTCGATGCCGTTCAGTTGAAAGCGGACGAAATCGGCGCCCGCGCTGAGCGCGTGCCGCCCGCCGGCGGCATGGTGCTGGAGGGCTGCGCCATAGCGGAAGGTGTTGGTGGCGCGGTTCACTGGGAACATGCTGTCGGGCCCAAGCTCCTCGATCGAGTAGCCATAACGCACGCGCGGCCCCACGGCGTTCGGCTCAGAATAGAGGGCGGAGCGGTTGCGCGCAAAGGAGGCGCCGAGTTGGATCTGTGTGGTTGCCGACGGCGCGTACACCCACGTAGCCTTCGAGTTGGCGCTGTGGATCTCGGTGTCGGGATTCTGGCCGGCGACGAGCTGGAAGGCAAGAATCCGCTGGCGGTCCAGGGACTGTGTCAGTAGCAGCTTCCCTTTCTTGCCGGTAACAACGTCCAGCCGGAGAGTCCCGGCGATGGTGTCGATGCGCTGGGGCGCGTTGGTGTTCAGCGCGCGCTGGTCGAAGTCCGGCCGGTTGGGCGCCTGCTTCGGATAGGCGTCGAGGAAGCGCTGCACGATGGCGCGCGTGGCGGGGTCGGTGGCCAGCGGCGTGCGTTCGCTTTCCAGCGGGACCAGCACGTTGCCGTTGACCATCCCGCGGATGTCGTTCTGGGAGAAGGTGGCCGTCAGCGCTCCGAGTTTGGGTACCAGCCCCGTGAGGCGGCCGCCGTACATGTTGCGGTGCGACGGTTTCACCGCGCCCACCTGGAAGAAGGTGCGCGAATTGAAGACGCTGTTCTGAAGACGCCAAAATGATTCGCCGTGCCAGCTGCTCAATGGCGCCGCGGGGCGCAGCATCAGGGCTTCTCCGGGCGGGCGGCCATGCTCGGTGGCGAAGTACTGGGCGTCCGCGCTCGCCTCGCGCACAGCCGAGGGGTTGGTCCCAACGCGGATGTTGGCTTCCTTGATCGCGTTGGTGTCGATCAGCCAGATGGCGACATTTTCATTCCGCTGAGCACTGCTGTTCAAACGCTGCTGAGGGGGCGGAGGGGCCTTCACCGGTGGAGGAGGCCGGTCTTCTCCAAATGCCAGGGCCGCCGCCGGAATCAGCACAACGGCGCCCGCGAAACGAAACAACATTACTTTTCATTCTAGATGGCTGTGTAAGCGCGTGCAGAACTTTCTGGTGAAGCAAGATTCACCGGTCGCGAGGTCAGTTCTTTGGCGCCAGCATCGACTTGAGCATGAGCCAGGCGGATTCGTTGTACTCCGCCTTCATCCGCTCCAGCCCTTCCATCCGCGGATCGCCCGGACGGGCAGGCTGCTTCTTCAGGCAGTAGCCAAGCAGCATGGTGGCCGTTTCATCGTCGGGATTCCGTTCGAGGGATGCCCTCAGGCTTTCGACGGCTTGTTCGTATTCAGCCCGGCGCCAGAGCGCATAGCCCAGGTTGAACCGGTAGATGGGCTCGGCGGGATCGGTCTCTACGGCCTTGGTGAACGCCTCCATCGCCCCCTCTTCGCCTGAGCGCAAGATCGCCGCGCCCAAGTTGTTCAGCACTTCCGGAAGCGGCACAAGGGCGGCCACTTTGCGCATCACGGCGCTGGAGGCCTTATAGTCCCCCGAGTGGTACCTGCTCAAGCCGAGGAAGAAGAGCGCTTCGCGGTAGTGGATATCGGCGGGCGCCACCTTTTGGAACCACCCGGCTGCGGCAGCGTAGTTGCGGGCTATGAAGTTGATCCGCCCCAGTTGGAAGCAGGGTTGCGAGAACGCCGGCTCCAACCGGGCCGCCGTGGCGAAGAGCCGGTGTTTCTGGTCGGGAGTCGTGGCGAGGAGTCCTCGGATGTAGTTCTCCAGAGCGTCCAGGCGCACCGGGGCATGGGCGCGCCGGAACTCTTCCTCGCTGGCCGGCAGCGCGGGCGCCAGCCACTTCACCGACTGCCATGCGATGCCGGTCTGGAGACTTGACAGGTCCTCCAAGGCGCCCGTGAAGTTGAACTCCGGCCCCCGCCGCACGCGATGGACGTCCAGAAACCGCCCGGCGAGCCGGATGCTGCCTTTGGAGGCTACGGCACCGGCCGCCGGCGTCACCTCGAACTCTCCATAGAGCACGAGGCCCGCGTTGGCGTTCACGGCAATCTCCATGACGCTGGCACGGGTCAGCAGAGCATAGCGCCTGACGCTGAGGTCCCGAAGGACTTCGTCGCGGATCTCCTGTGGAACAACCGCGATGCCCTCCGCGGCCAGGGCTTCAACCAGCGTTTCAGCGAGGCTCTCGCCGATCCAGTCGAGGTTCTTGGACTTGCTGAGGTTGAAGAACGGGAGAACAACGACGGCGTCGGCGCCCCAAACGGGTAGAGCCAGGATGGCGGCGATGGCGAATCCGGTCAGCCTGAGCACTGGGCTCAGTATAACAACCCGCTATTCGAAGATCACTTTGGTGGATGTGCCGCGCAGGCGTATCTCCTTCACTTTGGATTTGCCCCCCTCCTCCGTGTAGCGGACACTGGTCACGGAGAACTTGTCCGGCCCGTTCTCCACCTTCACGGGCACTTCTACCGACTCCTTGCCCTGCTTGATAACTGCCTTACCCTCTTCGATGGAGAGTTTGTACTCGCCCGCCTTGAGAACCTTGCCGCCGACCGCCGCGGATTGGAATAGGGTCAGCGAATAGGTGGCTGCGCTGGCGCAGGCGGCGGCAAGTGTCAGAAAAAGAACGACAAATGTGGTTGTTTTGGTCAATGTGAGAGCTCCTAAAGATCTCTACGGACGAGGGGCCCAAAACAGTTGGCCGCATCCGAAGAGTTTACCGATCTCTCAGTGGAGGAAGGACGAGGCCTGGCTCAGAGCCAGCCGGATAGGTGGTGGCGGGCCTCGGCGAGAGTCTGGGGCGAATCCCCGAAGTGGTTGAGCCAGATCATACCCGCCTCCTTGCGGAACCAGGTCAGTTGGCGCTTGGCATACTGGCGGCTGGCGATTGTGGTCAGGTGGACCGCTTCGGCGGCAGAGATGCGGCCTTCGATCACGGCCAAGCACTCCTTGTAACCAATGGATTCAAAGGCCTTAGCGTCCGGCTGAACACCCGATTGGAGCAAGCGGCGCACCTCGTCGAGCAGACCGGACTGGAACATCCTGACCGTGCGTTCGGCAATTCTGGCATGGAGCAGCGGGCGGGGCGGGTCCAATCCGAGCTTCAGTGACCTGAACCCCTCGAGCGGTTTGGAGCCGGCGCTGAAGACCTGGCTCGCCGGCCGCCGTGCGAGCAGGCAGATCTCCACGGCGCGAACGAGCTTGTTCCGGTCGTTCGGATGCATCCGAGAGGCTGTTTCGGGATCGAGCCGCCGCAAGAGGCGGTGCAGGCGGCCGGCGCGCCTGGACTCGACGCGCTCCAGCCGGAGACGTAGGTCATCGCTGCGCCGCGGCCCCTCGGCCAGACCGTGGAGCAGCGCGCGCAGGTAAAACCCGGTGCCGCCCACAACCATCGGAAGCCCGCCTCGGGCTGCTATGTCGTTGAGAACAGGACGAGCGGATGCGGCGTAGTCCCCGGCGTTGAAGACGTCGCTTGGATTCAGCAGGTCGAACAGGTGGTGCGGGATCTCGAGACGCTCCGGCAGTGGCGGCTTGGAAGTGCCGATATCGAGGCCGCGGTAGAGCTGGAGCGAGTCGCAGTTGACGATCTCTCCACGGAACTCGCGGGCCAAGCAAAGGGCGAGGTGGCTCTTGCCCGTGCCGGTGGGTCCGGCGATCACCAGAAGGGGGCTCCGACCAGGGTAATTCACTCGGCCCCAGTCTAGCAGTAGGGGGTACTAAGGGATCTACTATCGCGGGGAGGCGCAACCGGACGGTAGTTCGGGACATCGGATATAGTTAAGGTGGAAGTTTCTATGACCTGGACCCCTCGTTGGCTGGCAGTTGCCGGACTTGTCCTCTTGCTCGCCGCCATGGCGCCCGCCGCCGCTCAGGCGCCCGGCACGCCGCAGCCGAAGAACCCCAAGGCGGCGGCCTACTTTCATGCCGCGCTGGGCCATTTATACGCCGAACTAGCCGCGCAGTACGGCGGGCGCGGCGAGTACGTCAGCAAGGCGATCGAGAACTACAAGCTGGCCATGCGCGAAGACCCCGAGACGGGCAGCCTGTCGCAGGAACTGGCGGAGTTGTACTTGCAGTCCGGCCAGATCCGCTCCGCGGTCAACGAGTTCGAGGAGGCCATCAAGCGCAACCCGGAAGACGTCAACGCGCGGCGCATCCTGGGCCGTCTGTACACGGCGCGCATCCGGGAAGGCCAGCAGACGCGCATGAACGAGGAGATGCTGAAGCAGGCCATCGCGCAGTACGAAAAGGTGAGCGAGAAGGCCCCGAAGGACGTCAGCAACTGGCTGATGATCGGCCGCCTGCAGAAGCTGGCGCAGAACTCCGGCGCCTCGGAGAAGGCGTATAAGAAGGCGTTGGAAATCGAACCGGAAAACGAAGACGCATTGACAGGCCTGGCGATGGTCTACTCCGACCTCGGAGATACGGCGGGAGCGAGCCAGATGCTGCGCCGGGTGGCTGACAAGAACCCAAGCCTTCGCACCCTGACGGCCCTGGCGGCCGCCTACGAGCAGATGAAGGAGTACAAGCAGGCCGCCGAAACGTATCGCCGGGCGCTGGAACTGAACAAGGAGAACACGGACCTGAAACGGGCCTACGCACAGTCGCTCTTCGCCGCCGATGAACTGGACACGGCCCAGGGGGTCTTCGAGGAGATCTCCGTGGAGGAGCCCAACGACCTGCTCTCCGCGCTGCGCCTTTCGCAGATCTTCCGGCAGAAACGCGACTTCGGCAAGGCGCAGGAGTACGCGCGGAAGGCCCGGCAACTGGATCCCAACAATCTCGAGGTCCAGTACAACGAGGTGAGCCTGCTGGAGGCGGAGGGCAAGAGCCCGGAGGCCATCGCTCGGCTGAAGGAGATTCTGGGCGGCATGTCCAGGAAGCCCGACTCCATCAGCGAGAAGAGCAACCGCGTGATCCTGCTGGAGCGGCTCGGCGTGCTGTACCGGATGTCGGAGCAGGTTTCCAACGCCGTGGCCACCTTCCGCGAGATCGCGGAGCTCGATCCGGACTCCGCCGCGCGGGCGCTGGCCCAGATCGTGGATGCGTTGCGCGCCGGCAAGGAGTTCGCCGCGGCCGAGAAGGAAGGCAAGGCCGCGCTGCTGAAGTACCCCAACGACCGGTTGCTGAAGTCCGTGATGGCCTCTGTGCAGGTGGATCTCGGCCATTTCAAGGATGCCGAGGCGACTCTCCGCTCCCTGCTCGATGGCAAGAACGACCGGGACACCTACATCTCGCTCGCGCAGATGTATGAGAAGGCAAAGAACTTCGGCGACATGGCCAAAATGATCGAGCAGGCGGAGAAGCTCTCCAAGACGGACGAGGAGAAGGAAACCATCCACTTCATGCGCGGGGCGATGTACGAGCGGCAGAAGAAGTACGACCTGGCGGAGGAGGAATTCAAGAAAGTCCTGAAGGTGAACCCGTCCAGCGCCTCGGCATTGAACTACTTCGGCTACATGCTGGCGGATCGCAACACCCGCCTGCCGGAGGCCCTGGAGATGATTCGCAAGGCCGTGGCGATGGAGCCCAACAACAGCGCGTTTCTGGACAGCCTGGGTTGGGTCTACTTCCGCATGAACCGCCTGGACGAGGCCGTGGAACAGCTCCGGCGCTCCCTGGAGCGCACCAGCCGGGACCCCACCGTGCACGACCACCTCGGCGACGTTTACAACGGCCAGAACAACCTGAAAGACGCCATTGCTCAATGGGAGCGGGCGATTCAGGAGTGGAACGCCAATGCGCCGAGCGAGACGGATCCGGCCGAGGTGGCCAAGCTTCAGAAGAAGGTCGAAGGCGCGAAGGTCCGCATGGCGCGCGAAGGCAACGCTGCGAAAAAGAACTGACGCTCTGCAGGAACTGCCCGCCGTGGAGATAATGACTACATGCGCATCTTAATCACTTCAATCCTGGCCGCCACCCTCGTGTTCGCGGCCGGCAACCAGTTGGGCAAGCCGCTCACGCTGAAGAAACAGACCGCGATTGCCACCCTATCCGCCAAGCCGGCCGAGTTCGTCGGTAAGGCGGTGCAGGTGAAAGGCAAGATCAGCGAGGTCTGCGAGAACATGGGCTGCTGGATGAACCTGGTGGACCCCGAAACCAAGACAACGGTGAAGATCAAGGTCAAGGACGGCGAGATCGTGTTCCCGAAGGATTCAGTCGGCAAGATGGCCGTGGCGGAAGGCACGTTCGCCAAGATCGAGATGTCGAAGGACCAGGCCATCGAGCAGGCCAAGCACGAAGCCGAAGAGAAGAAGAAGAAGTTCGACCCCGCCAGCGTGACCGGTCCGGTTACGATCTACCAGATCCAGGGCACCGGCGCGGTAATCGACTAGGAGAGAAATGAAACGACTCGTCGCGGCGGCGCTCTGCGCCGCCTCTTTCTTGTGCGCGCAGAACCGGCCGGTCACGCGCCCCGTCGCATCGCAGCGGCCCAAGCTGGTGGTGATGATCGTGGTGGACCAGTTTCGCTACGACTACCTCACGCGCTTCCGATCGGAGTTCAGCGGCGGCCTCAAGCGGTTGTTGGACCGCGGCGCAGTCTTCACCAACGCGCACTATGAGCACTCCCCGACGGTGACCGCGGTGGGCCACTCCATCGTGTTGAGCGGCGCCATGCCGTCAAGCAGCGGCATTGTCGGCAATGAATGGCTGGACCGGGCGACAGGCAAGCAGGTAACCAGCGTGACCGACGACAACGTGGCCCTTCTGGGCCTGGCCGGCAAGAAGGGCAGTTCGCCAACCCGTCTGCTGGTTTCCACCGTGGGCGACGAACTGAAGATGAGCGGCCGGGCTCCGGCCAAGGTGGTGGGCGTCTCCATCAAGGACCGCAGCGCTATCATGCCCGCCGGACGCATGGCCGACGGCGCCTACTGGTTCGACAAGCCATCCGGCCGTTTTGTCAGCTCCACCTGGTACTTCAAGCAGTTCCCGGAGTGGGCGGCGAAGTTCAACGACCGGAAGATCGTAGAGAAATTCAAGGACAGCGCGGGTTTCGACAAGACCGCCGAGGGCAAGGCCGGCAACGACATCGTCGAGCTATTCGCCGAAGCCGCCATTGAGGGCGAGAACCTGGGCGGCAACGGAGGGACGGACCTGCTCTCGATGAGCTTCTCCGCCAATGACACTGTCGGGCACGCCAAGGGTCCGGACTCCGCCGAAGTGCATGAGATCACGCTCCACACCGACAAGGTGCTGGCCCGCTTCTTCGATTTCGTCGACAAGCGCGTGGGCCTCTCCAATGCGCTGTTCGTCTTGACGGCCGACCACGGCGTGGCGCCGGTGCCCGAACTGATGCAGTCGCGGCGCATGCCGGGCGGGCGCATGTCCGACACCGTGGTGTTCGACGCCATCACCAAGGCGCTCAACGACAGGTACGGCGAGGCCAAGTGGATCGTCGGCAAGAGCGGGCCGTCTCCGTACTTCGACCATAAGCTGATCGCCGACAGCAAGCTCGACCTGGAAGAGGTGCAGCAGACTGCCGCACAGGCGGCGCGCAATGTTCCGCACATCGCGCGGGTGTTCACACGCGAGGAGTTGCGCCGCGGGCTGGCCTTGAACGACAGGATTGGCCAGCGGGTGCAGAATGGCTTTTTCTACCCGCGCGCCTCCGACCTGGTGATCATCCCGGAGCCGTACTGGCTGTTTGAGAAGAGCGGCACCTCGCACGGCACTCCCTGGAACTACGATTCGCACGTGCCCATCGTCTTCCTGGGGGCGCAGGTGAAACCGGGCCGCTATCATGGCGCCGCGTCGGTGGTGGACATCGCTCCGACGCTCAGCGTAATACTCGACGTCGACTTGCCGAGCGGTGCCTCCGGACGGGTGTTGACCGAAATGCTGGCCCAGTAGTCCCACGCGCGGCGGCGAATCTGATAGCATCTTCCTGCTATGTTGATGCTAACCATCGCCGCCGTCCTCGCGATCTTCGTCTATGGCATGATCGCTGCCATGTTGGGCACGATTTTGCCCGACCTCTCCAAGAAGTTCTCGCTTTCTCCCAAACAGAACGGAACCATCGCCATGGGGCAGGCCATCGGCCTGATGATCGGCTCGTTCCTTGCCGGACCTCTGATGGACATGCAGGGCGTGAAGGCCGGCCTCCTGCTGGGCCTGGCGCTGGTGGCCGCGGCGCTGCTCGGGTTGAAGACCTCAAAAGGCTACCTGATGGTGGCCGCCTTCATGGTGATGCTCGGCATCGGCGGCGGCGCTATCGTGAACGGCGCGAACGGTCTGCCGCCCTTCATTAAGCTGGAGGCGCTCACCACCGCCGGCATGTTCAACGTGTTGAACCTCTTCTTCGGCCTCGGCGGGCTGGTGACGCCGCTGGTTGCGGCCCGGCTCTTCCAAAACAACTCCTCGAAGCTGCTGCTCTTTGCCGCCACCATCACGGCCGCCACACTGGCCATGAGCGTGGTCACGGAGATGCCCGCTCCGAGCGGCAAGGTGGCGTTCGACACCTCCGCTGTCGGCTCCCTCATCGGCCAGCCGGCGCTCCTGCTTCTGTCGCTGACGCTGTTCCTCTACGTCGCCTGCGAAGTGGGCGTGTGGAACTGGCTGGTGCGGCATCTCATCGCGCAAGGCGTCGCCGAGAGCAAGGCTCTCACCATCCTTTCGCTCGGCTTCGCGCTGGGCCTGCTGGTGGGCCGCGTCGCCGTCTCGCCCGTGCTCAGCAGCGTGGCTCCGGAGCGCGTGCTGGTTGGCGCCGCCCTGTTGATGGCCGTCACCACTTACATGGTGTTGCGCAGCTCCAGTCCGTCCGCCGCGCAGGGCCTGGTCTTCCTGGCCGGCATCGCCATGGCGCCGGTGTTCCCCACCACACTCGCCATCGTCAGCGCCCGCTTTACCGGCATGGCGGCCACGGCCACGGGCATCGCGCTCACCGCCGGCTGGCTCGGCCTGGTGGTCAGCTCGCCCATCATCGGCGGCATCGCCGGTGACGACCCGAAGGGCCTGAAGAAGGCGCTGCTGCTGCTGCCGGTGGCTTCTGTCATCATGGCGGCCGTCTGCATGGCGCTGTAGGCCGCTACTTCCTGCGCACCGAAGCATCCCACTCGAGCATCAGGCCCGCCGCCGGCACGATGGGGAACAGCTTCAGGAAGTTGGGGTACGCCTGCCCTGTGCGCGAGTTGTAGCCGCCGAACGAATCGTAGGTCGTGTTGGCGCGGTTGCCGAGGTTCATCACCTCCACATACAGCACGCCGCGCCAGGACCGCTTCTGAAACGACTTGTTCAGCCGCACGTCCGAACGATGATAGGCGGGTAACCGCAACCCGTTGCGCACCGGTGAGAGAGCGTACGCCGACGCGCCCGTCTGCGCGATGAAGCCTGGCACGGGGAAGTTGGACCCGTAGGTGTGGCGCGCGCTCAGGTTGACGCTGGGCCGCAGGCGGTAGCTGGCATAGACGTTCACGGTGTGGCGCTGCTCGTAGTCGGCCGCGTAGCGCGCGCCGGTGACGCCGTCGCGCATCGCCGTGCGCGTGTAACCGTAGGAGATCCAACCTGAGAGCCGGTTGGCGGTGCGCCTCTGCAGGAATAGTTCCATTCCGCGCGCAGTGCCGCGCACTGAGTTCACGAACGGCGGATTGGCCGGCGGATTGAAGACTTGCCCGTTGGCCAGGTAGCGCGGCTCCAAGAGCGGCTGGGCGATGAGGTCGCGGTCGGCGCGGTAGAAGGTCTCCGCTCGCAGCCGGGTGCGCTCGCCCAACTGCTGCTCCACGGCGGCGATGAAGTGATTCGCCCGCATCGGCAGCAGGCCGGCGTTCCCCGTGCGCTGGATGGTGAGCGGCATGATGGCCGGGTATTGCAGGGACTGGCTCCACGCGGCTTGCAGCCTGGTCTTCGGCGCCACGCGCAGCATGGCGGAGAGGTGCGGCGACACGGCCGCCGGTCCTGCAAGCGAGTAGCCGTCGAAACGTGCGCCAGCGGTCATCGAAAGCGGACCGCGCGTCCAACCCTGCTCCAGGAATCCTCCGGCACGCTGAGCCGTGCCGCGCCACTGGTCACGCTGGCGCAGCGCCAGCGGTGTGAAGTTGTAGCGCGCCGAGAAGCCGTCGTCGTGAATCCGCCGGACTGACGAGCCGGCTTGCAGCGGAGCGTTCGCTCTCCAGTTCCACACCGCCGAGGCATTCCAGATCCACTCCCCGTAGCCCTCCCCGCCAAGCGGCAAATCGCGCTGGTTGATGTTGCCCGAGCGCTCGCGCATCCAGGCGCCGCGGTTGGTGATCATCAGGGAGGAGGACGGCGAGTAACGCCAGCCGAGGTTGGCGACTGTGACGTGATAGTCGCCGTTCATGATGGAGTTGATGCCCAGCTTGTCGCGGACGTGCGTGCGGTCCAGATCGGAGCGGCCGTCCAGAACGCCGAAGGTGACGTTGTTGCGGCGGTTCAGGTCGTAACTGAACCTGGCCTGCGAGTCGAAAAAGCCGAAGGCCAGCGAGTCCTTCGCCGAGGTCTTCCGAAGAAGGTATTGCAGGTAACTGCGGCGCACTGCGGCCAGCCAGGAGCCGCGCTGCGAGCGCCCCAATGGTCCCTCGGCCATCATGCCCGCGCTGGCGGCGCCGGCGTTGATCCGCACCGACGGCGCGCGGCGGCTGCCCTCGCGTACCTGGATATCGAGCGCGGCGCCGGTGCGGTCCTGATAGGGCACGGGCGCGGCGCCGAGGTGCAGCGTCAACTCCTCAATCAGATCGGAGTTCAGGATGGAGAGCGATCCGGTCTCCTCCTGGCTCTGCACGGTGTGAAAGGGACTGTGGAGCAGGATGCCGTCGAGGAAGATGCCGATGCGGTCGAAGGACGCGCCGCGCACCGAGAACTGCGCCACGAAGTCGTTGGACGAGGCGACGCCCGGCAGCGCCTGCACCGCGCGCAACGGATCGTCGCTCACCACGCCGGCCAGGTTCTTCAACTCCGCGCCTGTAAGCGTGCGCTCGGATGTGCTGGCCGCCTGCGTCAGTTCAAATGGCCCGGCGGCGACTTCGATGGAGTCCTTCCGCGCCAGATTGTCGGGCGTGAGCGCCAGTTCGAGTTCGCGCCCCGCCTCGATGTCCAGATGCAGCGGCCGGTAGCCGACCAGGGTGGCCGCCAGCGTACATCCGGTCGCGGTGGGCAGCGTGATTTCAAAACGGCCGTCAGCGCTGGATTGCTTCTCCTGCGCGGCTCCGCCGCACTGGAGCACGAGCTTGACTCGCGCCAGCGGCTCGCCGCCGTTGGCGTCCCGAACGATGCCGCCGATCAACGCCTGGCCGCGGACGAGCGAACAGAACACAACGGCTGTCATCGCCGCCTGCCAGCACAACGGGAACCGCATACACGTCATGATATCGGCCGCGGCGGCGGCCGGTCGGTTCGCTACCGCGCGGTGGTCTTCAGCGTGTAGCTCGACAGCACCTTCATATAGTTGGCGCGCTCGAAGGCTGCGGGCTCGGCCACCGACTGCGAGCTCATCGAGCCGCGCATCTGCTTGATGGATTCGTACTCGTGCTCCTCCATCCAGTCGGCCAGGTCCTCTTCGATCTTCTCCAGGTACGCAATGCCGTGGCGGAGCAGCGCGGAGGTCAGCATGGTGCAGCGGGCGCCGGCCATGACGCCTTTCACCACGTCCTCGGCCGTGTGCACGCCGCCGGTGATGGCCAGATCGGGCCGGATGCGGTTGTAGAGCAGCGCCGTCCAGTGCAGGCGCAGCCGCAGTTCCTGCGAGTCGCTCAGCACCAGGTTGGGCACCACTTCCAGCGCCTCCAGGTCGAAGTCCGGCTGGTAGAAGCGGTTGAACAGCACCAGGCCATCGGCCCCGGCGGCGTCCAGGCGGGTCGCCAGGTGGGCGAACGCCGTGAAGAACGGCCCCAGCTTCACTGACACTGGAATGCGCACGCTCGCCTTGACGTGGCTCACCAGGTCGAAGTACATCTCCTCGACCTTCTGCGCCGTCATCTCCAGGTCGGTGGGCATGTAGTAGATGTTCAGCTCGATGGCGTCGGCGCCCGCCTGCTCCATCATCTGCGCGTAGCGGATCCAGCCGCCCGTGGAGACGCCGTTCAGGCTGCCGATCACCGGCACGTCGACCGATTCCTTCGCCTTCCTGAGATGGTTCAGGTACGGATCGGGCCCGAGATTGTAGGAGACCATCTCGGGAAAGTAGCTCAGGGCCTCTCCATGACTCTCCGCGCTTTCGGTGAGGAAGCGGTCGAGTTCGCCGCTCTCCACCTGAATCTGCTCTTCGAAGAGGGAGTGCAGGACGATGGCTGATGCGCCGGCGTCCTCCAGCCGCAGGATGTTGCTGATGTCCTTGCAGTAGGGCGAGGACGAGGCCGCCAGAGGCGTGCGCAGTTTCAGTCCGAGATAACCGGTGGTCAGGTCGATCGACATGGCTTAGTTGCCTCCTTCGCTGGACTTGGTCTCGGCGGCGGCGCCGGGCATGGCGGCCATCTGTTCGTAAATGCGCCAGCGGTTCATGACGTCGGCCTGCGCTTCGGCCAGCAACCGCCGCGCGTCATCCGGCCGGGAGTGGACCAGCATGGTGTAGCGCGTTTCATTGTAAATGTACTTGTCCAGCGGCAGCGATGGCGCCTTGCAGTCGAGCACGAACGGGTTCTTGCCCTCGGCCGCCAGCGCCGGGTTGAAGCGGAACATCGGCCAGTGGCCGGTCTGTACCGCCAGTTTCTGCTGCTCCAGACCGTAGCGCATGTCGTAGCCGTGAGCGATGCAATGGCTGTAGGCGATGATGATCGCCGGGCCGTCCCACTTCTCGGCTTCAAGGAACGCCTTCACCGTCTGCATGTCGCTGGAGCCCATGGCCACGCGCGCCACGTAGCAGTTGCCGTAGGCCACCGCCATCATGGCCAGGTCCTTCTTAGCGGCTGGTTTGCCGCCGGCGGCGAACTTCGCCACCGCGCCGCGCGGCGTCGCCTTCGAGCACTGGCCGCCGGTGTTGGAGTAGACCTCCGTATCGAGCACCAGGACGTTCACGTTCTTGCCCGAGGCCAGAACGTGGTCCAGGCCGCCGTAACCGATGTCGTAGGCCCAGCAGTCGCCGCCGACGATCCAGACGCTCTTCTTCACCAGCGAATAGACCACGCCCAGCAGGTCGCGCAGCGCATTGCCGCTGCCGTTGGCGCCCTTGCCCAGCAGTTCATTCACCCGGGCCTTCAGCGCTTCCACCCTTTCGCGCTGGGCGAAGATGCCGGCCTCGATCTTCTGATCGGCCTCCAGGATCTCCTTGGCCAGGTTTTCGCCGATCTTCACCGCAAAGCGGCCCAGCAGTTCCTTGGCGTAAATCTCCTGCTGGTCCACCGCCAGCCGGAGCCCCAGGCCGAACTCCGCGTTGTCCTCAAACAGCGAGTTGGACCATGCCGGCCCGCGGCCCGCGCTGTTGAACGTGTAGGGCGTGGTAGGCAGGTTGCCGCCGTAGATCGACGAACAACCGGTGGCGTTGGCGATCAGCGCCCGGTCGCCGAACATCTGCGTCAGCAGCTTGACGTACGGTGTCTCGCCGCAGCCCGAGCAGGCGCCCGAGAATTCGAACAGCGGCTGCAGGATCTGCAGGTCCTTCACCTGCGTCTGGTTCAGCTTGTTGCGGTCGAACTCCGGCAGGTTCAGGAAGAAGTCCCAGTTGGCCGCCTCCGGCTCCCGCAGCGGAGCCTGATTCTCCATGTTGATGGCGCGGCGCTTGGGCTGCGTCTTGTCCTTCACCGGGCAGGCTTCCACGCACAAGTGGCAGCCGGTGCAATCTTCCGGCGCCACTTGAAGCGAGTACATCTGGTCTTTGTAGTCCTTCCAGCGTGCCGGCACGGCCTTGAACGTCTCCGGCTTGCCTTCCAGGTACTTGGGCTCGAACATCTTCGCGCGAATCGTCGCGTGCGGGCACACCAGCACGCACTTGCCGCACTGGATGCAGAAGCTCTCGTCCCACACCGGGATCTCCAGCGCGATGTTGCGCTTCTCCCACTGCGCCGTGCCGCTGGGGAACGTTCCGTCCACCGGAAAAGCGGAGATCGGCAGGCTGTCGCCCTCGCCGAAGATGATCGGGCCGAGGACGTCTTTGACGAATCCGGGCGCCTGGGCCGGCACCGGCGGGCGCAGGTCCACCGTCGCCGTAACGGCGGCCGGAACCTGCACCTGGTGGAGGTTGGCCAGCGTGGCGTCCACGGCGGCGAAGTTCTTCTGCACCACCGATTCGCCGCGGCGGCCGTAGGTCTTCACGATCGCCTTCTTGATCTGCTCGATCGCCTCTTCGCGCGGCAGCACCCCGGAAATGGCGAAGAAGCAGGTCTGCATCACCGTGTTGATGCGCGAGCCCATGCCCGTCTGCTTGGCCACTTCATAGGCGTCGATGATGTAGAACTTCAGTTGCTTTTCGATGATCTCCTTCTGCGCCGTCACCGGCAGCAGATCCCAGATCTGGTCCGGACCCACCGGCGAGTTCAGCAGGAACGTTGCGCCCGGATCGGCCCACTTGAGCATGTCGATCCTCTCCATGAAGGAGAACTGGTGGCATGCGACGAAGTTCGCCCGCGAGATGAGGTAGGTGCTTTGGATCGGCTTCGGACCAAAGCGCAGATGCGACACCGTGATGGAGCCGGACTTCTTTGAGTCGTACACGAAGTAGCCCTGCGCGAAGTTGTCCGTCTCCTCGCCGATAATCTTCACGCTGTTCTTGTTTGCGCCCACCGTGCCGTCGGCGCCGAGGCCGTAGAACAGACACCGCACCGTCTTGGGGTGCTCGGTAGAGAACGAGTTGTCGTAGGTCAGCGAGTTGTGCGTAACGTCGTCCTCGATGCCCACCATGAAGTGATTCTTCGGCGAGGCCTTCCCGGCTTCGTCCAGAACCGCCTTCACCATCGCCGGAGTGAATTCCTTCGACGACAGGCCGTAGCGCCCGCCGATCACCTTCGGCATGGCCGCGAAAGGCAATCTGCCGGCCGACTGCGCTTCGCTCAGCGCGGTGATCACGTCGAGATAAAGCGGCTCGCCCGGCCCGCCCGGCTCCTTGGTCCGGTCCAGAATGGCCAGCGACTTCACCGTCGCCGGCAGCGCCGAAAGGAAGTGCTCGGCCGAGAACGGCCGGTACAGCCGGACCTTCAGGACGCCGACCTTCTCGCCCGCGGCAACCAGCGCGTTCACCGCCTCGTGCGCCGCTTCGGCGCCCGAACCCATCAGCACCACCACGCGCTCGGCATCCGGTGCGCCTTCGTATTCGAACAGCTTGTACTGCCGGCCTACGATGGCGGCGAAGCGGTCCATGGCCTTCTGTACGATCTCCGGCGTTGCCGTGTAGAACGGATTCACCGTCTCGCGCGCCTGGAAGTACACATCCGGGTTCTGCGCCGTGCCGCGGATCACCGGGCGGTCCGGCGAAAGCGACCGCGCGCGGTGCGCGCGGATCAGATCCTGCGGCAGCATCGCCTTCATGTCATCCACGGTCAACTGTTCCAGCCGGGCAACTTCGTGCGAGGTGCGGAACCCGTCGAAGAAGTGGATGAATGGAATCCGCGACTCCAGCGTCGCCGCCTGCGCGATCAGCGCCGTGTCCATCACCTCCTGCACCGAGTTCGAGGCCAGCATCGCCCAGCCCGTCGCCCGCACGCTCATGACGTCCTGGTGATCGCCGAAGATCGACAGGGCATGCGCCGCCAGGCTGCGCGCCGCCACGTGGAACACCGTCGGCGTCAACTCGCCGGCGATCTTGTACATGTTCGGAATCATCAGCAGCAGGCCCTGCGCCGAGGTGAAGGTCGTCGTCAGCGCGCCCGCCTGCAAAGCTCCGTGCACGGCGCCCGATGCGCCTCCCTCGCTCTGCATCTCAATCACAGTGGGGACGGCGCCCCAAATGTTCGGCTTGCCTTCGCTCGACCACTGGTCGGACCACTCGCCCATCGGTGAAGAAGGCGTAATCGGATAGATGGCAATGACTTCGTTCGTCTGGTGCGCTACGTACGCAGCTGCTTCGTTCCCATCCAGGGTGACTTGTTTTCTGGGCATGATTATTACGCTCGGCTATCTAAAGTGCACGCCGGATGCCATCGTCCACCTACCCGACCCCTCCCCCTATGTGCTGATTCCGCTGGACTTGCTTATGCCTCTATTTGCATAAGGTTTCCTCATGGTGGGGCATCTGCCCCAGCGGACTGCCATTTCAGCCGGGATCGCTTTCCTGTATGCTGGATTTCACCCACCCTAGGGAGGTGGCAGCGCCCGTCAAATCACCCGCAACCCGCTGTCCCCGGCGCTGGTCTCAGTACTGATGAAGTTCATTCTTGCCGCCGCGCTGCTCGTTCTTCCGGCCGCTGCCCAACCGCGCGTCGGCGCGGTGGAAATCTACGGACTCAGGAAGATTCCGGTCGAACGCATCCGTGCCGCGCTCCAGGTTTCGCCTGGCGATCCCTTGCCCAGGTCCAAGGGCGCCGTCGAGGAGCGCCTCGCGGCTGTTGAAGGCGTGCAGGACGCCCACTTGGAGGCCTTCTGCTGCGACAAGGGCAAGCCGGTCCTGTACGTCGGCATTCGCGAAACCACCGCGAAGCCTCTCCCTGTCCACGATTGGCCGGACAAGGAGGCCGCGCTCCCACCCGAGGTCTCCGCCGCCTACGCCGAGTTCACCGCCGCCTACGCCCTCGCCGTCAGAGACGACGACCTCACCGAGGACCTCTCCCGCGGCTATTCCCTGATGCGCCACCTGACCAGCCGCGTCATCCAGCAGCGCTTTGTGGTGCTGGCCGAGATCCACTCCAACGCGATTCGCAACGTACTGGCCAATTCCAACGACGCCGCCCAGCGCGCCGCCGCGGCGTTGGTTCTCGGATACCACCCGGACCGCGCCTCCGCCCTGCGCGACCTGACCTACGCCCTGGAAGACCCAGACGGGGGCGTCCGCTCCAACGCTGCCCGTTCTCTCCGTGCCTTTTGTTTCTATGCGTTGCGGCACCCGGAGGGCGAGCTGAAGGTCGACTCCGCCATCTTCGTCCCGCTGCTCAGCTCCCTGGAACTGGCCGACCGACTGGAGGCCGCCAAAGCCCTCGTTGTCTTCGCCGAAATGCCGTCAACCGGTGGCATGAAACCGCTTTCTTCTGACGCTCTGGCATCGCTGCTCGAAATGGCCCGCTGGCAGTATTCCCCCCACGCCCAGCCCGCCTTTTTCCTCGCCGGGTACCTCGCCGGTTGGGCCGAGGACGACCTGCTCACCGCCTGGCGCGCCGGGCAGCGCGCCAAAACCCTCACCGCCATCGAGAGAATTCTTACTCATAAATAAACACCCTAATCTTGCTAGACAATAGGGCTATCGCGTACGCTGGCTTGTAGCGTACTCTTCATGGCCCTACCGCAGCTCTCTCATTTGCGCGCACTGGAAGCCGAGGCGATCCACATCCTCCGCGAAACCGCGGCCCAATTCGCCAAGCCCGTCCTCCTCTACTCCATCGGCAAGGACAGCTCCTGCCTGGTGCATCTGGCGCGCAAAGCGTTCTTCCCCGGGCGGATCCCCTTCCCGCTGCTCCACATCGACACCACCTACGAGTACCCGGAGATGATCGAATTCAGGGACCGCTTCACGCGGGAGATCGGGGCGGACCTGCGGGTCTACACCAACCGGGCGGCCATCGACGAGGGCGCCAATCCGTATTCGCTCGGCACGGCCAAGTGCTGCCACCTGCTGCGTACCAGGGCCGTGGTGGACGGGTTGAAAGAGGGCGGCTACGACGCAGCCATCGGCGGCGCGCGTCGCGACGAGGAGAAGTCTCGCACCAAGGAACGCGTCTTCAGCTTTCGCGACAAGGAGGGCCGCTGGGATCCGGGCAACCAGCGCCCGGAGCTGTGGAACCTCTACAACGGACGCGTGGACGCCGGCGAAAGCATCCGCGTCTTTCCGCTCTCGAACTGGACGGAGATGGACGTCTGGCGCTACATCGAGCACGAGCGGATCCCCATTGTCCCGCTCTACTTCGCCGCCCCGCGCGAGGTGGTGATCCGCAACGGCACCGTGATCCCGCTGGAGGCGAACGTCAAGCTGCTGCCCGGAGAGAAGCCGGAGACGGTGATGTGCCGCATGCGCTCACTGGGCTGCACGCCGTGCAGCGGAGCCATCCGGTCCGAGGCGGCGACCATCGGCGGCATCATCGGCGAGTTGGCCGTCTTCCG
>JACRKW010000160.1 GCA_016215215.1 Acidobacteriota bacterium
TAAGGTCTTCTACGACAACATCCAGCGCGAGGATGTGTACTACGGCGCCCTGACCCAGATCTCCGGCTATCGCGCCATCAACCACAATCGCAACGCCGGTGTGAATTGGGAGTGGCGCAAGACCCGCTGGCCCCAGCTTCTCTTCGAATGGCAGAACACCGACATCACCAGTCAGCCCAACGTCGCCGAACTGCCGGCTACCCGCTCCGGCAACAATAGCTCCAACCTCACCATCAAGGACAATCGCCTCGGCTGGGATCTCTCCGGATACCTCCGCAAGTACGACAGTACTTCGGAGTTCTCCTACGGCGCCCCCGGGGCCTTTCAGAGCGCCACATTTGATCAACACAACTCCCAGGCTGAGGCAACTGCCTTCCGCCAGCTAGGTTCCAGCGGCATTGTCAACCTCAACGCGGGCAACTACGTCATGCGCACCAGCGGCGCCGGTTTCCGCTTCAACCAGGACTTGCGCTTCCTCCAGGGCAGCATCAATTCCGGCGCAGGGCGCAGGGTTGAGGCCGGACTTCGCGGAGCGTACAACTCCAACATCTTCGGACGCCCGTTCTCGGAAATGACTGCTCTGCTCTCCGCCGTGGGCGTCTCCAACGCCTCCCCATCGCAGTTGGCGCCGGCCTTTCTGAACTACAATATGGGTAACGTGAATTGGGGCGGAGACTTGCGTTATCGGGTCGTGCGCGGACTCTCGGCCTACACCTCAGTCAGCCAGGGAGCCGCACTTGACCCACCCAACGCCGCCGGTGTGCAGGTTATGGATTACGTCACCACCAGCGCGGGCGCGCACTTCGAGCACCGCTACTCGTGGGCGCAGATCAACGCTGATTTCCACGGTACCCGGGGCATCACCAGTACGCCGAATCAGCCCAATAGCCGCCTCTCGGGATATGGCTACTCGGGCGGCCTGCAATCCGGAGACGTGGACCGGTTGGAGTTCTCAGCCTCCTACAACGACAACCGCCAGCGGTCCGAACTGTCCAACCTGAGTGCGTATGCTTCCACTTCCCGGTGGGCCAACTTCACCATCGGCCGTAGGGTCCCGCTGCTCGGTATGACCTTCCGCCTGGGGGGCGGTGTCAACGATTCGCACATTGAAACCCACTCCGCCAGCTACCTCAACAAGGGCTATTCGGTCAACGCCAATCTCAGCCACGCCCGCTTCCAGGCCGGCTACTCGCGCCTGGACGGAGAAGGCAATACGCTGCCCATGCTGGTTGCGGGGCTCACCGGCGGTCCGGCCGCCGGTGCGCTGGTCCCCCTCCTGCCCAGGCCGTTGCCCTACTCGCGGCGACGCGGTACGACGTTCACGGGTTGCGCCACTCCGTTCTCGCGCTTGCAGGCCCGGTTCCTCTACGTCTACTTCGACCAGCAGCTCGATCACAAGTCCATGAACGCGTTCAAACAGATCGACGCCGCCGTCGGCTACAAGTTCCGGCGCCTGACCTTTGAACTCGGCTACTCCAGTTGGGACCAGTCCATCCTTGGCATCCCCAACTACGTCAGGGAACGCCTCTACGTGCGCGTCACCCGCCCCTTCAATCTCCTCTCCCGCTGATGCTCTCTCGCGCCACATTCCTGCTCCTGCTCCCGGCGGCCGCCATCGCCGCCTCTGCCGCGACGCCCGCCCGGCCGGAACCGATACGCGGCCGCGTCGATTTCATCCGCACCGTCAGTTCCGTCAACGACTACTCCAAGCCGAAGTCCATCTGGAACAAGCTCCTCGACTTCGTCGCCGGCCCCGGCGACAAGGGTCCGCAGTTGATCCGCCCTTACGCGGTCACCAACGACAGCCTCGGTCGCATCCTTGTCGCCGACCCCGGCCAGCGAGTCGTTCACATCTTCGACGTCGAGAAGCGCAAGTACTCCTACATCAAGGGCCGCCGCAAGGAGGAGTTCCTCTCCCCCATCGGAATCGCCATTGACCAGGCCGATAACATCTACGTCAGCGACTCCATCCGCGCCCGCATCTACGTCTTCGACAAAACCGGGAAATCCCTGCGCGCCATCGGCGCTCCGGGCTTCTTCCAGAGGCCCACCGGCCTCGCCTTCGACGCCGCCTCCAAGCGCCTCTTCATCACCGATACGCTCCGCCACCAGGTCATCGTCGTCAACGCCGACGGCTCCTACTCCGCCGAGTTCGGCCGGCGCGGCGTCGGCCCCGGCGAGTTCAACTTCCCCGTCTCCCTCACCCTGTCCGGCGGCACGCTCTATGTCGTGGACTCCATGAACTTCCGCATTCAGGCCCTTACCCCCGACGGCCGGTTCCTCTCTGCCTTCGGCAAACTCGGGAACACAAGCGGCACCTTCAACCGTCCCAAAGGAATCGCCGCCGACAGCGACGGCCATCTCTACGTCGTCGATGCTCTCTTCGAAACCGTGCAGGTCTTCAATCGCGAGGGCCAGCTCCTGCATTTCTTCGGGGCGACCGGCTCCGCACCAGGCGACTTCTTCCTTCCCGCCGGCATCTACATCGATCCCCGCAACCGCATCTTTGTCGCCGACTCCTTCAATCACCGCGTCCAGATCTTCCGCTACCGCCGGGAGGGCCAGTAGATGCTCCGCTCCCGCCGCTTCGCCGCCCTGGCAGCGTTTGTCGCGCTTGCGCTGGCCGTCATCATTCCACGTCTCAACGCCCAGTACAGCAAGGCTGAGGTCATCACCTCCAAGCACAATCTTTCGGCCAGCGGCCCCGGTCCCGTCACCTCCACCAATACCAACGTCTGCATCTTCTGCCACGCCCCGCACAACGTCTATCCCGACGTGAAACCGCTCTGGAATCACACCGTCTCGGCCGCCACTTACAACACCTACGTCAGCACCACTTATGGCGGAGGCGTGCAGACACCCACAGCCGGCGTTTCAAAGAACTGCCTCAGTTGCCATGACGGCACTATCGCGCTTGGCTCCACCGTGGCCAAGGGGCTCATCGCCACAACGGGCTCGCTCTCTGCCGGCGCCAATCTCGGCACCGATCTGACCAACGACCACCCTCTCGGTTTCCAGGCCGTTGACGACGGCCAGTTGGCCACAACGCTCTTCCAGGCCACCCCTGCCAGCAAGGATCCCACCGTAAAACTGCCCTCCGGCCGTACCGAGTGCACCACCTGCCACGACCCGCACAAACAGAACATCGATACGGTTCAGCAGGACTTCCTCGTCCGCTCCAACAGCTCCGGCGCCATCTGCCTGGCCTGCCATGAGCCGGCACGCGTTCAGCCCAACTGGCTCAACGGCTGGGCCACATCCGCCCACGCCACCGCCACCAACACCGCCCCCACCAACAACCCCACCCAGTTCGCCCTTTATGGCACTGTCGCCGCCAACGCCTGCGGCAATTGTCACAGGGAGCATGGCACCGCGCCCGCCGCCGCCGCCCGTCTGGTGCGCGGCGCCGAGGAGGCCACCTGCACCCCCTGCCACTTCGCCGCCAATCTCTCGCCGGCTCTGACCAACCTCACGACCGAGTTCACCAAGCTCTCCGTTCACCCCGCAACCACTGTCTCCGGCGCTCACGACGCGGCCGAGTCAGTCACCCCCCTCAACGGCACGAGACACTCGGAATGTCCGGACTGCCACAACCCCCATGCCTCCAGGGCCACCGGCGGTGCCACCGCCCCTCCCGGCGTCCAAGCCCCGCTGCTCAACGTCAGCGGATTCGACGGAGCCGGCGTGCTCCGCCCCGCCCTCAACGAGTATCAGGTCTGCTTCAAGTGCCACTCTACAAGCACCAACAAGCCTCAGGGCCCCGCCTACACCAACGGCGGCTACCGTACCATCATTCGCCAGAGCAACAACTACAACGAATCGGCCCGCTTCAATACCAGCCCCTCGTATCACAATGTGACCAAAGTGCGCTCCGCAGTCACTGTTCCCAGCCTGCGGGGGAACATGCTCACCCTGTCCGGCGCCGCTACCACCCGCACTATGGGCGCCGGAACCTACCTCTATTGCACTGACTGTCACAGCAACAACCAGAACCGTAATTTCGGCGGCACAGGTCCCAATGGCCCCCACGGATCCACATATCCGCACCTGCTCGAGCGCCGCTTCGAAATGGAGCCGCTCGGCGGCGGCGGTGTTCCTGGGACCATGACTTTCGGCGTCACCGGGACCTACGCGATGTGCGACAAGTGCCACCTGGTCGGAACCTCCACCTCCCAGAGCTCCAACCCCACCAACAGCATTCTGCGCAGCGCCAACACCACAACTTTCCGTTACCACTTCCTTCATGTCGTCAGCCAGCGCACGTCCTGCACCACCTGCCACGATCCACACGGCGCCGCCAACGGTACAGTCAATAACAACTGGCTCATCAACTTCGACACCAGTATCGTGACCCCCTCCGGCGGCATTCTCCGCTGGGAAAGCACTGGAACTCGAACGGGGCGTTGCTATCTCACCTGCCACAACCAGAACCACAACCCCTACAACTACTGATCGTGTCCCAGTCTTCATACTTTCTCGCGCTCGTGTTTCTGGGTGCCGTAGGTCCCTCACTTGCCGCCGACCCTCAGTTTGAACTCCTCCACCTCCTCGGCGCCAAGCAGGGCGTCACGCCACCCGTACGCTTCTCCGGCGCCGCCGGCAAGCTGGTCTTCGGCAAGCCCGACCCGCCCCTCCAATACCCTTCCGCCGTCACCGCCGATCCCCAGGGCCGCGTCTGGATCGCAGACACCGGCAACCGCGCCGTTCATATGTACGATGTCGCGCGCCGCAAGTTCAACGTCCTCACCGGCGGCGGCGCGGTCGAGTTCAGGTGCCCCGCCGGCATCGATTCGGACTCCATCGGCCAGATCTACGTCGCCGACGCTTGCCTCGCCCGCGTATTCATCTTCGACTCCAAGGGCCGCTTCCTCCGCTTCCTCGCCGGTGAATCCGCCGCTCTCCTCCTAGGCCGCCCCTCGGCTCTCGCAGTCTCCCGTGACCGCAAAACCATTTACATCTCCGACCAGGCCCGCTCTAAGGTCGTCGCCCTCAATCAGGAGGGCGAACGCGTCGGTGAGTGGGACTCCGGCCTTTCCGCGGACAGCTCCGCCGCCCTTGCCGTGACCCCCGGCCGCGTATTCGTGCTCGATTCCGCACAAGGCCTCGTTCGCTTGTTCAACTCCGGAGGAGCCCCGCTCGGTGTTCTCAAGTGGAGCCAGGCCAAGCACATCACCGCATTCGCCTACGACCCCGTCCGCCAGCTTTACTTCGTCGGCGATGGACTCCACCAGACCATCCTCATCTTCGACGAGAGCGGTACTCACCTCGGCGCCTTCAGCCAGGGCGGCCTCTCTCCCACCGAGATGCACGCTCCGTCTTACCTCTACGCCGATGCCCGCGGCCTCGTCTACGCCATCGATCAACTTGCAGCTAAGGTGCTTGTCTTCCGCGAAGTGAACCCGCCTCCGCGCCCGAGCGATCCCTCCGCCTCCCCGCCCACCTTCAAACGCCGCAATCGCTGAGTGGCGCCGGACTGTCTCAATTGCGCACAACCTGACCATTATGGCGCAGTACCCTCATCTGAATAGTCCTAGTTTTGGACCAATACGGCCTTAGTTTCGACCGCTGGAGAGGTTTCCTCAAGAAAAAGGATTGGCTCTCGATATGCAATGTGTTTCCATCAGGTCAACCTATGATGCCGCTCCTATTCCACCTTCTCGCCACACTCGCGCTCACTCAGGACGCCCCCTCCCCTGCCACCTGCCGTCAGGAGTTGGACCGCATCCACACCGTATCGGCGCCGGAAGGCCGCTTCCTTCTCTACGGCGATCCCCTTCTTGCCGAGTACCTGCAGAGACTAACCCCCACTCCCGTCATCCCGATCTACGAGGACGAGCCCGTGGCTTTCAACCATAACGGTGCCACCGTCGTCTCCACCGGCCTCATCCTCCAGGCCTCCAGCGAAGCCGATTTGCTGAGCGCTCTCCCAGCCCGCCCGCCACGGACTTCCAGTGCTCGCCGCGCCGCCGCGTCACAGGCCATCCGCGCGGCCTGCTCCGCATACCAGCCTCTCCCCTTCGCTCAACTCCAGGCCCGGCTAGCCACCGACATCAGCCGCTACAAACTCCTCACCACCCCGCGGCTCATCTCCCGTACGCAACCGGTTCCAAACCAATAGCCCGCGATCCTGTGGTCCAATCGTGTTGTTGCCGGCCGAAGCTCCGCACGACCTGGACCACTCCCCGTGGGACTCCCTCCTGCGGCGCTACGTCACCGCCGCAGCCCGCGTCGACTATGCCTCCCTCAAGCAAAACGCCCTGCCTGATCTCGACGCCTACCTCGCCCGCCTGGCCGCCCCATGGCCTGCCGCCATGTCGCCCCAGGCCCGCGAGGCCGCCCTCATCACCGCCTACAACGCCCTCACCGTCCGCTGGGTAACTGTCCACTACCCCGTCCGGAGCATCCGCAACACCAAAGACCCCTTCGATGCCGCCCGCCACACCGTCGACGGCCGTGCCGTCTCACTCGATCAAATCGAAACTTCGCTCCGTCGTCTCGGCGACCCTCGCATCCATGCCGCCCTGGTCTGCGCCGCCGTCGATTGCCCGCCCCTCCGCCGCGAGGCCTACACCGCCTCCAGCCTGGACCGGCAGCTCGAAGACAACACCCGCGACTGGCTCGCCAACTTCCGCCTGAACCGGTTCGTCCCAGGCCAGTTCCTCGCCCGTGTCAGCCCAATCTTCAAGTGGTATTCCGCCGACTTCGAGGACGCCGGTGGAGTCGCCCAGTTCCTCGCCCGCCATGCGCCGGCCGGCCGCGGCCGGTTCCTTCTCACCTCCGGCGCGAGAATCGAGTACCTGGATTACGACTGGACTCTCAACGACGCTGCCTCCCCCCGCTCCGGTGGCTTCCTGATCCCCGCCGCAGCGGCCGTCTTTGGCCTGCTACTGCTCGCCCTCGCGTGGTTTCGCCGCCGCGCCGTCAGAATCGCGGCAGAGTCTTCAGCATCCCCATCGTGTTCGCCCCGCGGTTGAACTCGATCGAATGCAGCGGCGACCACCCCTTCCCGTCCGGGCCCAGTCCCATCGCCCCGATGTAGCGCGCGTCATCCTGCTTGGTCCCCATCAGAATCACCGCGTAGCCCCGGTCCTTGTACACCAGCGCACGGTACTGCAACTCGCCCGAGTTCGACTTCCAGCGATCCTCGCCCGGCGCCCCCAGGTGCCGCACCACAGCGAAGTAGTCGTCGTCCTTGGATAACTCCAGGTAACTCTGATCCTTGGCCACGAACGACGGCTTGGTCTCCGGCGTGAACTTCACCAGCGCCCAAACCAGGCCTACAATCACCATCAGCGTGACAAACGACACCGCGATCATCTTCTCGATCCGCGTATCGGTCGACTCCCCCCCGAAGCCGAGCACCGCTCCCAGCCCCTGCGGTTCTCCTGGCGCCGGCTCGCTCTTCGCCCCGGGCGGCGGCATCATCGGCGGAGCGGGCATCGAGAACATCCGCCGCTTTACCGGCCAGATCGCCCCCGTCTTGTACTCCAACTCCTGCGTCAACCCGACGATCATCACCGGCTTGTCGGTCTCTGACACGCCGGCGAAGTACTGCCGCGGGATCGCCACTTCCAGGTCGCTCTGCGTGTTGCGCACCACCATCTCGCTCCAGGTGGCTTCGCGCAGCCGCCACTCGTTGTTCTCCACCCCCCCGATCGGCGGGTAGAAGGAAAACGGGCGGTCCAACAGTTCGGCTTGCGGCGGCGCCGGCGGTTTGCTCATGAGTCCTCTGTAAGGATAACGGCTTCCGCCGTCCATCGGTTACCCAACCGCGGCGCCCCGCCGCGCTTCAAATGCGCGACTTCGCGATGTCCGGCAGCTCCTCAGCCGCCCTCACCTGGTGCGGTTGCAGGTAGTGCTTCGTCAGGAAGCTCTTCAGATGGTCCAGCGCCGTGTGCGGATCGTCGACAAAGTCGATCAGGTTCATGTCCTCGGCCGAGATCATGCCGTGCCGCACCAGCGCGTCGAAGTTCAGCACTTCTTTCCAGAACTCGGTGCCGTAGAGCATGATCATGATCTTCTTCTCGAGCTTCTGCGTCTGAGCCAGAGTCAGAATCTCGCTCAGTTCGTCCAGCGTTCCGAAGCCGCCCGGGAACACCACCAGCGCCTTGGCCAGGTAGGCGAACCAGAACTTGCGCATGAAGAAGTAATTGAACTGGAAGTTCAGCTCCGGCGAGATGTACGGGTTCGGGTACTGCTCGAACGGAAGCGCGATGTTCAGTCCAATGCACTTGCCTCCCGCGTCCCGCGCCCCGCGGTTGGCCGCCTCCATGATGCCCGGCCCGCCGCCCGTGCACACCACGAACCGCCGCGTCGGCGGCTCCAGCGCATTCGACCATTGCGTGATCAGCCGCGCAAACTCCCGCGCTTCGCGGTAGTAGCGCTCCAGCGGACCTTCCTCCTTGATCCGCGCCGACCCGAAGAACACCACCGTGTCGCGAATCTTCTCCTTGCTGAAGCGGTCCAGCGGCTCCAGGTACTCTGACAGGATGCGCAGAGAGCGCCCGTGCCAGCTATCCATGAATGCGTCGTTCTTGTAGGCCAGCGGCGCCTGGTTTAAATGCGCGTTCTTGTTCATTCGGATTTCCTGGATATTGCCGCTTCCAGCTCGGCGATTCTCTTCTCCAATTGTCGCACCGTCTTTTGAATCTCCGGCAACCGCTGGTAGGCCGTGATCGCCCGCCTCCACTGCCCTGCCTCAAACGCCGGTGAGCCCGAGATCACGCTGCCCGCCGCCACGTCGCCGCCGATGCCGCTCTGCGCGTACACCACCGCGTTCTCGTGGATCGTCAGATGGCCCGACACCCCCACCTGCCCCGCCAGCAGCACGTTCTTCTTCAGCACCGATGATCCCGCCAGCCCGGTCTGCGAACAGATGATGTTGTCTTCTCCCACCTCGCAGGCATGCCCGATCTGAACCAGCGAATCGATCTTCGCCCCGCGCCGCACCCGCGTCTCCCCCACCGTCGCCCGGTCCACCGACGACAGCGTCTGAATCTCCACGTCGTCCTCGATCACCGTCGGCCCGGACTGCACGATCTTATCGTGCGTCCCGTCCGCCCGCTTGGCAAAGCCGAAGCCGTCGCCCCCCACCACCACGCCGTTCTGTAGAATCACCCGGTTGCCGACCCGGCAGTGCTCGCGCACCGTCACCTGCGAATGCGCCAGAAAGTCGTCGCCGATCACGGCTCCCTCGTAGATCGACACCAGCGGGTGCAGCACCGCGTTGCGCCCGATCTTCACCCTCTCGCCGATCACGCAGCAAGGCCCGATCGAGGCGTTCTCGCCGATCTCCGCCGTCGGGGCGATCACCGCCGACGGGTGAATCCCCGCGGCCGGCTTCGGCGGCTGGTAGAACAGCGCCAGAGCCCGCGCGAAGTCCAGGTACGGATTCTCGCTCACCAGCACCGGAATCGGTAGCTCCGGCGCGGCCGCCGTGGCGATAATCGCCCCGGCGCGCGTGTCCTTCACCTTGTGCGCGTACTTCGGGTTCGCCAGAAACGTGATCTCTCCCGGTCCGGCGCGCTCCATTCCCGCCACGCCCGTGATCTCGCGCTCGCCGTCTCCGGCGCCGGCTGCCCGTAGCTCGCAGCCCAGTTGTCCGGCCAGTTCTTGCAGCTTCATCCCCGATCAGGTTAGCGAATCGCGCCGCCCCGCGGGCAGACCTCGGGAATGGCTCGCCGGGGATAACGATAGACTGGAGTATTGATCGTGGCGGCCCGTCTTAGCGTGTGTCTTCTGATCCCGGCCTGTCTGCTCGCCCAGCAGCAGCAGCCCCAGCCTGCCCGCCGTGGTGAATTGCAGCGCGCCGTCGACGAGTTCAAAACCCTCACCCGCGACCTCGGCTTCCGCGAGGACAGCCCCAAGCAGGCCTCCCGCTCCGCCGGCCGCCGCGCCCAGTTCCACGGCCGCCTCTTCGAGAACTTCCGCAACGACTTCATCGACGCCGTCCCCCACGAAATCGCCCAGCGCGGTGAGAGCAAGAGTCTCCTCCGCCGCAACCAGTTCGGCTTCAACGTCAGCGGCCCTGTCATCATCCCCAGGCTCTACAACGGCAGCCGCGCCACCTTCTTTTCGCTCAGCTACGAGGGCGTCCGCGAACGCATCAGCCGCAGCTACCTGCGCACCGTTCCCATCGCGCCCGAGCGCGGCGGCGACTACTCCCTCGTGGTCGACAATTCCGGAGCCCCGCTTGAGATCTTCGACCCCGCCTCGGTCCGCCTCAACCCCCAATTCAACCCCTCCCAACCCGTGTCCCGCGACAACCTCCAGTACCTCAAGGACCCCTTCCCTTCTAACGCCATCCCGGCGGCCCGCCAGGACCGCGTCGCCCGCAACATCCTCTCCTACTACCCCCAGCCCAACTCCAACGCCGGGCCCTTCTTCCGCAACAATTACTTCGTCGTCTCGCCGGAAACCAACGCCGCCAATGGCATGATCGCCAAGGTCGATCACACCTTCCTTGAGAAGCACCGCCTCGCCGTCAGCTTCGCCTTCACCAATGGCCTCGCCGGCTCCGCCGTCTTCATCCCCAACGCCGCCGACTCCGCCCCCGCTGACCGCAACTACACCAACCGACGCGGCTCCATCGAGCACGTCTACACCATCTCCCCGCAGACCATCAATACCGCTACCGTCGAAGCCCACACCGACGTCTCCGATAATGTCAGCGACCTCTCCGGCTGGCCCTCCAAACTCGGCCTCACCGGCGTCCCCGGACAGGCCTTCCCGTTCGTCAGCCTGGGCGGCTACCTGCCCGTCGGCCGTGCCAGCCCGGTAGCCCGCAACGTCCGCAACACCTTCGTCTTCACTGACGCGCACTCGGTCAAGACCGGCAGCCACAACATTCGCCTCGTCGGCCAGTTCGTCCGCTACCAGATCAACACCCTCTCGCCCGCCATGCCCTCTGGGGCCTTCTACTTCTCCTCCGGCTACACCGGCCTGCCCGGCATCGTCAACACCGGCCAGCCCTTCGCCAGCTTCCTGCTCGGCGGCGTCGACTCGTCGGACTACTCCCTTGTCCCCTCGCCCTCTTACTTCCGCAACTGGAGCATGATCACTGCGGTTCAGGATACCTGGGAGGTCCGCCAGGGCTTCACCGTCAGCTTCGGCCTCAACATGCTCACCTCGGCGCCGCGCGTCGAACGCTACGACCGCCAGTCCATGGTCGATCTCGCCGTGACCAACCCTGCCAACAACCGACCCGGCGCGCTCGTCTTCGCCGGCCACGCTGGTTATGGCCGGGCCTTCCAGCCCATAGCCGTCAAGCCCCAACCCAACGCCTCCTTCTCCTGGAACCCGCGCGGAAATCGCAAAGCGGTGCTCCGCGCCTCCTACGGCATGAGCTACCAGGCCTATCTCATCTACAACGGCCAGTGGGGCACACGCGGCTTCACCGGCCACCCCTACTACTACTCGCCCAACTCCCAGCTCGCTCCGGCCTTCTTCCTGCGCGACGGCGTACCGCCTCCTGCGCGGCCCGTGCCCGACCTCACTCCCATTGCCGCCAACGACACCAACGCCAACCTGTTCGACCGCAACGCCCGCCTGCCCCGCTACCAGTCTGCGGGCGTCAGCTATGAGCGCGAGGTCCCCGGCTCCATCGTCGTCACCGGTTCGCTCGGGCTCGCCTGGGGCCGCGACCTCTTCATCGGCAACAACGGCGTCAATCTGAACTCGCTCCGCCCGGAGATGATGGGCCTCCATCGCGACAAGCTCAACAACGTCGAATTCAACCGCTCGCTTCGCCCCCTGCCCCAATTTCTAGGCGTCGACATCTTCAGCCAGTGGCCCGACGGCCGCTACCGCCGCGAGGCCGCCTCCCTGCGCGTCGAGAAGCGCACCTCCCAAGGCCTCCCCCTGAACGCCACCTACGAGTACTCCCGCCAGTACGATGACTACTCCGGCCCCTACGGTAAACAGGATTTCTTCAATCGCCACAACGAGTGGGGGCTCACCGCCGGCAACAATCCACAGCGTCTCTCACTCACTTACATGTACGAACTGCCCATCGGCACCAGCAAGCCCTACCTCGTCTTCCCCGACTGGCGCCGCTACCTCACCGACGGCTGGTCCATCAGCGGCATCTCCTCCGTCTCCAGCGGCGACCCCATCTCCCTGCGTGCGCAGTTCAACAACACCGGCGGTGTCCTGCAGACCGTCCGCGTGAATGTAGTGCCCGGCGTCGATCCCCTTCCGGCCAATCAGGGCCCGGATATGTGGTTCAACCCCGCCGCCTTCAGCCATCCCGATGACTTCGAAATGGGCAGCGGGCCTCGCACCCATCCCACCCTGCGCAATCCCATGACACAGAACCACGACCTCTCGGTGGGCAAGCGTTTCGCCATCGACCAGGAGCGCAGCATGGAGTTCACGGCCTCCGGCTTCAA
>JACRKW010000161.1 GCA_016215215.1 Acidobacteriota bacterium
AGCTTGCCTTTGGACGCCTCCGCGGTCAGGTCCCGGCCATAGTTCTCCAGCGCCTGATAGGTGTTCTCCGGGTTCTGGGTGGTGACGCGCTGCGAGCCGCGCACGTCGCGCACGGCCTGGTCCAGGCGGGCGCGGTTCAGTCCGGCCTCGGTGAGAATCTGGCGGCTCGTTCCCTGGCTTTCAAAGAGGGCCAACAAGAGGTGCTCGACCGAGACGAAGTCGTCCTTGAGCTTGCGGGCTTCCTGCTCGGCATTGGCGACCACGGCGGCCAACCGCTGCGTGAGGTACATACCGGAGCCGGACGTGGTGACCTTGGGAAGCTTCTCCAACTCCGACATGAGGCGGCGGTGGACCGTCTCCAGGTTCAGGCCGGCCTTGAGCAGGATGGTGGAGCAAAGGCCGTTTTCCTGCTCCAGAAGAGCCAGGAAGAGGTGCTCAGCGTCGACCTGCTGGTGGGAGAGCCGGGCGGCGAGGGTTTGAGCGGACGACAGGGCTTGCTGGGATCTTTCGGTGAAGCGTGAGAGGTCCATGATGAGAGCTCCGTGCTTCCATTGAAGCACGAGTCGCACACATGAGCAAGTACCTATCTGATAATTTGAGTCTATCTATATCACATGTTACCGCAGACCCAGGCCCAGCGCATTGAATAGCAGGCGGAACGTCCCAAAGCTCTGCCCGCGGAACTGCGGCCGGAAGCCGAACAACACGACATGGCCCTGGCCCAGCCGGGCGTCGACGACGGCGGCTTTGCCGGCGGCAACCCTTTCACCGGAGAGCCAGCCGGAGGCAAGCAGGTCCCTATTTGCATACCAGACGGCCGCTTTCACCTCTCTTTCGCCCTTGTTGAACTCAGGCAGCACTGTGATTTCGAATGCTTGGCCGCCGGTGGAGGTGGCGTAGGCCTCTTTGGGCATGCCTGAGGCGAGGGGGTGCGCCGGGTCGGTTGTGATGCGGAGGATGGAGCCGGGGCAATACCAGGCGCCGGAGGTCTCTCCCTCGGCCGCCGCCCGGATCAGCCCCCGAACGCCGATCGGAAAGAGGGCGATGGGCAGTTCAGAGGCCGTGTCCAGGGTAACGAGGGTGCCGCCCTGTTCGACGAACTCCTGGAGGTTGCGAGCTCCGTCCAGGCCGATGCCGCCGGTGAATTCAGGCCGCTGGGTGTTCTTGGAGTCGGCGAAGCTCTGCCAGTCGGCACGGCCCTGGGTTTCACCCTGGCGGCTGCCGTGGAGGATGGAGGCCATGGACTGCTGAGCGAGGATGATGGCGTCGTACTTGCGCCTGAGCGCTCCGGCACGGACTTCGTCGTTGCGGAGGAGAGCGTGCTCGATGTGGAAGTAGTCGAGGACCCACTGAGTCCAGCCGGTATCGATATTGGCGATGAAGGGGGCATAGAGAGCCACCCTGGGCTTCTTGGCGCCGCCGTTGGGCAGCCAGGAAACGGGGGGCGGGGACGGGGCGAGGTCGGCGGCGGATTCGGTGCGGATGTCGAGCGGCTGATCGATGCGGTCGAACTGCACACCCATTTGGAAGGGCAGGGTCCAGCCGGCAAGGTCGTATGGGCGCTTGGTGGGGCCGGTTGTGCCGGAGCGAATTTCGGGGTATTTTTGCGGCTCCATCAGGTCGACCAGGTAGGGGCGGAAGGGTTGCGCGGCGAGCAGGACATAGTCGCCCTGGGCCCAGTTCCTGCCGTTGAGGTGGAAGGCGGCTGCAGCGCGGCGCACCTCGACGCCGGAGCCCTGCAAGCGGCGCAACATCTCTGTGGCGGCCCAAGCGTTCGGTTGAGCGGCGGGGATCACGTAGGCATAGGGACCGCCCTTCTTGCCGGCCTCGATCTGCGCGTTGGCCATCTGCCAGGCTTTCAGCAGGAACTGGGACGGGCGGGACGCGGCGAGTTCAAGGATGGCGAAATCGGCCGTGAGCATGTAGTCGACGGCGTCCATCAGGGCCCAGCGGCCGCCGAGCCAGGGGCGTTCGTAGAAGACGGTGGGTTCGCGGGCCGGAATGCCGGAGGCGAAGCGCTCCGGGATGTCGGACGGCTTGTAGACCCGCGGGGTGGCGTACTGGTAGAGCGCGGTCTCGGTGAGGATGCCGTGCATGTTGTGGAAGGCCGGCGCCGAGCGCAGGCCACCGTTCCACCAGGCGTCGAAGTTCAGGTAGGAGATGGCGCCGGGTTTGTTCTCGCGGGCGAAGCGATCCTTCATGGTGGCGCCGATCTGGTTGATGCCCTCCATGACAGCCGCGGGGATGTGGGGGTTGAGCGGTTCGGCGTAGGGGGGGTTGTAGACGATGTGCGGGAACCACTCGCGGAAGAGCAACCGCGAAACCTGGCGTGTCTCGGGCAGGTTGAGCATGAACCAGTCGCGGTTGTTGTCGTGGCCGGCGTACTTCTGATAGAGCTGCGGAAGCGGGGCAAGCTCGTGCGGCGTGCCGAGGTTCTGGCGGTACCACGTCGCGGTCATGTCGAGTCCGTCGGGGTTGATCACGGGCACCTGCATGAGGATCACGTTGTCGCGAATTCGGCGGATCTCGCCGGTCTCGCCGGTGAGCATGGTGTAGGCCAGGTGCGGGGCGTGCTGGGCCGGGGCGACCTCGGTGGCGTGCAGGCCGGAGTCGATCCAGACGATGGCTTTGCCCTCGGAGGCGAGCTTGTCGGCCTCATCGGCGGTGGCGAGACCGAGCGCCAGGCGGCGGTTGATCTCGCGGTAGCGTTCCAGCTGCTTGAGATTCTCGGCCGAGCTGATGAAGGCCACGTACATGGGCCGGCCTTCCGAGCTCTGGCCGAACTCAAGCAGCCGGATGCGGTCCGACGAGGCGGCCAGCTTTTTGAAGTAGCCGGTGAGCTCGGCGTAGTTGGCGAGTTTGTAGTCCTCGCCGGGATTGAACCCGAAGTGCTCTTTGGGCGTGGGGACGGCGGCGAGGAGTGAAGCCGCGATGAGGGCGAGAACGGTGCGGCGGGCGATGACCTGGCGCTGAGGCATATGGAACAATCGTATGTATGTCTGGCGCACCCGGCAACCTGTTTCGTATCGGACTGGTGCAGACGGCCTGTTCGAAGGAGCCGTCGGAGAACCTCGAGAAAGCTGTGGCGAAGCTGCGCGAGGCTGCCGATCGCGGCGCGCAGGTGGTGTGCCTGCAGGAATTATTCCGTTCGCAGTACTTCTGCCGGGAACAGGACGTCGAGCTGTTTCGCCTGGCGGAGGCCATTCCGGGTCCGAGCACGGATGTGTTGGGGCGCATCGCAGCGGAGCTGGGCATCGTGGTGATCGCCAGCCTGTTTGAGCGGCGCGCGGCGGGGGTCTACCACAACACTGCCGCCGTGCTGAACGCCGACGGGTCACTGGCCGGAATCTACCGGAAGATGCACATCCCGGACGATCCGCTGTACTTTGAGAAATACTACTTCACGCCGGGCGACCTGGGATTTCTGAACTTCGACACTCCGTTCGGGCGGATCGGCGTACTGATTTGCTGGGACCAGTGGTATCCGGAGGCGGCGCGCCTGACCGCGATGCAAGGGGCGGAGGTGCTGTTCTATCCCACGGCGATCGGCTGGCACCCTGCCGAAAAGCAGGCCGTAGGAGAGTCGCAGCTTGACGCCTGGCGCACGGTACAGCGCGGCCACGCCATCGCCAACGGCGTGTACGTGGCGGCGGTGAATCGCGTGGGGTTGGAAGGTCCTAGCGGCTGCCAGCTCGAATTCTGGGGCAACAGCTTTGTGGCCGATCCGTTTGGGGTGGTGTTGGCGGAGGCATCACGGGACCGGGAGGAAGTGCTGGTGGTGGAGTGTGACAGGCGGCGGATTGAGGACGTGAGGCGGAACTGGCCCTTCTTCCGCGACCGGCGGGTGGAGCATTTCGGGGCCATCACGGGCCGATGGGGCGATTCCGCGAAATAACAGAGGTCATTATCTTAATTGGACGTCCTCCTTTCACCGGAGCAGGCAGTTCCGCACGCGGGGATGGGGTCGCCGATGGGACTGAGCCCTTCGAGGTCCTACGGTTTGGCATAGGGCGAAACACCTAGTTCTGGCCGAAAAAATACCGCTTGTCTCGAACATTCATTTTTTTGTGCCGAATGATGCCTGCAAAGCAAGCACAATGAAGAAACAAGCTATGCTGCACCGTATCCGTTGCTTTCCAGAGAGTCGCCGGAGGCGGTCCGGTCAGGTCCTTCTCATCGGCACCGTGGCGGGGACCATGCTGTTCGGCATGGTCGGTCTGGGGTTGGACGTCGGCTACGTTTATTATCAGAAGCGAAAGGTCCAGTCCGCCGCCGACGCCGCGGCTATCGCGGCGATCCTGGAGATGAGCCGCAGCCCGGCCGGCAACTACGTTCAGGCGGGCCGCGACGATGCCAAGTTGAACGGGTTCGAGAACGGCGTAGGCGGGGTCACCACCGACCTCACCACACCGCCGGCCGGAGGACCACATGCCGGCAACCCGCAGTATGTCGAGGCGGTGGTGACCAAAGACGTGAAGACATACTTCCTCGGCCTGCTGAATCTAAGCGCGATGAGGGTGACGGCCAAAGCGGAGGCACGGTTGGGGCCAGGCACCAGTTGCGTCTACCTGATGGACCCCTCACAGGAAGATCAATTCCGTGTCGCGGGCACCTTCAGCGCCACATGCGGCCTGATGGCGAACTCCAATTCATCGAAGGCACTCGACTTGAATTCGGGCTCAGCCACGGCCTCGGGATTCTATACGAACGGCCGTTATGTTGGAAGCTTCAATCCCACGCCTCTGATCAATCAGCCGCGTGTCCCAGACCCTCTGGCCTATCTACAGCCGCCTACTTTCCCGGCGGCAAACTACTACGGGGTGAACGTGACCGACAGCACGCCTCTCAACCCGGGCGTCTATCATGGCGGAATCCCCGTCGCGGCCGGGGTGCGGGCGAACTTCAATCCGGGCATCTACGTGCTCAACGGCGGGGGACTCGTGACATCGGGAGGACCTACATCCTTTCTCTCGGGAATTGGCGTCTCGTTCTACTTCACCGCGCGGCAGCCTGTACCCTCCCCTCCGACAGGCTTCAACACCTCCATCGTGAACACGCCTGGAAGGTTCCTGCTCAACGGCGAAGGCGGGTTTGACCTGCGGGCGCCGACCACGGGCGAGATGGCTGGCATCCTATTCTTCCAGGACCGAAATCCCGCCAACCAGGCGGGTCCGTTCGACGTGCAGGGCACCAACACCACGCGAATCGAAGGGGTGGTCTACATCCCCGGCTCCGATTTCCTGTATCAGAACCAAACCGGGAATACGGCCGAGTACACCATTATCGTTTCCAAGTCTTTGCGGCTGGATGGAAGCTCACCCAACCTGGTGATCCGCAACGACTATTCCAGCCTGGCGAACGGATCGCCCCTCAGGGCCGTGCCTGTGCTGACTCGTTGAGAGTTCGAACCGCTTGGGAGTACCGACGATGATCTCCACCCACAGCTTTTTCAACCGCCGGAGACAGAAAGGCGGCGCCGCGATCGAAATGGCGCTTCTGGGGCCCATTCTCATCCTGCTCACGGCCGGCGCAATCGACATCGGGCGCGTAATGTACACGGGCATGGAGGCGGCCACGGCCGCCCGGGCGGGAGTGCAGTACGGCGCCCAGTCGACGGAAACCTCCACAGATTATGCCGGCATGCAAACGACGGCGCTGAACGCAGCGCCGAACGTGAGCGGACTGACCGCGGTGGCAGCCAAAGTCTGCACCTGTTCCACGATCAGCGCCGGGACGGTTGGATGCAACACCACCTGCGCCACCGGTTCGCTCAAGGCCTATGTTACGGTCACCAGCCGGATCACGTTTCGGACGCTTCTGCCATATCCCGGGGTGCCCTCCAGTATGCCGGTGAAGCAAACGGTTTGGATGCGGGTGCGATAAGGACCAATTTCAGTGAGAACTGTTGCCATGCCAGAAAGACCAACAGCAACCCGCGCCAGCCGCGCACAGCGGGGCAGTTCCATGCTGGAGATGGCCTTGGTCATCTCCATGTTCCTGGCCCTGGTGTTCGGCATCATCGACATGTCCCGGGCTGTCTGGGCATACAACACAGTGGCCCATCTGGCCGGCGAAGGGGCGCGGTACGCCATGGTACGCGGCAGCGCCAGCGGCGCCACCGCTACGACGGATACGGTGGCGGCCTACGTCAAGGGCCTCAGCGTCGGGCTCCCTGCCAGCAGCCTGACGGTCACTACCACATGGTCTCCGAGCAAGGCGGCGGGCAGCACGGTGAGCGTCAAAGTCCAATACCCGTTCCGCTACATTCTGCCCTACGTGCCGTGGGGCACAGTCACGCTGGGCAGTACTGCTCGTAGCGTCATATCGCAGTAAGAGGTTTACCATCGTGAGCCCACAAAGGCCTGTGCTATCCGCTCAATACGGCCGGTCAGGTCAATCCACTAGTCCTGCTCCTAGGTAGGAGGCCTGACAAGACGCACAAAGTTCACCGCTTGCCTAGAACTTTCGTTTATCTTTGCCGAAAAATGCATATTGAGAGAGCACTCCGGGAGAACGAACTATGCCACACCACCCTCGACGCTCGAACGTGATGGACCGTCGTGGCCGGAAACAGAGCGGCCAGGTACTACTCATCGGCACCCTGGTCGGGACCATGCTGTTTGCGATGGTGGGCCTCGCGCTGGACACCGGCTTCCTGTACTACCAAAAGAGGAAGATCCAATCGGCGGCCGACGCGGCGGCAATCGCAGCAATTCTGGAACTGAACACGGGGGTAGCAGCGAATTTCGTTCAGGCCGGACGTGAAGACGCAAAGCTGAACGGCTTCGAACATGGGGTGGACAACGTTACCACCACCTTGAACCGGCCTCCGACCGGTGGGCCGCACGCCGGCGACTCTCAGTACGTCGAGGCGGTTGTCACCAAGAACGTGAAGACCTACTTCCTGAGCCTGTTGAGCCTCGGCTCAATGACAGTGGCAGCCAAGGCGGAAGCCCGGATGGGCGCCGGCACAAGTTGCGTCTATCTGCTCGATCCCGCGGCGGAGGATCAATTCCGCGTGGCTGGCAACTACAGCGCCACTTGCGGCCTGATGGCAAACTCCAATTCACCGAAGGCGCTGGACCTGAACAGCGGCACAGCCACTGCCACCCGATTCGCCACCAACGGGCAGTATGTGGGCGCGTTCAACCCGATTCCCGCTACCAACCAACCGCGCGTCGCAGACCCGCTGGCCTCTCTGCAACCTCCCACGTTTCCCGCCGCCAACTATTACGGTGTCAACGTGACCAATAGCACACCGCTGAATCCGGGGGTCTACCACGGCGGCATCCGCGTGGCGCAGGGTGTTCAGGCGTTCTTCAATCCCGGAATCTACGTGCTCAACGGCGGCGGGCTCACCACCTCCGGGGGCCCGAATGCGTTTCTCACTGGAATCGGCGTGTCGTTCTACTTCACCGCCCGGCAGCCGGTTCCCACGCCTCCTCCTGGTTTCAATGTCGCGAGCGCAAATACGCCGGGCAGGTTCTTGCTCAACGGCGAGGGCGGCTTCGACCTGCGCGCGCCCACCAGCGGCGAGATGGCCGGCATCCTGTTCTTCCAGGACCGCAACCCCGCCAACCAGGCCGGTCCATACGACATCCAGGGCACCAATACCACCCGGATCGAGGGCGTCGTATACGTGCCCGCCTCCGATTTCCTGTTCCAGAACCACACTGGCAACACGGCCAACTACACCATCATCGTATCCAGAACTCTAAGGTTGGACGGCGGCGCCGCCAACCTCACCATCCGCAATGATTACTCCAGCCTGGCGAACGGCTCGCCGATCAGGGCGACACCGGTCCTCACTCGCTGACCGGCTGGGCGAACCTGCTACAGCCGCGATGCGGCGCGGGCACGCGCCATTTGGCCGAACCTGTCGGCGCGGCTTCCGGAATACTGCAAAAAGAGATCGTAGTAACGTTGGGCGTCGGCGGACCTGTTTTCCATCCTGGCCAGTTCGGCGCGGGCGTAGAACAGGTTGGGGTAGATGAGGAAGTCATAGAGGAGCGACTGCTCGGCGGTCAGCAAAGGCCACTGGGCCGCCAGCAGGGGTTTGGCTTCGGCGACGCGGCCGCTCATCACCAGGCAGAGGGCCAGGAGTTCACGGTGGGGACTATCTGCGCCGCCACGCGCACCTTTCAGAGCCTGTCGCCAGGCGCCGGCGCCCTCGGACCAGTTCCCGACGGCGGTGAGGCCGAGAGCGCGCATCTCCATGCGCAGGGCAGCGTCGTCCACCAGCACCGCGCCGGGATCAACGACCTGAGCGGCCATGGAGACGAACAACGCCTGCCCGGGCGATGCCGCCAGGGCACGAGCGGTGCGTAGCGCCGGCACGGCGGCGGCACGGTCGCCCTCGGCAAGCAATTGCAACGCCAGGACTGACGCCGCCAAGGGAGCGGCAGGGCTCTTCCCTGCCCCAGCGAGCAGCGCCAGCCGCTTTCTGGATTGCTCGTGCTGGCCAAACAGGTGTTCCCACCGTGCGCGAGCCAATTCGGCGAACGGATCGCCATGATCGGTCCGGTCTTTCAGGTACCGTTCCAGCAGTTCTACGGCTTCCTTCTTCTCGCCGTTGAGCCAGCGCGACAAAGCGGCCTTTTCCAACGCCGCCCCGCCGTTGAACTGTGTGTCCTTCCGGTAGGCGGCCTCCAGAGCCTGGGCGGCCTCGGTGAACTTACCGGCCATCAGGGCGATCTCTCCGCGAGAATCCAGAGGATTAGGTGAGGCGGAATCCAGGCTGGAGTACCGATCCAGCGCCTCGGCGGCCGCACCATACTTGCCCGCATAGGCGCGGGCGTAGGCGAGCAGGTTCCAATACTCACCGCGATCCGGTTCCACAGCCGCCGCGCGCTCCAGCGCGGTTTCGGCCGGGCCGTACTGGCGGAGCGCGACGCGAGCCTCCCCCAACTGGGCCCAAGCCACCGCGTCTCCCTGGGAGGCGTGGGTCAGAGCATCCAGGGCGGATACACGCGCCTGGAGATCATTCCGCAGATTGGCATCGAGCAGGTCGAGACGGGCCCGGCTCAGGTTGTCGAGGTCCCTGCCTTTCCTCCGGCTCAAGGCGACGACGCCGGTTGCCGCGCCTGCGCCACCGGAGCGCGCGGCACTCTCCGCCCAGGATTGCCAGCACCAGCCGCAGGACGGATCCGCCTCGGCGGCGGCCTGGAAACTGGATGCCGCCGATACCGGGTCCGGCTTGGCCAGGCCCTCGGCAAGCAACATGGCGGCCTTGTCGCTGTGAATCCCCAACGGGCCAGGCTTGGCGCCCTGCCGCACGGCGCTGGAAACGCTTTGCGCGACACTGTTCAGCGCCTCGGTCCAGCGGACGGAGTCTGAGGAGTACTCTCCGGTGGACATGACCTTGCTTGTCCCGGCGTTTTCGACCAAGTGTCTCAGCCTGACTCGCCCGCCCTGGCTGGTGAGATGGCCGTACACCACGACTGTGGCGCCCTGCGCGGCGGCTTCCCCGGGGGTGCGCGCCAGAAACACCGTCACGCGCGGCAGCCCTTGCAACTGGCCGGCGACGGCGAAAGGAATGAGGCGTTCGGTCCAGTCCAGAGCCGCATCGCCGCTCAGGTTTTCGAACGGCGCGACGGCGATCCGCTGCGACAGTTCATGGGCGGCCAAGTGGCGGTATTGCCTGCGCAGGTAAGCCGTGGCCGCGAAGCCCAACAGCGCCACCCCGGCTGTTAGTAACGCCGAGCGCCTAGAGAACACGCGGCTCCAGCTTCATCAGGGTTTCAAACTCCGGAACCTTGCGCAACTCAGCGAACTCCACGTCTTCCAGGTACTTGCTCCGATCCTTAAATCCCTCTTCGAGCGACTTCCGGATATAGAGCAGCGCCAGATCGTTGCGTCCCGCTTTGGCGTACGTCTTGGCCAGGTAGTAGTGGAACTTGGCGCGCTCCTCCACTGACCGCTCCTGCAGCAAGACGCCCGTTGTTCCGCGGTGTTCGAAGACCTCGGGATCGATGGAGAGAGCCTTTTCGTAGCACACCATCGCTTGCTGGTAGTCCTTGCGGGCGAAGTAGGCGGTTCCCAGGTTGGAGAGCATGGAGGCCGAGTCGGGCGAAAGCTCGAGAGCTTTCTTGTACGAACTGATAGCGCGGCGGTAGCTCTTCTTCGCATAGTGGATGGTGCCCAGGTTGTTCACCGCCTCGGCGTACTTGGGATTGAGCTTGATGGAGCGTTCGTAGAACTTCTTGGCCGTGTCGAGATTGGCGAGCTGGTGGTAGGCGATGCCGGTCTTGTTGAGCACAATCGAGGTCATCGGCGCCACCTTGGAATAGACCTCGATTGCCTCGCGGTACATCTTACGTGCCATGAAGATGTCGCCGCGCGCCTCAAAGGAGAGCGCCGGACTCTCCTGTTGCGGGGAGGCGCCTTGGAAAGCCAGAGTGTCGGGAGCGAGGTTCACGGGCGGCTGGGCAGCCAGCGGAGCGAAGCAAGCGAAGAGGAAGAAAATGAGCAGATGGGTCCAACGCATTCGAGCCTCCTAGTCGCCAAGTCCTACCTAAATATACCCCGAACCCGATCCCAGAAGCCCTTCTTCTGCTCTTTGGGCGGGGCGGGCGAGGCAGGCGCTGGAATGGGCGTGGAGCGGGCCCGTTCCGGCCTTGGCGGGCGAACGGCCTGGCCGGTTCCCTGTGCCGCCGGCTGAGAGCCCGCAGCGGCGGCTTCTGGCGAATCCCATCCCGCCACCTGGGTACGTGAAGAGCCGCCTCCGCCGTGCAACCGGCAGAGGTCCACCGGTTGGGTGCCGGCCAGGAAGACTTCGGGGCGCGCGTTTGGGCAGGCGGATGTAGCCAACTGGCCGGAGAGCGGATCGATGTCGACCGTAGCCACCCCGTCAGGCGCGTCAAACCCGGTGACGCCGCGGTATTCGCGGTAGCGGTGCGCGCGCTTCATGAACTCGGTCCAGATGGGCAGAGCAGCCTTGGCGCCGTCCATAGGAAGTTCCTGGTTGTCGTCGAAGCCCACCCACACTACGCACAAGAGTTTGGAGGTGAATCCGGCGAACCAAGCGTCGCGCGAGGTGCCGGTCTTTCCCGCGGCGGGCAAGCCGAAACCGCGCCCACGCGCGCCGGCGCCGGTGCCGCTTCTGAGCACCTCCTCCATCAAATTGGTGACCATGTAACTGACGCGCGGGTCCAGCACTTCCCGGCGCACGGGCCTGCCTTCGTGGATCACGGCGCCGGAGGCGCTGCGGATTTCTCGCACGTAGTTTTGCTTCACGTAGACGCCGCCGTTGGAAAAGACCGTGTAGGCCCCGGCGATATCCAGCGGGGTTGCGTCGTAAGAGCCCAAGGCCAGCGCCGGCGTGGCCCGCGTGCCCTCCAGGCCGGCCTGACGGGCCAGTTCGGCCACCTCACCATATCCCGCCATCTCGGCAAACTTCACCGTGGGGATGTTCATCGACTTCGACAGCGCCTGACGCAAGTTCACCGTGCCGTAGGACTGCTGCTTATAGTTATTGGGCTGGTATTCCTTGTTGTCGAAGTAGAACGTGGTGGGCTCATCCACCACCTGCGTCACCGGGGTGATGAGCGGCTCCCGGCCGTCCAGCGCCATCTTCAGCGCTGCTGCGTACACAAACGGCTTGAAAACCGAGCCCGGCTGGCGTTTGGCCAGAGCGCGGTTCAACTGGCTTGCGCCGTAGTTGCGCCCGCCCACCAAAGCCTTCACCTCAGCGGTGTGCGGGTCCACCACCACCACGGCCACCTGCACCTCCGGATACTTCTTCCGCAGCTTGGCCATGAGCCCGTCGACTTCCTTCAGTCCGACCTGGACGGACTCCACGGCGTCACGTTGCAACTTCATGTCCAGAGTGGTGTAAACACGGTAGGAATTGGTCTGGAAGTCGATGCCGGAGAAGTTGTCCTGCAGATCGTCGTAGACCAGGTCCACGAAATAGGGGGCATCGGTGGACTCCGAGCCGCCCTCCATCACCTTGACGGGATTCTTCGACGCCTCTATGAATTGCAGATCCGTGATGTAGCCGTTGTCGCGCATCAGTTGCAGCACGATGTTGCGGCGCTGCAAGGCGCGTTCCGGATGGCGGAACGGATTGAGGAAGTTCGGGCGCTGGATCATGGCGGCCAGCAGCGCGGCTTCCTCCAGCTTGAGTTCCCTGATGTCTTTGCCGAAGTAGACCTGCGCGGCCTCACCAAAGCCATGCACGGCGAAGCTGCGGTGCTGGCCGAGGTCGATCTGATTGGCGTAAAACTCGAAGATCTGCTCCTTGCTGAGTTTGTGTTCGATCTGGAGCGTGATCATGGCCTCGGCCGATTTCCGTTGCCACGTCTTGTCCTGGCTCAACCAGAGGTTGCGCGCAAGCTGCATGGAAATGGTGGATGCGCCAAACCGCCTGTTCTGGGTGACGTCCACCCAGACGGTGCGAATGATGCGCAGCGGGTCGAAGCCGGAGTGTTCGAAAAAGCGCTTGTCCTCAATGCTGATGACGGCTTGAACGAGGAGCTTCGGGATGTCATCATAGCGCACCAGGCGGCGCTTCTCGCGCTTGCGGTCGAACAGGTTGGTGATCAATTCGGGATCGAGCGCATAGCGCTGGCGATCGGTGTGGTCACGGCTGGAGACGATGCGAGTGACGGCGCCGCCGGTGATGAACACCACGCCGGGCTCGCTGCCGGGGTAAGCGTCCATCCCCGGAAAGATCTCCACTCCGTCGGGGCGGACGTGATACCAGCCGGCCCGGTTGCTGCGGGACTCGGTGTAGCCGCGGCGGCGCAGGGAGGCGATGAGTTCTTCGGCGGTGAGGGGATCACCCAGGCTGATCGGCTCAGGTGCGGCAAAGAGTTGCGCCGTCTCGGTGAACGGCCCCTGCTTCAGCTTTTGATCGACCAGGCGCGAGAAGTGGATCCAGGCGTAGGTGAATCCGCCGATCACCAGGAGCAGCAGAATCACGCACAAGCCAAGGAAGACCTTGCCGAGTGGACGGAGCAGGAACCGGACGAAGCCGGCAGACCGAGGGACCTTTGCGCGCACAGCGTCAGTTTCTCTCCGGCTATTGTCTCACGGCGTCATTTTCCTCCGCTGTCCCGCTTCTCCAGCTCAGTCCACATGTTTCCGTGAGCGTGCCACTGCGGAGGCGCGGCCCCGGTCACATGAACTTCGGGCAACTCCATGGTTCCATGGCCGTAAGGGCAGATACTCTCCAACCGCGGCGGGTTGAGTAGCGTGGCCAGGCCCCAACTGCCGCGTTCCACCGGCATCCGCAGAAGGCGCAGGCAGGTCCGGCAGCGCCGGCGCTGGTCCCAGACCACAAGGTAGGCCGCTCCCACAATCAGAAGCCAGAAGCCCAGCAGAGCGCTGGTCCAGCCCAGGTCCTGCGGGAAACGCGAGACCCGCATGTAGAGAAACGTCTCCGGCTCGGGCATGACGGCGTAGATACCCTTCCAGACCAGCCAGAGGACGGCCGCGGCGGCGGCGGCCTTCGAGAGGAAGTATGCCCAATAGCGCATCGGGATCTCTCTGATTAGACGCCCCGCGCCAGCGGGCAGTTCCTGGAGAACGGTGGAACCTAGGCGCGCAGCAGGTTGCGGGCGATGAAGAGGGCATTGGCCGGACGTTCGGCCAGCCTGCGCATGAAGTACGGAAACCAGGCATCGCCGTAAGGGACGTAGAGGCGCACGCGATAGCCTTGCTCCACCAGCATCTTCTGCAGATCCCGGCGGATGCCGTAGAGCATTTGGAACTCGAACTCATCGGACCGGCGGCCGGTCTTGGCGGCATGCTCCATGACGCCTTCGATCATTTTGGGGTCGTGGGTCGCCATGGCCGGGTAGGTTCCCTCATCCAGAAGCAGCCTGGCCAATTTGAGGTAGCTCTCGTCCACCTGTGCTTTGGCCGGGTAGGCGATGGCGGCGGGCTCGTTGTAAGCGCCTTTGCAGAGGCGGATCGGCGCCTTGATACGGTTCATGCGGCGGGCGTCCTGTTCCGTTCGGTACAAATAGGCCTGAAGCACCGAGCGAAGGCAACCGTATTGGGCCTGGAAATGCTCCACCAGGTCGAGCGTCCGGTCCACGTACGGGCTGGCTTCCATATCGATCTCCACGCGGCTGCCGTTGTCACGCGCCTTGGCCATGAGGACATCGAGGTTCCGCAGGCAAACGTCGTAGCCGAGGTCCAGGCCAAGTTGCGTGAGCTTAATGGAGATAGTGGCCGGCAGCCCGGCGGCGGCGAGGGCGTCGAGGGCCTCCTCCAGGCACAGCCTCGACGAGTTCGCCTCCGCATTGGAGGTGACGTTTTCCCCCAGGTGGTCCACGGTGGCGAGGAACCGCTCTTGGTGGACGTCACGGCATACGCGGAGAACGTCGTCCAGATTTTCGCCGGCGATGAATCGGGAAGTGAGCTTGTGTGCGTGACGTGAGGACTCGAACCAACCGCGGAGTTTCTTCTGGTGGGAAAGGTACAGGAATGTCTGCCTAAGCATACGTGGCCGGCCTATATCCACGGTACATGATAGAACCCCACCTTCGGGAGGTGTCGAGATGTTTCAATTCATTGCGGGGGAGATTGACAACCGTTTAATGTGAGCCGGTAGCTCCCCCCCGAGGATGGGGCGAAAGAACTCACCTGGACGCTCCAGACGCCGGTGGCAGGCAAGGTGGCGCGAATGCGGGAACCGGCCACACCCTCGGCGTCGTCGTTGAAGGCCAGCAGATGCCCGCTTCCGTCGACCAGGTAGAGTACCGTGTCGAAGGACGCGTCCGGGATTTCGGCGGTGATACTGGAGCCGAGGCGGCCGTAGAACTTGTAGACATCGGTGGCGTAGAGATCGCCTCGATAACCAGCGCGGGAGGATCGCTCGTCAAGAGTGGAACTGAATTCGGCAGGGCACCCGGTGACCGGCACAGCCAAGGCAGCGCCGCCGGGGTTGTCCACGACGCTCAGGCTGAGCCGGAAGGCGCCGGTGATCAGAGGCTCCACGCTGCTGACCTCAATGGTGTAGCGGCCTGAGAACGGCAGGATGAAGAAACCGTTACCCGCTGGAATCTGCGAATCCGTGCCGCCGCCGCTGTCATCATCCTCGGCGATGATGGAGCCGTCGGCCAAGCGGAGTTCGAGATAGGTATCGAAGACTGCCGAGTCCAGGTTGATTCGGACGCCTTGGCCGGCCTTGCCTTCAAACGTGTAGCGCCGGGCGTAGGTGTCCCAGATCGTGATGCAGTCCTTGTCTGTGAGTTCCCCAGGAACCGATTCGCCGAGCGGGTAAGGCGCCACGGCACAGGTGGCGTTCTGCCGTACTGGGATGCGCACGCTGCCGACCGTCACGCCGGACTCACGGGCCGGGCCAGGATTGGGATCATAGCGGACCTTCACCACTCCGGTGGACGGGCGTTCGGCATCGGGCACGAGCTGGAGCCAGTAATCGAGGACGGCCGGCTTCCAAGGACCGCAAGCGGCCGACTGCGTCACGGCAAGGCTGGTGGAGCCTCCCTCGGCTCTGAGCACCAGTTCAGCCGGGCTGATAGTGAGAGTGCAGGGCGGCGCGGGTGAATCGGCGAAGCTCCAGGTAACCGAGTAGTCCTGGCTCTCTGTGGAGATGGCGGTTCCGGCGACGCGGATCGTCCAGCGGCCGGTCTCCGGAGCCTGGACGACGACCTGCTCGACGTTGTCGCGGTTGTTTACCGCCCGCTGGGCAGGGGCCGCGGGATTGGCCGGGTCGAGGGTGAGGGGCGCGAGGGAGGCGCCGCTGGGGCCGGTGACGGAGAGGTCGAGGTCGTTCACCAGGGTGCGGGTTGAACCGGCGACGGCAGGGGCGTCTGTCCAGGCGATGAGAACACGCAGTGTCTTCGTGCCGGCGGGGACGTCAATCTCGTGGGTACGGGATTCGCCCTGGGTGAGGCGGCCGGAGGCATAGCGCTGGTTGTCGATCGCCTCGACGGCCCGTTCGGCATGCGGCATACCATAGCCGAAGGTATAGTCAGGGCCGGGGTTGCCGAGATCTGTGGCGGTATTGAGGAGGATGGCCTTGAGCAGTTCCGCTGCCGGGCTGGTGAAGGTGTTGGCACGAAACCTCTCCGTCAGCAGCGCGAGTAAGCCCGAGACAGCCGGAGCGGACATTGACGTGCCGTTCATCTCGGCAGAGCCGGACCTGAGCACGGTGGAGAGAACTTCGACGCCGAGCGCTGTGACGTCGGGTTTCAGACGCCCGTCGCGGGCTGGCCCATAGCCGCTGAAAGCGCTCACGGCCTCCGCCGAGTCGACGGCTCCGACGGCGATGACGTTCTTGGCGGAAGCGGGACGCGAGGTGGTGTAAAAGCCGCCGCGGGGCCCGATGGCGCACTTGTCGTCATTCCGGTCGTTGCCCATGGCGAAGACAATTGGGAGTTTTTCATTGAGCACGAGACGATCCAGATCGCGCTCCAAAGTGCCATAGGCGCCGAAAGTGTTGCAGTTGCCGGCCTCGTCGGAGATATAGCCGCCCCAGGAGTTCGACGTGAGATCGACTTTTTCGTTGCGGCGGGCCGAAAGCATCTTGGCGGGCACGTCGCCGTAGAAAGTGTATGAGTAGATGGCGGCCTTCGGAGCCAGTCCCTTGAGGGCGGGGTTGGTGGAACCGGAGGCGGCGAGGGTGCCGGCGACGTGGGTAGCGTGCGAACTGGGAGTGGATCGATCGACGACGGTGAGACGGTCACGGAATTCAGGGTGGGTGTCGATGCCGCCGCCGTCGAAAACGCCCGCGCGAACGCCCTGGCCGGAGAGGTCGTAGGGGCTGGCGTACAGCACGTCGGCCTTGAGCAGGGCGGCTGAAGCAGCGTTGCTGAAAGTCCGGAAGGGAGCGGGGATCGGCTCGACGGTCATGACCCAGTCCAGGGCGGCGAGGGGGCGAATAGCGGCGACTGGGACGCGTAGGCGGACGCGCCGGAAGTAATCGCTGGAATCGAGGATGGAAACGCCGAGGCGCGCCAGCGGCGCGGCGGCGGCGGAGAGGTCGAAGTCCTCGAAGACGACAGCATCGACATCGACGGAGGGCTCGGAGGGCGTGCCAGAACGGGCCCAGAGCGGGGAGCGGCCGCCGCGGAGGTCCTCGCTGAGCTTGTCGTCCGGATCGGGGAGCGACGTCTTGAGAACGAGGCGGGAGCGGGCGCCGGAGGACGGCCCACCGGCCGGGTCCACCGAAGCCCAGTAGCGGCCCGGGGCGACCGGTTCCAGAACGCGGATGCCCTCGGAGGCGAGTTGCGTGCGCAGCCGGGCGGCGGGGGGCTGATCGAGATCGATCTGAACGTATTGCCGGCTGGAGGAGCGGAGGGGGACCTGGGCCGCCGCGGAAAAAAGGAAGAGAAGACAGCAAAGATGAAGGCGCATAAGGTGCCAGCCGTTGGCCCATAATATCCGATTTCGGCGTGAGCGGAAAGGGCGTCACAAATTCCGAAAGAATATTTTCGTTTGGTTTTCAAGGAGTTGAAGCGCTTTGGTGCACTTGCGCATTTGGGGCACGTTAGAGTCCGGCCGTTGGCGAGTGTCGCGGGGGACCGAAATGAGGAACACGACAAAGGGCGGCAAGGACAAATCGAAAGAACTGGCGGCGGCAAAAAGCGGCAAGCCAGGGGAAGCAACGGAGGCCCTGAAGGGGCAGGAGGAGGAGCCGAAGAAGAAGCGGCGCAGGTACACCAAGACGCGGCGGATGCAGTTGCTGGACAAGATGCTGGGCCATTTTGAGGATCAGATCGACGGCGAAGCGCCTGCGTTTTCGAACTCGGACGGTTACAAGATGCTGCAAATGCGCGCCGAGGACGAGGACGACCTGCCTACCTCGGTGAGGGTGGAGTGGGTGGAGCCGGAGGAGGAATGAGGGCGAAACGGTCCATACGGTACAAGGCATTGCCCTCACAGCAGCGGTTCCACAGGTCGAAGGCACGGTTCAAGGGCTTCTCGGGACCCATCGGAAGCGGGAAGAGCCAGGCGCTGTGTCACGAGGCGATCCGGATGGCGTACCTGAACGCGGGAAGGGCGGGGCTGATCGGGGCCCCGACCTTCCAGATGCTGCGGGACGCGACGCAGTCCGCGCTGTTTTCCATGATGCGAGAGAGCGGGATTCCGTTCGACTTCAACAAAGCGGAAAACACGGTGCGGATGAAGGATACGGGGTCGAAGATCATCTTCCGGCCGCTGGACGACTTCGAGCGGCTGCGAGGGACCAACCTGGCATGGTTCGGGGTGGATGAACTGACCTATACGCCGCGGGAGGCGTGGGTGCGGCTGGAAGGGCGCTTGCGGGATCCGCAGGCCAAGCGGCTGTGCGGCTTCGGGGTGTGGACGCCCAAGGGATTCGACTGGGTGTACGACTGCTTCATTCACAGTCCGGTGAAGGGGTATGAGTGCGTGCAGGCGGCGCCGTTTGAGAACCGGTTCCTGCTGAAGCAAGTTCCGGATTTCTACGACCGCCTGAAGCACAGCTACGATGAAGGATTTTTCGCGCAGGAGGTTCTGGGCGAATACCTGAATCCGGGCGAGGGATTGGTGTACCACGCCTTCGACCGGCGGCAGAACGTAGCGGAGGTGGCGCGTGACGTGAGGCGCCCGTTGCTGTGGGCGCTGGACTTCAACGTGAATCCGATGTCGAGCGTGGTGGCGCAAGTGGATGAAGGAACCGTGAAGGTGCTGGATGAGATCGTGCTGACGAGAGCCAGCACGAGGGCGGCGTGCGAGGAGTTCAGCCGGCGGTATCCGAAGTGGCCGGGGGGCCTGGTGATCTATGCCGACGCCTGCGCGACGCACATGCAGACGGCGGGCACGACGGACAAGGAGATTGTCGAGGACTTCTTCGACGATCTGGCGCTGTGCGGGGCCGGGCGGAGGCCGGAATACCGGATTCCGAAGAAGAACCCGCCGGTGCGGGACAGAGTGGGGCTGGTGAACGCAAAGATGAAGTCGGCGGACGGGGAGATATCGCTGCTGGTGCACCCGAAGTGCACCGAACTGGTGGCGGATTTCGAGAGGGTGCAGTGGCTGGCGGGGACCAGCGAGATCGATAAGGCTCGCGACCCACGGCGAACGCACCTGAGCGACGCGCTGGGCTACCTGATCTGGCAGGAGTTCCAGCCGCGGCACACCGTTGGAGAACGCAGCCAGAGGCTGTTCTGGTAAGGGAGCGCAAAGACAGTGAAAGACATCAACAGGGAGCATCCCGAATACAAGGCATGGAAACAGATCTGGCCGCGGTACAGAGACCTGTACACGGGCGGGGAGCAGTTCACCTCCAAC
>JACRKW010000162.1 GCA_016215215.1 Acidobacteriota bacterium
GAATCCAGCGAAGCGTTCTTGTGTTTGTGGCTTTCGACGAAGTCCTTCATCATCGCCGCGAAGTCCGTGTCGCCGGTCTTGCCGTCCATCATCATCATGCGAAGCATATGCACCACATAGCCGCCCTTCAGGTAGGTCAGGTCCTGATAGGCCGCTCCCGACTTCTTTGTTGACACACGCCATCCCAGGGTCACCGGGCCGGCATCGATGCTGCGCACTCCGAACGCGTTCTTCTCCAGCAGGGATTTCCGTGCCTTCTCCCAGAAGCTCAAGAAGCGCGCTGGGTTCCTGTCAATCGCCTGCAGGTACAACGACGAGGAGAACGTCGCCAACCCCTCGGAGAGCCACTGGTCCCGATAGGTTTCCCAACCGACCAGGTGCCCCCACCATTGATGCGCCACCTCGTGAGCCGTCACCTCATCGACGAAGTCAGTCAACTTGTTGTTGATCCCGCCCAGGATACGAACGCGCGTGGTCGAATCCAGAAAGGCGCTCAGCGGCAGGTACACCAACTCCGGCCAGGACTGTCCCATCGAAAACTCGGGCTGTTGGGTTACGGCGAGGCGTTTGTATGGCAGTCCGCCGAACCAATTCGTGTACACCTGGATCGATGCCTGGGTTTCCGAGATCGCGCGGTTCAGCAGGGCGGCCGGTGAGATGTTCGTCGTGCCTTCGGCGCCATACAAGTAGCCAGGAAGTTCGGTTGCGGCGTAGGCCTCTACCTGTGTTTGCGTCTTGGCCTCCATCGCCTCCTTGAGCTTGTAGACGCCCATATTGAAACCTGCGACGGCGTGCGGCGCCTCGCTCTGCCACTGCGAGCAGGTCAGATCGCCTTCCCTCCACTCCTTGACCTTTCGACCACTAGCCACGACGGTAAACCGTTTCGCAGCCTTGAAGGTGAGGTCATAAGGAATGCGGTCCAGGAACGAATTCAGGCTGGGATACCAACTCGTTCTGGCGCCCACATACAAGTTTCCGCCGCCGGCGTCTTCCAGAACCTTGTTGCCCGAATAGTTGATCGTCAGCGTGACCCTCTCGTCCTTCTTCAAGCCCTGAGGCAGAACCACATAGAACGACCCATCCTCCTTCTTGTCTTCCTGGATGAACGGCACCTGTTGCCCGGCGGCATCGGTCACCCAATTCACTCGCAAGTCCTGCAACAACCCAAACTTGATCACGCGCTCGCCAACGATGCGCGCCGAAAGCTCCACTTTCGCAGTGCCAGTGAGCTTGCGGCTGCCCTCCACCATCGTTTCGATCATGTACTTCTCTGCCTGCACGGGCCGCTTGTCTTCCGTCGCGATGGCTGCTGCGTTGCCGAGCAACTCTTCCCGCAGGTGCGAGTGATACCAGATGCCATCCGCGGTCTCCTCCGAATCCACGTTGATCAGCGCCACCTCTTCCGGCGACGGCATGTCAGGAAGTGCGCCCAGGCCACGCACGAAGAAGCGCATATCACTGCGTTTTTGGCCGCGGATGAAGAGATTGAATGCGGGTGGACGTGCCGGGTTGTACAGTCCTGCCAGCACCTCGGCCTCCATGTTGTCCATGGACTCCGAGGTCAGCATCGCCTCGCTCATACTGCGCGGAATGTCGTTCCGCCTTCTTACGCGGCTCCGATACTGCTGGAGCGCTTCCGCCGCCTTCGGATCCTGCGCGCCCGTCTTTGCGCTTTTGCGCACTTCGTCGTACGTCCCATCGGTAAAGACGAAGACGGCGCGGGCAAAGGGCTCGTTCACCGTCTCAGCGCCAGAAACGCGCTTCAAGTATGTTTTTTCGATGGGGGATACGGGCTCCAGACGGAACTCCCCGCTCCCGGTAAATACGCCGAGAGTCACCTTTCCCAGCTGTGGGCCGGCGAAACTGATGATGCCTTCCTTCAGACGGATGGTTCCGCAGTCACGCTTGAGGGTCAATTCCTCGACAATGTAGGACTCGGCCAGAGACGCGGCGCGAAGTCGAGCATACACTTCATCGGAGTTTCGCAGCCCCGTCGACGGCGCGCTGTTTATGTAAGACAGCAGTAGGACAAAGGCACTCGCAAGCGTTAACGAGCGTGCACTCGTAATAAACTGCATTGCTGGAGCGTATATCATCTTTACACGGATTGCAATACTAGTATGCGTATGAATGGGCACACCTTCTCCCCATTTCATCGGCGGGCACTGAATTCCACAGAGTGTTGCCTGAGACGCCGACGCCTAATCCGTGAACCTGCAGTCGCGGGCCAGCGCGGCTTTCAGCCGCTGCCTGTATGCGGCTGCCGGTATTTCCACGACGCCGAATTGCGCCAGATGGGGCGTCCAGTACTGTACATCGAGCAAGGCAAATCCGCGCTCCTTCAGCCGCATCACGAGGTGCGCCAGAGCTACTTTAGACATGTCACGAACCCGGTGGAACTTGGATTCGGCGAAGAACGCGCCGCCCAAATGCACACCGTAGGTTCCGCCAGCAAGCAGTCCGTCCACCCACACCTCCACGGAGTGCGCCTTGCCGGCGCGATGCAATTGCCCGTAGGCGCGCTTCACCCCGGCGGTGATCCAGACGTCGTTTCGTGCTGCGCATCCATCCATCACCGCCTCAAAGGCACGATCCACCGTCACCTCAAAGCGGCCGTTTCGCAATGTACGCGCCAAGGAGCGCGAAAGGTGGAAGTTCTCCAACGGCAGTACGCCGCGCAGCCGCGGCCGGTGCCAGGTAAACACACGGCTGCCTTCATCTCCCATGGGAAACAGCCCCTGCCGGTAGCCGGCTTCCACCTGCTCCGGATCGAGCATGGCCGAGACCTTGACGATATCCAGCACCGCTTCCACTCTCGCACAGGCCGCCAACCTGGATACAATCACCTGCATGAAGGCTTACCTGCTCCTCACGGCTGCCGCCTGCAGCCTCACCGCCGCGGACCTCCGCATCGGCATCGTCGGAACCGACACATCCCATGTTCCGGCGTTTACTTCGATGCTCAACGACCCTAACCACAAGGACCACCTTGCCGGCGCCCGTGTCGTGGCAGCCTACAAGGGCGGCAGCGTCGACCTGAAGGAGAGTTCCGGACGAGTCGAAAAGTACGCTGCGGAAATTCAGTCCAAGTACGGGGTCGAGATCGTGCCGGACATCGCTACCCTGCTCACCAAGGTGGACGCGGTACTGCTTGAAAGCGTCGACGGCAGGATCCACCTTGCCCAATTCCGCGAGATCGTGAAGGGCCGCAAGCCGGTGTTTATCGACAAGCCTCTCGCTTCTACACTCGAGGACGCGCGCACCATCGCACAGCTTGCCCGGCAGAACGGCGTTTCGTGGTTTTCGTCTTCCTCGCTGCGATTCGCCGACGCCATGGGAGGCCTGAAGATCGACGGGTTGAACGGCGTCATGGCGTGGGGCCCTGGGCCGCTTCAGGAGTACCACCAACTGGACCTTACCTGGTACGGCATCCACACCGTGGAGATCCTTTACGCGCTGATGGGCACAGGGTGTGATGAAGTCACGCGGACTTTTTCCGGCGACGCCGAGGTAGTCACCGGAAAGTGGAAGGATGGCCGAGTCGGCACCATTCGCCTGCACCGGCCCTATTCGTCTTTTGGAGCGGCGGTCTTCGCGCCGAAGGCCTTCAAGGCGACTGAAAAAGAGATGAACGCCGGCTACGCCAACCTGGTGAGGGAGATCGTGAAGTTCTTCCAGACCGGAAAGACGCCGGTGGGCGAGACGGAAACCTTGGAGATGTTCTCATTCATGGACGCCGCCCAACGCAGCCGGGCGGCGGGCGGTGCACCGGTGAAGCTGAGGTAACTTGAAGCCCATGCAGACGGACTTCGTTCTTTTCGGACCTGTCCATCTTGCCATCATGGCCGCCATCCCGCTGGTGGCAGCCTTGCTCGCCTGGCCGGCTCGGGCTGAGCCCGCGCGAGGCCGCCGAATCCGGCTGGCCGCCGGCTGGTTTCTGCTTGTGAATGAGCTCGTCTGGTACGGCTACAAGCTCAAACTGGAGGGGAGCCCGTTTCCGCAGTACATGCCGTTCCAACTGTGCGACCTGTCGCTGTGGCTGACCATCATCTCACTACTGACGCTGCGAGCCTGGCTCTTCGACGCCGCCTGGTATGCGGGTCTTGCCGGCGCCGCCATGGCGGTCCTCACGCCCGAGTTGTGGGCGCCAACATTTTCCTATCCCACCGCGTACTTCTTCACCGCCCACGGAGGCATCATAGCCTGCCTGTTGTTCTTGGTCTGGTCGCGCCAAGTCCGGCCCCGGCCAGGTTCGATGTGGCGCAGTCTGATCGTACTGAACGGCTGGGGCGCGTTTGTCGGCGCATTCAATGCCATCTATGGGACCAATTACATGTTCCTCTGCCGCAAGCCGTCCGCCGCCTCGCTGCTCGATTACCTTGGTCCATGGCCCGCCTACCTCCTGGCCGGCGAAGCGCTGGCCGTGTTCTTCTTCTTCCTGCTCTGGCTCCCCTTCCGCCGCCCAACCCCGCGGTAGGATCGGGTTGTGCGCACCTTCCTTTCGCTCCCGCTGTTTTGTCTTTCTCTTCTTGCTCAGCCGGAAATTCCCATTGCCCGAATTCAGGGCTCTGGCAACACCTCCCCACTGAAGGACCAGTTGGTCACCACGCGCGGTGTGGTCACCGCCACCCGCTCCAACGGTTTCTACCTCCAGTCCCGGCCTGGTGACGAGGACAACGATCCCGCCACCAGCGAAGGCATCTTCGTCTTCACCAGCAAGACTCCCCCGGCTGCGGCAACTCGCGGTGCCTTCGTGCGAGTGACAGGCACCGTCGCCGAGTACCGCCCCGCCTCGGACCCAGGCTCGCCCACATTGACCGAGCTCATCGGCGACATTCAGGTGACCGTGGAGGGCCTGGCCGCGTTGCCGGATGCCGTGGCGCTGACGCGGTCGCTTGTCTACTCCGGCAGAGGCTTCGACAACCTGGAGCATCTGGAAGGAATGCGCGTATTGGTGGAGTCGATGCTCGCCGCGGGGCCCACGGCCTCCAACGGCTCGTTTATCGGAGTGCTGGAAGGCGCGCCGCGGCCCATGCGGCTGCGCGGCGCATCTGAGTTTCCGGAACTGCTGCGCGTCGACACCGCTGCCCAGCGCGGCGGGCGGATCGAGGCCATGGTGGGCACGCGGGTCTCCGGTCTGTCGGGGCCGCTCGACTTCAACCAGCGCATGTGGACGCTTGTCGCGGATCCCGCGGATCGGACGGCCAGCGAGTTGAAGCCCGCCCGCCCATTGATTGCTCCCACTTCTTCCGAGTTCACCATCGCCAACCTCAACCTGCTGAGCCTCGCCTCCAACGCTCAGACCGCCGCGCGGCTCGCCAAGCTCTCTCTCTTGGTCCGGGACATCCTGCGGCTTCCCGACATCCTGGCGGTGGAGGAGTGCACGACGCTCGCCGTTCTTGAAGCCGCCGCCGCGCGGATCAACCAGGACGCCGTGGCGAACGGCCTTCCCGACCCGCGTTACCAGGCATTTCTCGAAGAGGGCAACGACAGCTCAGGTATCGATGTCGGCTTTCTGGTCAAGACCGCTCGCGTTGAGGTTCGCTTCGTCAACCAGTACGGGAAGGACGCCACCTATGTCCGCCCGGATGGCCGCCCCGAGCTGTTGAACGACCGGCCGCCGCTTGTCCTGCGCGCCCGGATCGACGGGCGCTTCCCCGTGACGGTGGTCGCAAACCATCTCCGCTCCATGACCGACATCGACACGGCTGCCTCCGGCCCGCGCATCAGGCTGAAGCGCAGCCTGCAGGCTCGCTACCTGCGCGATCTTTTGCAGACTTTGACCCTGGAGGCCCCGGGCGAACCGATTGCCGCCACTGGCGATTTCAACGCCTTCCAATTCGAGTCCATGCCGGGCGACGACCCGCTCGCCGTTGTGACGGGAGGGCCGCCGCACATGCAGGCGCTGACAGATCGTCTGCCGCTGGATCAAAACGGTTCCTATGTGTACAACGGGGTATCGCAGACGCTCGACCACATCCTGGTAAACCGCAGCCTTGCCGGATCGCTGAGCCGTATCGCCTATACGCGCGTGAATGCGGCATACCCAGATTCGCTCTCCGCGAACGCGTCCAGGCCGGAGCGTTTCTCCGACCATGAGGCTGTGATGGCCTGGTTCTCGCTGGTTCCGCCGGCCTTTTCCTCTGCCACTGTCTATGACGTTTCCACGGTCGAGGGTCCAGGGATTGGGCCCGGAAGGAGCGTCACGGTCAACGGCGGTGACGCGACAGTGCTTCTGGTCGCGCCGGGGGTGCTTTCCATGGTCTTCCCTTCCGGCATTGATGGCACGGCGCGCCTTGCCGTGGGCGAATCTGAGATCGAGTTACCTATCCAGAATGCCGTGCCGGGCATCCTCAGCGCAGCGGTGAATGGTGACGCGCTGGAGATCTACGCCACCGGCCTCAGTGGACAAGCGCCGACACTCACCATCGGTGGCATCGTTTGCGAGGTCACCTCAGCCGAACCTGCACCCGATCGCGTGGCGGGTGTCACGTTGATTCGCGCCGTTCCACCACCGGCGAAGGACTATATACTCGTTCTCACAGTGGGGGAGAATAGCTCTGATCCCTACAACATACTTCCATGACACGCCTCATCCTGATCACCTTTCTCGCCGCCTCCGGCCTCTTCGCGCAAAAGCCGTTCATCGAGAAGGAGGACATCTTCCCCCTGCACGACAAGCACAATCATGCCTCCAGCATCATCCTTCTGCCGGATGGCGGGCTGCTGGTGTGCTGGTACCGCGGCTCCGGCGAACGCACTGCCGACGACGTGCAGATCATGGGCGCCCGCCTCCGCAAAGGCGCGAAGTCCTGGTCTGCTCCATTCGTTTTGGCCGACCAGCCGGGCTTCCCGGATACCAACCCCACGCTGTTCCTGGACCGTGACAAGCGTGTGTGGCTCATTTGGCAGACCATTTTGGCCAACCGTTGGGAGACTGCTATTTCTCAATACCGCATCTCCACCAATTACTCGCGGGATGGTGCACCGGCCTGGGGTCGTTCCGACGTGATGCTGCTCAAACCGGCCAATATTGAGAAGCTCGTGGAGGAGACGGCCGCGAAGTACAAGGAAGGGCCCTTTGCCGAGTATTGGAAGCGCCAGGTGGACAAGGCGAAGGATAAGTACTTCGCTCGCATGGGCTGGATGACCCGCGCCCATCCGGTGCAATTGGCCTCCGGCCGCATCCTCATGCCGCTCTACTCCGACGGCTTCAGCTTCTCGCTGGTCGGTATCAGCGACGACAAGGGCCTCACCTGGCATGCCTCGCAGCCCATCATCGGGGGCGGCAACATCCAGCCGACCTTCGCCGTGAAGAAGGATGGCACTGTCGTGGCCTACATGCGTGACAACGGCCCTCCGCCGAAGCGCGTGCACGTGAGCCGCTCCACCGACAACGGAGAGACATGGTCTCCGGCCGAAGACACCGACATCCCCAATTCGGGGACGGGGCTTGAGGTGATCAACCTGCGGGACGGCCGCTGGCTGATGATCAACAACGACACCGAGCGCGAACGCTATTCGCTCGCGCTGACCATCTCGGACGACGAGGGCAAGACCTGGAAGTGGAAGCGGCACATCGAGCTCGACACGCGTGCCGAAAGACGCGGTTCGTTCCACTATCCGTCTATCGTCCAGGCCCCCGACGGGAGCATCCACGCCAGCTACAGCGTCTTCCACAATGAGATCCCGGAGGGCCAGCCGAAGAAGACCATCCGCCACGCACACTTCAACCTCGCGTGGGTGGAGGAGGGCGACCGCTGAGGCCGGCTCAGGAGTAGCAACGGATCTCGAACACTCGCGCCATGTCGCTGCCATTTGTGGCAGCGATGTGCAGGCGAAGCCGGTCCGTGGTGACCATGCCGAATCTGTGCCGGCGAAGGCGCAGGTGGTTGCCTTGAACGGCCGCCAGAACGGCGCCGCCCGAAAGGATGCGATAGTCCCGGGCCGTTTCCGGCTGTGGGCCGCGCACGATCCCCTTCATCGCGTTGTCCTGCGAAGAGAGCGTCAACTCCCGCTGGAAGCCCGTGTCGAAGGTGATTTGCACCTCAGAGACCGTCACAGGCTTCTCCCATTGCAGTTCGATCCAGGCGCCGTCCGCGGCCATGCGACCCATCCATTGGTGCGTTTCCTTGCCCGGGATATCGCGCACAAATCCGTCCAGTACCTTGGCGGCTCCGCCGCCCGGTTCCTCGACAGAAGCCGACACCCGGGCCTTCCGGGCCAAGTCCAGCGGATCTTCATTCCTCACGCCGCGCAGGCTCTGGTCATCCCGAAGCAAGCTCTGCTGCAACGCGATGACGCGCTGGCGGTCCCGCGACAGTTCCCGCGGTCCGATCCGTGCCTTGACGCACTGTGCGGCCGCCGTACCGGCCGCCTGGCCCACGCAGGCGCACGTGGCCATTACCCTCGTGGACGTGAATGCGGCATGTGTCGCGCTGATGTTGCGGCCCGCCATCATCAGATTCGGGACGTTCCGGCTGTACAGCGAGCGGAACGGGATGTTGTACACCTCCTGCGTTTTCAGGACGGTATTGGGCGGCAGATCGGAGCGGTCGAAGCCGCCGGGCGGATGATCGTCCATCGGCCAGCCGCCCATGGCTACCGCGTCCTCGAACTCGCCCTTGAGCAGATCGTGCTCGGTGAGGATGTGGTCGCCCACGATACGCCGGCTGCCGCGCTTGCCGGGCATCATTCCTACCCAGTCCAATGCCCAGTTGGCCGAGGTGGGATGGTTCCCGCTGTTCTTGATGTAGTCCCAGACGCCCATGGTGATGGCCAGCAGTTCGAAGCGGATCCTCTCGTTGTCCCAGATGGTGTTGAGGTTCCCTCCCCACTCGATCCACCAGTAGCCGTACTCCCAACTATTGGTCCCGCGGAAGCGCAGTTGTTCCTTTGTGACTTTGCGGGCCCACTTCGGCGGCTTGAAGGGCATCGGCTTGCCGTAGTCGCGTGAGGTAAAGAGCAGGCTCGAGCCGAGCGTCTCCTGGTCGGCCATCTCCGGCGCCAATGATTCGTTGAACTCGGCCCGGGATTCCCTGCCCGTGCGAATGTGCGCACCGGCTTCCAGCGCCAACCGCGAGTCTCCCGTGCAGTCGATGAAGATGGGCGCCCGCACACGATAGAGGTGTTCGCTCTTGTCGCAACGAGCCATGACGTGGTCGATGGCGGGGCCCTTCTTCGCCACCGCATAGAGCGTGGTTTCCAGCAGCAGCGTGATGTTCGGCTCGCTCACGATCTTGTCGTACAGGAGCAGGTCCCAGAGCTCCCAACAGCGCTGCGGGTTGGCCGCGGCGTCATCCAGTTTCAACTCCTCGATGATGCCGCCTTCGCGCCAGCCTGGACGTCCCTTGTGGCAGTTGGCGCCTACAACGTGCATCTTCACTTCGCTGGAGGAGTTGCCGCCGAGGCGCGAGCGGTCCTGTACGAGCACCACCTTGGCGCCATGGCGGGTCGCGCTCAATGCGGCGCACACTCCGGCAAGCCCCCCGCCGGCGATGAAGACGTCGGCCTGCAGTTCCACCAGCGTCATGTTGGGCTCTTGCGGAACGCCGTGCCGCCTGTTGCGGGAAGGAGCGATGCGGTCGAAGTCAGGCTTGGCGGGCAATGGCTCCTGCGCCCGAACGATCAACGAGTAGCCGGTGAGCGGCAGAGCGGCGAGCAGTTCTCGACGTTTCACGGAACCAGGATACAGAGATCCTTCAGGTGCCGGTAACGCTGCTCGAAGTCCAGCCCATAGCCGATGACGAACTTGTCTTCGATCGTGAAGCCGATGAAGTCGCCACGGACTTCAATGCGCCTCCGGGACGGCTTGTCGAGGAAGGCGACGGTCTTCAGACTCCGCGGCTGCCGTTGCGACAAGACGTGCAGCAGGTAGGTGAGTGTCAACCCCGTGTCGATGATGTCCTCCACCAGGAGCACATCCTCGTCCTGAATCGGCTTGTCCAGGTCCTTGGTGAGCTGTACCTGGCCCGACGTCGTGGTGCCCTCATAACTCTTGGTGCCGATGAACTCGATGCGCACCGGACAGGATATGTGGCGCACCAGGTCCGCCAGGAACATGAACGAGCCCTTCAGAACGCCGACAAGCACGATGGAGCGGTCGCCATAGGCCGCGCTGATCTCAGCGCCAAGCTCGGCGATGCGCTTCTGAATCTGCTCGTGTGGAATGAGGATTTCGACCTTCGCGGGCGCCATGGGACTCAGTCTGCCACACGCAGCCGCGTGCTGGGGGGGCCGATGTGGATGTGCGCGGCCGTCGCACGGCCGAGGACCGCACCTCGGAAGGCGTAGTACGGGATCTGTTCGCGCTGGAGATACTCGCGCAGCCAAGCGCCCTCGGCGGTGTCGGGCGCCAGCGCAACGTCCACGCGGCCCCGATGGTCGAAGCCCATCGCTTTGTGCACGGCGGTCTCGCCGTTGGCGCTGATGGGCAGCGGGCGGGCGAACTGTTTCTCGAATGACAGCAAGACCCTGCGGAACACAGAGGCGCTCATCTGGCCGTTGCCGTCAAAGCGCTCCTGGATGGGCCTGTAGCCCGTGTCGTCCTCGTGCGTGTCGAATGCCTGCTCGGCGCGGGCCATTTCGGACAGCTCCTTGAGGAACCGCGCGCGCGACTCGGCCAAGCTCAGCGCAGAGCGGCGGTAGGTCAGCTCTTCGGTGAGCGGCAGGATCTCGTTGCGCGCCAGGATACCCTGCTCGATCATCTCCTTGGCCTGGTCGATGCGTTCCTGCACGCGGTCCACGCGCCGCCTGGCCGCCTCCACCATCTGAGCCGCCTGCTCCGGCGTGGTTTCGTCGGCGCGCAGCGGGCCGTACAGGGTCCGCTTCAGAACCAGGTCGTCGTCCATATCGGCCGCGCTGGACGTGATGCGTTCGAGCAGCGGCTGGCGGGTGAAGAGACTCTGCGCCGGCAGCCCGAGGGCAGTCACGAACACGCAACAAACAAAAAGCTTGCGCACTGTATCAATTGTAGTACGATGCTCGATAAGGAGAGGTTACAAGCCTAGCTCTTGCGGAAACATACAAAGAACGGGGCAGCGACTCCTTCCGCCACGGACAGCCCCACGTGGCTCATCGCGCTGCGGGCGGCGGAAGCAAAGAAAGCTTCCGGCCTTCGCATCCTGGACCTGCGCGAGGTCACCACCTTCGCCGACTACTTTCTGATCTGCAGCGGGACGAACGCTCGCCAAAACCAGGCCATCTGGGACGAAGTCGCCCAGCAGATGAAGAAACTGGCCGGCGAGATGCCAACCAGCGTCGAAGGATACGAGAACGGCGAGTGGATTCTCGGTGACTTCGGCGACATGATCGTCCACGTCTTCTCGGCCGAGAAGCGGGACTACTACCAGTTGGAACGGCTGTGGCGGGACGCCAAGGACGTTCCACTCCCGCCGGAAGCGGCGGCCTGAGGCTTGGGATTAGAGGGTCAGCGGGCGGGTCTATGAAATCCAGCCCGCTGACTCTGTTGATCCAACCTCAGAAATCGTAGCGAAGTGCCATCTGGAAGATGCGGGGATTGATGGCGCTGCTGATCTTCCCGAAGGTCGCCGGAGTAGTCAAGGCCACGCTCGGGTTGCCGAAGTTGGTGTTGTTGAAGATGTTATACCCTTCGGCACGGAACGTGATCCTGTGCGATTCGTAGATCTTGAAGCGCTTCACGATCGACACATCAGCTCCGAAGTAGCGGGGGCCGCGGAAGGTGTTCCGGCCCGTGTTGCCAGTGTCGCCGGCAACCGGGAACGAGAACTTGGCCAGATCGTCAGCGGACAAGTACCACACGCCGTCGCCCTTGCGGACAACTTCGCCGATGTTCCGGCTGCCCGTGTAGTTAGCCCAAGTGGTGCCGCCCCACGTGGTGGCGCGGGACGAAGTGACCGTAAAAACGCTTCCGCTCTGCCAAATGAGCAGCCCGCCGAGTTCCCAGCCGCCGATGGCCGAATCCAGCCACTGCGGCATGTCTCCGCCAACCAGCTTGCCTTTGCCGATGGGCAATGCGTAGATGACGGATGCGTTGAAAGAGTGGGGGCGATCCCAGTCGCTACGGCCCCGGCTGAGCGCCAGATTGTAGCTATCGAACGGGGATGCTGCGCCGTTACCTTCTACCGACGAGTTGTCGATGCTCTTGCTGAACGTGTAGTTGGCGAAGACCTGGAGCGCCGCCATGTTTCGACGGACGCTGACCTGCATCGAGTTGTAGTAGGAGCGACCGTGATTCCCACCCTGGAAGACCGTACTGTACTGTGGGAAATTCCGCAAGTAGAAGTCCGATACGCCGGCAGCTGCGTAGCGCGTGTAGTAGGTCCTGTCCAGCGTAGTGGCCGCTGAACCTGCAGTCCCGTTCGTGAAGTTGGTCGCGCCGAGTGTGGATATGGCGCTGGCCGGAGTACCGAAGATCCGGACCAGCGTGTTTGAAGGCGAGATTGGGGAAGAGGAGTTGATCTGGTAAGCCTGCAACTCCTTGAACGCATTCAGGAAATCGCCGTAGACACGAGGCTGGTTCAGGTCCTGGTTCATGAACAGCTTGACGCCGCGACTGCCAACGTAACCCAGTTCCACGACCGTGTTACGGGCGATCTCGCGCTGGAAGTTTAGATTGAACTGGTGCACGTACGGGGTGCGAAGGTTGGGATTGAACACGGTCAAACCTGTGGATCGCGTAGTAGCCAACTGAAGCACAGGAGCGGCCGGCTGCGGAGGTAGTGGAATGCCGTCGGCTGCGCGTACGTCAGAACCGGGGTTCTGATTGGGGTAGATCGGAACGCCTTGAGAGAAGCCCGGGGTCGCGCCGTCCACTGTGCTGATGGTGGCGCCAATTAGACGATCGTAGAAGAGGCCGTAACTGCCGCGGATGGCCATCTTTCCGTCGCCCTTCATGTCCCACGCAAAACCGATGCGCGGAGCGAAGTTGTTCCAGTCGTTGTTGTACCAGGAGCCCGACTTCTGCACCTTCAGGTCGTTGATCCAACTGATGGTGCTCAGTTGTCCCACCTTGTCGATTGTGCCCTGGTAGCCATTGCTCTCCTTGGGGACGCCGTTGAATTCCCAGCGGAGTCCGAGGTTCAGGGTGAAGTTGCGGCGGAGTTTCCAGTCGTCCTGGAAAAAGTACCCCTGTTCGCGAACGTTGAAGTTCCTGACTCGGGAGGTCCCCGCCTTTTGCCAAGTGGTCAGATCACTGTAGAAGGTCTGGGTCACCTGATTCATCCTGCCCAGGTAGTCGTTATAGAGGCCTTCGAACGTGGTGCGGTTGGAGGTGGAAATCACAGCGCCACCTGTAGGGCCAATGGTGGTGGGAACTGAGTTGCCGTTGCCCGTGGTCGTGGTGACGTTGGGGTAGATGCCAGCGTCGTTGTAACCCCACTGCGTCGTGAAGCGGAAGTTGGCGCCCATCTTGAAGGTATGCGCACCCTTGATCTTGGTGAGATTGTCGGTGAATTCCCAAACCGGGGAGTTGCGCCCCTGTGGAAATGCTGAGCTGTAGGGGTCGGTGAAGTAGTTGGTGATGATGGTCGGCCCCTGCAGGCGTCCTGGACGCCAGAAGTCTACGCTCGCACTCTGGGTGCCAGCGCGGAATTCGTTCACGACGGTGGGGGTGATCACCCAGTCAGAACCAACTGAGAACCCAGCTCGGATGCCGCCCTGCGCGCCTTGGGGCATACCGGGGAATGTCGCGTCAGCATTATTCAGGCCGTCGATGGAGTAGGTCTTGAACCAACTGTAGCGGAAGAATAGCCGGTGGCCGTCCTTCAGGTTGTGGTCGGCCTTGCCCGTGTATTGATTGTTCTCGCTGCCATTGGGGTTATTGAAACGGAAACCAGCGTAGTTCAACCCGTCGCCAACGTCGGTGTTGTTCGGGTTCGGGTACAGCGCCCAGATCTTTGCCACGGCCGCGTCCTGGCCCTTGCCCCGCGGGTCGTTCTTGCCGATGTCGAAGGAGGAGATCGCCGTGCTGCCCGGAGCGCGCCACCGGAAGATTCCGGCCTTCATTTCGACCGTCGGGACCGTGCGGTTACGCACCACCTCTTGCGAGACGCGGCTGCCCTGGTAGTTAAAGAAGAAGAAGGTCTTGTTGCGGATTACCCGGCCACCAAAGGATCCGCCGAACAGATTCTGAATGTACTTGGGCCGAGCCACCTTCGACGAGTTGTTGAAGAAGTTGTTGGCGTTCAACACCGTATTCCGCATGTAGTTGAACAGGTTCCCTTGGAAGGTGTTGCTGCCAGAGCGGGTGATCAGTTCCACTTGGCCGCCCGCGTTGCGTCCGTACTCTGCTTTTGCGCCGTTGGTCACCATGCGAAACTCGCCGATGGAGTCGGTGTTGTTGGCATTCATGGCCAGACCGAGACGCGGCACAACCGCGTCGTTGACGTCGATGCCGTCCAATGTGGCATTGTTGCTGCCCTGGCGAGTGCCGTTGACGATGGAGAAGGTGGTGTCCCCGGGGTTCGTGATTACCACACCGGGCTGGAACACTGCCAGAATGATCGGACTGCGGCCCAATTGCGGCAGCGTGTCGATGTCCTTCAGGGTGACCGAGCGGCCGAGTTGCGCATCGGAAGTCTGGACGCGAACCGCCTCCGCTTCCACAACAACGCTTTCCGTGACCTGGCCGACCTCCAACTTCACTCGCTGTGTGGTGGCCACCGAGACGTTCAACTCGACGCTGTTGATGACGGATTTGCGGAAGCCCTTCGCTTCCACCGTGACCGTATAGATGCCTGGCTGCAGCGAAGGAAACACGAATAGTCCTTCGGGGCCGGTGGTCATCTCCGCACGTGCCTGGGTCCTGTCATTGATCACAACAACCTTGGCGCCCGGTATTACGGCGCCGCTTTCGTCCTGAACGCTACCTTCCAGACGGGAGGTGGAAACCTGCGCGACACCGAACGTCGCTAGTACGAGGAGGATGACTACAAATCTCACAAGTGTCATGTTGGGCCTTTCCCTGAAGTCGAGTGCGCACGAGGTGCGACAGCAATGCCGATTGCAAAAAGACTAATCCGTCTGTTTCCAAATGTCAAGGCATCCGTAGGTTAACGAAAGGCAACCCCCGAATGGCGAACGCTCGCGCCGGGTTTTCCACCGTCAACATGCGGATTTCGTCCGGCGAGAACGCGGCGCTCTGGAGCTTGGGTAGCAGGCCCGTGAATAGCTCCGTGTACGGCCGCATTGGCCGTTTCCCCCCTGCTCTGAACGAGTTGCCGTCGTGTGAGAGAAGCACCTGGCCCAGTTTGCCCTGCTGTTTCAGCAACTGGCAGAGTGCGAAGTGGCGTTCCAGAGTGGCCGGGTCCAAGCCATCCAGTGAGATCCAGCCCCCCTGCGCGGCAGCTGCCGTGACGGCCGCATCGTCTTTGCACTGGTTGGCGTGGACCCAGATCCAGGCGGACGGAGAGACGCCCTCCGCCTTGAGGATGGCCAGTTGTTGCTCGACGGACGCGGAGTTGTCCCCCGTGTGCACTGCGATGACCAGCCCAGTCGCCTTGTGGGCGCGGGCCCCGGCGACAATCAGCTTTCGATCGATGGCTGAGAGCGGGCCGGCGTCGACGCCGAGCTTGATGAAGCCGGGGCGAATACCGCTGGCTCCGATGCCTTGCCTGGCCTCTTTGATCCAGCGGGCGGCCAACTGGTCGGCCGATTCGTCGTGGGCGAACTTGGGCACATACCTGTCGTTTGCCGCACCGTAGTAGCCCGTATTGGTCACGATGCGAAGACCGGTCGTCTCTGAAAGAGTCTTGAGGATCCGCGGAGCGCGGCCGAAGTAGGCCGCCGTCGCATCGGCGATAGTGGCGCAGCCGAGCTTCTGGACGGACTTGACATACGGCACGACGGCCGCCAACAGTGCGTCCGAGTCGTACTGAGCGTGCTCGGCCGGATCCTCACCGAACATCGAGAAGAGGTGCTCGTGCGGCAGCATGAGCCCGAGACTGGAAGCAGCGATGGGTCCGCGCACTGTCATGACGACAGGCGACTGAGGCGCGGCCAAGGTGGCGGCCGACGCTAGAAACGTCCGGCGGTTCATGCTGTCAGGCTATATGATTTGTAAGACCTATGAATCGCAGACAGGTAATCGTCACCTCAGCGGCGGCGGCCGCGCCGCGCATGCAGGCGTTGGGCGCTCAGCCTCCCATGCGAATGAAACTCGGCACGCAGCACACCATGCAGCCCGCGGACCTCAAGATTCTGGCCGCGTTGGGAGTCACGCATATTTGCGGCACGCTGCCCTCCCGCAACCTGGACCAGCACTGGACTGTGGACGCGTTGAAGAAACTGCGTGAATCCGTTGAGTCAGCCGGCATTCAACTGACCATGCTGCCCCTGCCGCTCAGCTCATCCGTGATCGAAAAGGCGGAGTACCCGAGTCTCCTGCTGGGCAAGTCCCCCGAGCGCGAGAGGGCGACCGACGAGATCTGCGAGATGATCCGCAATTGCGCCGGGGCGGGCATCCCGGCGCTGAAATACAACATGAGCACCCTCGGCGTGGTCAGAACCGCGCCTACGCGTGGACGAGGCGGCGCCCAGTACAGCACCTTCAAGTACTCCGATGCGAGGCAGGAGCCGTTGAGCGCCGCGGCGCCGATGGGTGAGGACCTCTACTGGGAACGCATCACGTGGTTTCTGGAGCGCGTGGTCCCAGTCGCGAACGAGTTCAAAGTGCGCCTCGCGTGCCATCCCCATGACCCGGGCATGCCACGGGGCAAAGGCTACCGGGGCGTCGAGACCGTGCTCGGCTCGGTCGACGGCCTGAAGAGATTCGTCTCGATCAAGGAGAGCCCGTACCACGGACTGAATTTCTGCCAGGGCACTGTGACCGAGATGCTGCAAGATCCCAGCCGCGAGATCGCCGGCGTCATCGGCTGGTTCGGCAGCCGGAAGAAGATCTTCAATGTCCATTTCAGGAACATCCAGGGCCGCTTCCTGGACTTCCGCGAGACGTTTCCGGACGACGGCGACATCAACATGCTGGACGCCCTCCGGGCCTACCGCGCCACCGGCTACGACGGCATGCTGATGCCTGACCACGTGCCGCGTATCGAAGGCGACAATGGAGGCCGCCAGGCCTTCGCGTATTGCTTCGGCTACATCCGCGCGCTGATGCAGCTATTGGAACGGGAAGCTTGAGCCGGAGGAGTCCCTCAGCCTGTTCCCAGATAAAAGAAGCGCAAGATGAAGAGCGCCGTGAGCAGGTAGACCAGCCAACTCACCTTGCGCCATTCGCCTGCGATGACCTTCAACAGAGTGAATGAGGTGAAGCCGAAAGCCAGGCCGTTGGCGATGCTGAAGGTCAGCGGTATCGCCGCCAGAGTCAGGAACGCCGGGATTGCGCTGGCCGGGCGTGCCCATTCGATCTCCTCTGTGTGGGTCAGCATCAGCGCCCCGACAATGATCAACGCCGGCGCAGTGGCCTGTGCCGGGATCACGCCGAGAAGCGGTGCGACAAACAACGCGGCGAGGAACAGCAACCCGCACACGATTGCCGTCACGCCGGTACGTCCTCCCGCCACCACGCCCGCGGCGCTCTCGATGTAGCTCACCACCGTCGATGTGCCGCACAGCGCGCCTGCTGTGGACGCCACGGCATCCGACGTCAGGATGCGGTTGACACGCGGGATGTGGCCATCCCGGTCAAACAGGCCGGCGCGAGTGCCAACGGCCACCAGAGTCCCGATATTGTCGAACAGATCGACGAACAGGAAAACGAACACGATTTCCAGCAGCCCCAGGTTCAGCGCGCCGGCTACGTCCAGCTTCAGGAAGGTGGACGAGAGATCAGCCGGCGAGTATGGCTGGGGGTTCCAACGCACCAATCCGGTCGCGGCGCCCACAAGCGTCGTCGCCAGAATGCCGAGGAGCATCGCCGCGCGCACTCGCCACACCATCAGCCCGGCGATGAGAAGAAGTCCGAACACGGAAAGCAGCGTCCCCGGATCCCGCAAATTGCCCAGACTCACGATGGTGGCTGCGTGCGGCTGGATAATCCCGGCGTTGCGAAAACCGATGAAGGCAATGAACAGCCCGATGCCCACCGCCACGGCTGAAAACAACTCACGCGGGATTGCTTCCAGGATCAACTGCCGGATGCCCAAAGCAGTCAGAATCAGGAAGATGACGCCGGAGAGAAAGACCGCGCCCAGTGCGATTCGCCAGTTCACCCCCATGCCCAGGCAGACGGTGTAGGTGAAGTACGCGTTCAGTCCCATGCCCGGCGCCAGAGCAATGGGGTATCGCGCCAGACCGCACATCAGGAAGCACCCGATTGCGGAGGCGAGGCATGTTGCGGCAGTCACCGCCGCCACCGGCATTCCCGTCTCCCGCAGGATGGAGGGGTTCACGAAGATGATGTAGGCCATGGTGACGAACGTGGTTGACCCGGCCAGGATCTCCGTGCGCCAGTTCGCACCCAGGGCTTCAAACTGAAAGTACCGTTCCAGACGCGCACGCATCGGAACGTAGGATATCCCAATTCCCGGCGGTCCACTCAACGCGGGGCCCGCGCGTGTCAGTTCGCGTATTTCTTGAGTTCCGTCTCAAGAAAGACCAGTTCTGACTCGAGCTGTGCGCGAAAGCGCACATTGCAGCAATGCTGCATTTCGCTGAGCACTCGCGTGCGGCTGAGCATCAGGTTGTTCACCCGAGTCTGCTTCTGGCGTTCCTCGCCGCTGAACGGCGTGTTGCGGGGCGCCGGCCTCTCGGAGGCCCCTTCGATCTGGGCCTCCACCGACTTGCTCTCCCAACCTCGTGCCATACCTCAATTGTAGGCCTTTCATCGCGGCGCGGTTGGTCTGAATATCCGCGGGCCGTAGGCCGGGCCGGGCACTTAAGCCGTCAGAATGCTTCTGGCGCGCTCGAAGACAGCCCGAAGCATCGCCTCGGTGAGCCTGCCGGTCGAGGTATTCTGTTGGCTCGGGTGGTACGAGCTGACCAGAACCGGCCCACCGTCGGTGGGCTGATGTTGGCGGTCGTGTGCAAACTGAAGCCGGGCGAGTGCCGCACCTCGGCCAGCCTCGCGTGCCAGCGCCAGGTAGCTGTCGAAGGCGATCCGGCCTAGCGCCACAACGACGCGCACTCGCGGCAGCAGCGCAATTTCGCGTGCCAGAAACGGCCTGCACGCGGCAATCTCGGCCGGCAGCGGCTTGTTGTCAGGCGGCGCGCAACGTACCGCCGAGCTCACCCAGGCGCCATCCAACCGAAGGCCGTCATCGCGGTCCCGGCTTGTGGGCTGGTTGGCGAAGCCAGTTTGCCACAAAGCGCGATACAGCCAGTCGCCGGAACGGTCGCCCGTGAAGACGCGCCCGGTGCGGTTGGCCCCGTGCGCGCCTGGCGCGAGGCCGAGCACAAGCAGCCGCGCCAGCGGGTCGCCGAATCCGGGCACCGGCCTCCCCCAGTAATCTCGGTCACGGTAGGCGCGGCGTTTGACTCGCGCTACCTCGCGGCAGTGGTCCCGCAGTCGCGGGCACTGCTCGCAATTGACGATTCGAGCTTCGAGGCGGGCCAGGCTGCCGGTCATCGGAGTGCCGGAGCTTCCAATTGTCTCCGATTGGGGTAGCATAGTGAACCATGAGGGACAAGCTGACACGCAGGACGGTAATGGCTGGGGCAGCTCTGGCACAGACGGCGCGACCCGCGCCCGCACGGCAGGATTGGCCGGTGTTCGGTGAACTTGAGGAAAAGGCGGTCCTCGACGTCCTCCGCAGCGGGAAGTGGAGCCGCTCCAGCGGAGGCAAGCGCGCCATCGAATTCGAGGCCAGGTATGCGGAACTGACCGGGGCCAAGTACTGCCTGGCCACCGCCAACGGCACAAGCGCTCTGATCGCGGCTCTCAACGCCTGCGATGTCGGACCGGGCGATGCCGTGCTTCTGCCGCCGTACACGTTCGTGGCAACGCTGAACGTCGTGCTCCTCCAGCACGCCCTGCCCATCTTCGTTGACTCCGATCTCGAGACGTTTCAGATCGATGCCGGCAAACTCGACGCAGCCGTCACCCCCGAATGCCGTGTAGTGCTCCCCGTTCACCTCGGCGGAGCGGCCGCTGACCTCGACACCATCCTGGCATTTGCGAAAAGACGCGGTCTCAAGGTGATCGAAGACGCCTGCCAGTCCCACCTGGGCGAATGGCGCGGCAAGAAGGTCGGCACGCTGGGCGATTGCGGCTGCTTCAGCTTCCAGGCCTCCAAGAACCTCAACAGCGGCGAGGGCGGCGCCCTGGTCACCAACGACGAGGCCCTGATGGACCGCGCCTACGCCTTCCACGGCAACGGCCGCGGCCGCAAGGCCGAAGTCGCCGGCTTTACTTACGCCAGCAATGGAGCCAATCTGCGGCTGACCGATTTTCAGGGCGCGCTGCTCCTTGCCCAGATGACACGCCTGGAGGAGCAGTCCCGCCGCCGCGAACAAAATGCGAAGTACCTGGCAGCCATGCTCGCCAAGATCCCCGGCATCAAGCCTGCCCGCCTTTACGACGGCTGCACGCGCAACGCCTGGCACCTGTTCATGTTCAGGCTGGAAAGCGGCGCCGGCGTCAGCCGCGCGCGGTTCCTCAAGAACCTCTCCGCCAAGGGAGTGAGCGGCTCCAGCGGCTATTCCCCCTTGAACAAGGAGCCCTTCCTCAAGCGCATCATCGAAGGCCGCCACTACAAGCGGGTTTACGGTGAGAGACGGATCCGCGAATGGGTGGAGCGCAACAACTGCCCCGTCAACGACCGGCTGTGCCAGGAAGCCGTGTGGTTCTCACAGACAACACTGCTCGGCTCGCGCTCCGAGATGGAACAGATCGCCGAAGCCGTCAGCAAGGCGCGCACTGCCTGAATCCTATTTCCGTACGGCCAACACCCCGGCGCCCGGCGCCAATTCCACCTTTGCCGGTGGCGCCTTCAACTTCAGGGTGAACGTCACCGGCTCCGGCGCAGTGCGGATCCACTTCACCAGCGGCTTTACCGCACCCGGGAAACGAATCTCCACCGGCAGATCCACGCCGAAGTCGTCGTCCACGCCGGTCTGCTTCACGGTCACCGCCAGTTGGACCGCCGGAGCCTTGCCGGTCACCTTGGAGGAGACTTCTATGGTCGGTATGCCCGTGGAGTACACCCAGTTGTCGAAGAAATTTTGCAGATCGGAATCAGGGACACCCGCCGGGGAAAACTCAGCAGCCAACTCACGAAAGCCCTCCGTGGTCAGCCCGCGATAGGCGTAGCGTTTGCGTAGCTCTCCCAACATCCCCAGGAACCGCGCGTCTCCCATGCGCCGCCGGAGCATGTGCAGGATCCACGAGCCCTTGTCGTAGGTGATCGCGCGCCATGGATCCGGCCCGGTATCAACGTGCAGACGCATGCCCCAAGTGATGGGCCCAGCCGATTCCAAAGTCCGCGTCTTACGTTGTGATTGGGATGCCTCCGGCTGCTTCAGCTCCAAGGCATTCACTTCGAAGCCTTGAGTCGCCGCCGGCTTCTGGTCCGGTTTCGGTTCGGGCAACGGCGACCGCAGCGCGTCGCGGTACTCCTCCAGCGACGTCTCCAACGCCTTGGCGCCCTTCTTGCGCTCAAGCACCAGCAATGCCGAGTAGTTCGCCAGCGCCTCCGTCAGCCAATCGTCGTGGTAACTCTCCGACGTGACCAGGTTCCCCCACCACTGGTGGGCTGTCTCATGGGCGTGCAGAATTTCGGAGAAGAACGTGTAGTGCCTGGCCGTCTGTAACGCCGCCGGACGCTCCTTCTCCTCCAAGTAGGAGATCGTGGAAAGATAGAGCAGCCCGGGGAATCCCTGCCCGAAGTTCCCTGGGATTGGTGAAACGGTCAGCGTTTTGAGCGGAGGCGGACCGAACTGAGCAGCCATCCACTCAAGGGCCGACGCGATCTCCGCAGCCAGTTCATTCAACCGGGCCGCGGGGTTCGGCGGGACGCCGGACGGCGTCATCACGATCTGCCCAGGCCGCGGAACGGCACTGCGTGACGGCCAGACAGGAGGCAGTATCACCGTCCGCGGAGCTGTCTGCAATGCCGTTTCAACAGTGCGGTTGGCGAAGACCTGCACCTGAAAGCCGGCCCGTGTCAGCTCTACGCCCTCATACTCCCCAATGTTGAAGCCCGCAAGCCGCACAGGGGACGTGGACCGCCGCCGGGCGATGCGCCACTCCCCTTCCACACGCTCCTCGGCAATATCGCCGGTGGCCACTACCCGCAGGTCCTTAGGCACCTTGAAGGTCAGGTCGTAGGTCGTGAAATGGTAGCCGCGAGATGGATACCAGTTCGTCCGAGCCCCAACATAGTACACGTTGTTTCCGGCCGGACGAATCACCTTCCCGCTGTGGACGAACTCGATCTCGTGCGAGCTTCCCGCTTCCATGGGCGAGGGCAGGACCACCAGGAATGGATCGTTGACGCGGTTTCCAATCAGGTTCGCTCGCATGGACTCGCGCCGGAACACCTCGGCAGGTTGGCCGTCGATGCGTACCGCCAACACGTCCATCGCCGGGGCAAGCTCAAACGAAAGCGCTCCGGCCACGCGTTGTCGTGCCTTTGCGGTCAGCCGCGTCACCACCGATAGAGTCAGGTCCGGCTGCAACTCCGCCTCGATCCGGTAGTTCTCCATGACCGCATCGGCGGACGCGGGCGCTTTCGCGCGCCGGCGCTTGCGGCCCTGGAAACTCGTCCAGATTTTGAACGCGGCCGAGTCGTTGCTCGAAACCTGCCCGGCGACGATCTCCTCCGGCAGGGTCGGGTCGTAAAGCAAGTCAAAGTTGCCCAACTGCCTGCCAGCGACGGCACTGAAGAAGACGCCGCGCGAATGGTCACGCGCCAGCAGGTCCAGCACCAGCCTCACTTGAAAGCTGCCGCAGAGGTTGCGGATTGCTTCGCTCATCTGGCCAGCCAACAGGAGTCCCCTCTCGGGGTCCCTCCTCTGCCCTCCAGCCTCAATTTGCTTGAGAAGCTCCTCCGCCGTCCCGTCGGTGAAGACCAGAATTGCGGAATGGAAGTGTTCGTTCAGGTTCGGCGAGCCCGTAGCCGCCGCCAGCCCGGCGCGTTCGCTGCGGTCCGGCGGCCGCAGGAGTACCTCTGCATCGTCCCCCGGCTCGCTTCCGCTATAGAGTGCGGCGATCCGCTGCCCGGCGATCGGCTTGGTGAAAATCAGGTGTCCGTCGGTGAAGTAGAGCCGCAGGTCTTCCTTTTCAACCGTTAAGTCGCGAACCCTGTAGCACGCTTCGGGGTCCAGGCTGATCTGCCTCAGTTCCGCCCCGATAGACGACGCAGTTTCACCCGCGGCCAGCGGCCAGGCAAGGCAAATGGCAAGTAGAGAATAGGCCCTCACGCATTCAGTGTATGCCCGCTGGGAGCCTCGTGCCTGCCTTGGCTCCGCCACACATCACCCGTGCGGCCACTATCGCGACAACCAAACTCGTAAGTGTCGCCCGAATGGGCCCTCAGGTCAGATAAACATTTCTTCATCGTGAGTGGCCCGGTCCACCGTGGGGCGCCGGCCCATCATGAACGTCTGCACAGCCGCCTTTACCCCGGCGACCATGCCGCTTACCTCGCGCACCGGTTTCAACACGGTGCCGTGCACCACGCCCACCACGTCCTGCACCCGCGAGAGGATATCGTCGAGCACGAGTTCGACGCGTTCGGCCTGCACCTTCAGGTGCGTACCCATCTCCACCCGCGCGCTGTCGATCTGCGCCAACTGTTGTTGAGCCAGATCCAGCACGGCCCTGGCCCGTTCCGTCGTGTCGCGCACGTCGCTGGCGACGGCGGTCAGCGTCCTTTGCGCTTGCTCAAGCGTCTCGGCAGCCCTGGGAATCAGCGGGGAGACGTCCTCTTGCAATTGCTTGACACGGCGGTACATGCCCACAGAAGCGATGGCAATCCCCAGCAGAGCCGCCGAGGACACCGTCACCGCGCCCGCCATCAGGTAGAGTGCTGTTTCGCCCATGCGCCGCTACACGCCTTCTATCAACTCATCGTCGGCCGCGTGAGCCGGCGCAGCCTTGTCTACCTTCTCGCGGTAGGCCGACTTGCCCGCTTCCACCGCCGCCGCCAATTGCTCTTTCTGCTTTGCCAGCGCCTGTTTGCTGCGCTCCAGCGCCTCGGCTGCGGTATCCTTCAATTCGTCGCTGCGCCGCTTGAGGTATTCCTTGCCTTCGTCGGCCTTCTCGCGGATGAGCTCGCGCGTCTCGGCGCCGGACTTGGGCGCAAACAGAATGCCCACCGCCACTCCGAGCCCCAGCCCGAGGAAGAAATAGGAGAACTTGTTGTCGTCTTCCATCACTGCTCCTTGCTGATTACAGTGTACTCCACAGACAATGAATGATAGCCATGGCATTTGGCCAGCCAAAGAAACTCGCCGCGGGAGAGCTGAAGGACTATGCCGTCCGTCTGTTGGCCGGGCGCTCCCTTTCGGTGGCCGACCTGAAAGTCAAACTGCGCCAGCGCGCCGCCAATCAGGCTGACATCGACGAGATCGTCCTCCAGTTGAAGGAGTACGGCGCCCTGTCCGACAGCCGCTACGCCGAACACTACGCCGGCGTGCGCGCCGGTGGCGGTGCGTTCGGCCGCCAGCGCGTTCTCTCCGATCTCCTCCGGCGTAAAGTGGCCCCGAAGATCGCCGAGAAGGCTGTCGGCGACGCCTTCACCGGCCTCGACGAAAGCGAGATGATCCAACAGTGGCTGGCGCGTAAGTACCGCAACCAGGACTTGTCCACCCTGCTCAAGGACCCCGCCAAACTCGGTTCCGCTTACCGGCGCCTGCGTCAGGCCGGTTTCGCCAGCGGACCGTCCATACGCGTCCTCAAACGCTTTGCCTCCCAAGCCGAGCAACTGGAGGGGTTGGAAGACGGCGAGCCCGCCAACTGACCCCTGCGGCGGCTCAGCCCACCAGACCCGCTGTGTTGGACAGTACGCCGATCCCCTCCGCCGAGATGCTCACCACGTCACCCTCGGCCAGCGCCGCCTCCTGCGTGACGATGATCCCCGTCCCGGTCAGCAGGACGCTGCCTGCCGGCACGGGATTGGCCAGCAGCAGATACTCAATCAACTCCTCCACCTTCCGGCCGAGTTTGGCTGTGGTCGTCGCGCCCTCGAACAGGATCGCCTCCCCGCGCCGGATCTCCAGCGACATGGCCAACTTGTAGGGGTCCTGCAATTCGTCAGTCGTCACAAACCACGGCCCCAACGAGCAGCAGGCGGTATAGACCTTCGACTGCGGCAGGTACAACGGATTCTCGCGCTCTATGTCCCACGCCGAGACGTCATTGGCCAGCGTGTAGCCCAGCACCCGCCCCTTCGAGCCCAGGAGCACGGCCAGTTCAGGCTCGGCCGCCGTAAACTTGGAGTCGCGGCGGATGCCGATCTTCTGCCCCGGCCCCACGCAGACCCTGGATGTGCCCTTGAAGAAGATCTCCGGGCGAGGAGCGGTGAACACGTGCCGGTAGAAACCCTCCCGCGTGCCGTGCTCGGCGTCCCGGAAGCTGGCGCTCATCTCGTAGGTGCACCCGCACGCCCACACCTCTCTTGGCTCGATGGGAATCGCCGGTTCATGGTGCTCGTGGCCCCGCATCGCGTAGCGCGAGGCAACCTCCGTCAGCCCGGCTTTCTCCCGATCAGCCCGTTCGACCAGTTCCCGCAGCGTGTAGCCGGGAATCGGACGAGCCAACCCTTCCTCAAACACCGCCGCTGTCAACCGGCCTTGCCACAGTACTTGTCCGAGTTTCATTCGAGCCCGCGCTCCACGTCAGTATTTCACGTATACCGTCTTGTAGTCGCTGTAGAACTCCATCGCCGCCGGGCCCTGCTCTTTCGGCCCGAAGCTCGAGTCCTTGGTCCCGCCGAAGGGAAGCTGGTATTCGACGCCTGCGCTGGGCAGGTTTACGGTCACCAGACCGGCCTCGATCCCGTAGATGTACTCGTACATGCGGGAGAGGTTCGTCGTATGCAAAGAGGCGGAGAGCCCGAATTCGCTCGCATTGGCGATCTCCAGCGCGTGCTTCAGATCGCGCGCCCTCATGATCGCCAGAACGGGCCCAAAGACCTCCTCTCGAGCGATCACCATGTCTTGCGTCACGCCAGCGAAGACCGCCGGCTCCACGAAGTAGCCTTTGTCGTACCCGGCGCCCGTCAGCCTCCGGCCGCCGCACAGCGGTTCGCCGGCCTCCTTCTTACCCACCTCGACGTAATGAAGAACTGTATCTAGCTGGCCCTGGTCCACACACGGCCCAATGTCGATCCCCGGCTGCATGCCGTCGCCCACCTTCAGCTTCCTGGTGCGCTCCACCACGGCCTCCACGAAGCGATCGTAGATGCTCTCCTCGACGATTGCCCGCGACGTGGCGGTGCATTTCTGTCCCGTCGAGAAGAACGCTCCGTTCACCGTGTTTTCAACCGCCTGGTTGAAATCAGCGTCCGCCAGCACAATGGTCGGATTCTTGCCGCCCATCTCCAACTGGATACGAAGTCGTCTCTTGGACGCCTCGGCGTGAAGATGATTTCCCACCTGACACGAGCCGGTGAAACTGATGGCTCTTACCGGCCTGGCGTTGACCAGCGCGGAGCCGATGGCGCCGCCACTGCCGGCCACATAGTTCACCACGCCCTTCGGGAAGCCGGCTTCGTGGCACGCCTCGACAATCCGCCACGAACTGAGCGGCGCCGCCGATGCCGGCTTCACCACGATGGTGTTGCCGCAAATCAGCGCCGGCGCCATCTTCCATGCCGGAATCGCGCTGGGGAAGTTCCACGGCGTAATCAGGCCGATCACGCCCACAGGCTTGCGCACCGCGAACATGTGGACCCGGTCGCGTTCGCTCGGCGCCAGCACCCCGGCCAGCCGGGCGCCCTCTCCGGCGAAGTAACGGAAGATGTTGATCGCGCGCCGCACCTCCCCCTTCGCCTCCGGCAGGGTCTTGCCCTCCTCGCGCGTCATCTCGGCGCCGAGCTGCTCAAACCGGCTGTCCAAAATCTCAGCCACCCTGTAGAGCAGCGCCCCGCGCGCCGGACCGTTCATCGCCGCCCAACCCGGCAGCGCCGCCTGCGCTGCGTCGGCAGCCGAAGCCACGTCGGCCGGGGAACCTTTCACAAACCGGCCCACCACCTCGTCCGTGTTCGCCGGATTGCGATTGTCGAAGCCGGGCCCGTCCACCCAGGCGCCGTTGATGTAGTTGCGGAATACCGGAACGCTCATGCTCAGCCCGCGCTCGGCGCGGCTCCTCTCGTCAGAACTTCACTTTCGGCGCGGTCCGCGCGCCCGGATCGGTCTTGAAGTACTCGTCGTTCTGCTGGAATCCCAGCATCCCCGCCAGCATGTTGTTCGGGAACAGTTTGATCGTGGTGTTGTACTTCTGGACCGCCTCGTTGTACTTGCGCCGCTCTACCGCGATACGGTTCTCGGTCCCGGCCAACTCGTCCTGCAGCCGCATGAAGTTCTCGTTCGACTTCAGGTTCGGGTAGTTCTCCGCAACCATCAGCAGCCGCCCAATGGCGCTGTCCAAGCCCTGGTTGGCCTGGATCTTCTCGCCCGGCGTCCGCGCGTTCAACAGCGCCGAACGGGCGTTGGCGACGCTCTCCATAATCTGCTTCTCCTGCGAGGCGAAGCCCTTCACCGTCTCCACCAGGTTCGGGATCAGGTCCGCGCGGCGT
>JACRKW010000163.1 GCA_016215215.1 Acidobacteriota bacterium
GAAGACCACGAAGGGAGAGAAGACATGCTCCCCTGTCTGTTTTTTGTGTCCTTCGTGCCTTCGTGGTTCATCTGTTTCTCTTTCTTGCCGGGTGGCCCTGGGCGGTTGCCCGCCCAGGGCTCCCACAGATCCGTACTTGCACACATTAGAGCATACGGCTCCTCGGGGCATGGGTTCGCTACGAGACGTAGGAGTGGACGATTCGCGGCGGCGGGAGCGGGTAACGCTCCAGAAGCCGGTTGAATCGGTCCCAGGTCATCTCACGTCGGTTGTTGCGGCGAGTAAGCCACATTCGCCAAACGCGATGGACTGCATACAGGAACCCCGTCAGCGCACGCACGTTGCCGGTGATCCCGTAGTACGCGTAATGACCGCGCACCTTCTGACTCAGCTTCGCGTGCTGCTCGCCGAGCGGACGGTGCCGATGTTCTCGACACCACTGCGCGATGCTCCGCACCGCGCGGCTCACACGCTTCGCGGCCGTCTGCCGCATCACCGCCCATCCGCCCCGCCGCGTTCGTCCCCAGTAGTGGGTGAACCCCAGCAGGTCGAATGTGCCCGGCGGGTTGGAATCTCCCTTCGAGCCGGACGCCTTGCGGGGCGGTCGGCGGAAAGGGACCAGCCGGGTCTTGTCGGGATGGAGTGTCAGGCCGTACTTGCCGAAGCGTTTGGGCAGAACCTCCATGACGCGCCGCGCGTCGTCTTCACGATCGAACAGGATCACGAAGTCGTCCGCGTAACGCAGCAGGTGCGCCACCCCGTGCAGACGCGGCTTCACCTCCTGCGCGAACCACTCGTCCAGCACGTAGTGCAGGAAGACATTGGCCAGCAGGGGTGAAATCACGCCGCCTTGCGGGCTTCCGGCGTCGGGGTAGCTGATGCTCCCCTCTTCCAGCACGCCCGCCTTGAGCCATTTTCCCACCAAGCGTTGTAGCACGCCGTCACGCACCCTGAGTTGAAGAAACGTCCGCAGGTGGACATGATCCAGCGTGTCGAAGAACTTGCGGATATCCACCTCCAAGATCCAGCCTCCTCCACGGCTCATCGTCTGCTGCCACAAGTCTTCCAGGGCTTGGTGCGCCGATCGTCCGGGCCGGAAGCCGTACGAGCCGATCGCAAAATCCTGCTCGTAGATGGGCTCCAGCAGCATGACGACCGCCCGCTGAAGGACCTTGTCCTCCAGCGTGGGAATCCCAATCGGCCGAGTCTCGGTGGTCGAGCCCGCCTTGGGAATGTACACGCGTCGCACGGGCGGCGCTCGGTACGCGCCGGACTTGGCCCGGTCCAAGAGCGACTGGAGATTCACCTCCAGGTTCTTCGCATACTCGGCCCAGGTTTGTCCGTCCACGCCCGGGGCCCCGTCCTTGCGGGTCCGGTGGAAGGCCGCGCACAGCCAGTCGATGTCCATCAGATAGGCCAGGGAAGTGAATCCCATCTGCGGCGATCGCCTCGCCAACTCGGCTATTCGTTGCTGTTTCGTGAATACGCTCATCGAATTACCAGGCATTCGGCGTAGTTCCCAACAACGAGTCCATGCTCCCGATGCCTCGCTTCCCTCCACAGGGTCCTCCCAGGCGGAGTTCCCCCGCTTCACCGGTACTATCAAGGCACTCCGATTTCCTGCCGCCCTTCCCGTCGCGCTTCGTTGCCTTCGCGCGACGGTACCACGGGAACCCTCGGCTGTTTCGTCTCTCCCGCCGCCGCCAAGGGCCAGACTGCGGGCCAGGGGTTGGTCACCCGGTATCCCCGTCCGGGCTTTCTTCCGTGGAAACGACAGGATCTCCCAAGTTCCTGGGGAACCCCCATTCCCGTTTGCTCATGGTCTCAGACCCCGGCCGGCCAGTTCGCCTCTAACCGTTTGCGAGACGACTGCGCGGCCCCCGATACGCGAACAACGAGGGCGCCGACGACAAGCGACTTTCGAGGTTCCATAGCATGGCTTCCGGGCTCGCCGCCTACGTATCACCATGCCGGTCTCCCGACACCGCGCAAGGCTGGCTTCCAGGTGCTGGTCAGGCTCTCCTGGGCAGGCTTTCCACCCGCAGGGTTCCTGCGAAAGGTTTTCAACTCACCTCATGTTCGTTGTCCTCCTTTTCCAAGCTTCTTGGCACAATCGCGGTTTCGCTCTTTCGCGCCTTCTATGAAAGCCTGTTGCTTGTCAAGGGGAGGAATTGGGTCTTCGAAAGAACCGTGCGGTGCCCATTCTTCTATCCGAGCGTCAGGCGCGTTGCCCTAGCCCAAGTTGGTTGCTTCGAGATGATGAAAACTGCCCCATCTTTGCACGAGCGGTAAGCCCAGGCGCGAAACGAGCTTGCCTTCATCAGCACGGGTTGGCCGGTTCTGTCGAAGATCCTTCCTCCTAAGGTTTTTGACGGGTGGCTCCGGAGAGCCCTTGCCCAGCTCGCAGGAGACGCCCGTCAAAAACCCCTGCGGTGGTGTTCGATGTCGTTACACGGCCTGGTCCATGGTGCACATCTGGTGATACAGCCATCGCACCCAGCGATTCGCCACAGCCGCGGCGGCCAGGCTGCCGGAACGGCTCCGCTTGCGGATCGCCGCGCCCAGCGCGATCCATCGCGGCTCCAGCCGCATCAGGCGATGGGCGGTCTCGACCAGCACCGCACGCAGTTGTGGATTGCCGGCTTTGATCAGCCCCGCATCCGCCTGCCGCTTACCGCTGGAGGCGTTGCGCGGAGTGATCCCGGTGAATCGGGCCAATTGCTTCCCGGTGCGGAAGCGGTCAAAGCGGCCGATCTCCGCACGCAAGGTGACCGCCGTGATCAGGCCCACGCCCTTGAACGTCTGCAATTTCCGCACCACCGGATCATCCCGCGTCACCAGGACCAGGCGGCGCTCCACCACCCGCAGTTCGCGATCGAGTTCTTCCAGCCGTCGCAGGTGACGCTCCAGGACCCAGCGGCTCTGGGCCCCCAGTTCCGCTTTCTCGGTCAGCCAAAGCATCCAGGCCTTCGTCCACGGCCGGGCCTCCGGCTTCGGCACGCGCTCCTCCCGCAGCACGGCCCGCATGCGCAGTTTCACCTGCCGATGCTCGTTGGCCAACTGCTGACGATACCGCACCAGCCGACGCAGTTGGCGGATCGACTCGGGCGCCAGCCAAACGCGCGGCAGATACCCTACCCGCTCCAGGTCCGCCAGCATGCGGGCGTCGCCGAAATCATGCTTGTCGGGGTTCTGCTTCATGCGGGCCACGAATCCCGGATGGGCCAGATCGACCGTCCAGCCGGTGGCCTTCATGAGTTCTTCAGCAAAGTCTGCCGCCCCACAGCAGGCCTCGATGGCCGCCCCAGCGACGCGGCAGCCCGGCGGGACCGTCGCCGCCACCGCCGCGACGCTGTTCGGACAGCGTCGACTTACCAGGATCTCGCCTCGATGATCCATCACGTTGACTTCGATGGCCTCGTCGTGGTAGTCCAGACCGAGAAATGCGGCTACACTAGTCATGCTCGTTGCTCCTTGGAAAAGACTGGGATTGCGGTACACACCCGGTTTTACACCGGGAGCAACGAGCTTTCATCCCAATCTTTGCGTGAGACTCGTCTGCCCTAACCAGACACAAATCCGCACGCCGATTGCCATGAACACCAAGAAGAGCCAATTGCCCCTGATTGCCCAAACCGGCGTAGTTTCGCCACGAGGGAAGAGCGTGAGAGGCCCCCCCAACCCGGAAAAATCGCAAGTTGTTGACCAAAAAAACTCCGGCACACGAGGCGCTACCGAGCCCCAAAGCAAGTGACGCTGCCGTCTTCCCCGGATAGGAACAGGCGTTCCTGCGCGGCGGCGGTGCCGTTGAACACGTGCGGGGCGGGCAGCGCGTGCTCGGCCAGCTTCTCGCCCGAGGCCGAATTGAGCACGTACAACACGGCGCCCTTGCGCCCTTCAAACGCGCCGAGCGGGTCCTTCGGGTCGACCACGTCGGGCGGGCCCGCGGCGAAGAGCCGATCGGGACTGAGCACCATGGCGCGAATCCGCACCGGAACGCGTTTCGACCACGTCTCGCGCTTGCCCGACAGGTTCTTGGCGAAGAGCAGATACCC
>JACRKW010000147.1 GCA_016215215.1 Acidobacteriota bacterium
ATCGCTCACGGTCCGGTGCGAAGAATTCTCAGAGATGCGGTGACGGACAAGATCAGGCGAGCGAGGTCGGCCCGTCCGGTGGTTCCGGTCTTGGCAAAGACGCGCTTCAGGTGCACTCGAACGGTATTCGGCTGCACCTTCAGCCGCTCGGCGACGGTGTTGGTCCTGCAACCGCTGGTGATGAGCAGGGCGACGCGCGCCTCACTGGGAGTGATCCCCAATGCGGTGCAAAGCGTCGCGGGTTGCACTTCCTCCGTCTGAGCAAGGCGGCTCGGCTCCCAGATCACTAGAATGCGCTTGACCGGTCCCCGGTGGGGCAACGGAGCGCAATTGAGAATCAGAGGCGGTAGCGGCCAGGCGCGGGGCACCGCGATGCATCCGGGTTCACCGGCCGAGGCGCGGCGCATCGAGGATAGAAAGCGTTGCCGCAAATGCGGGGCAGCAGGCGCCAGGAGTCCTCCGGCGGCGATGGACAGAAGCGCGCCGCCCTTCAGTTCCTCAGCGGCAACGGTGTTGGCGACCATGATTCGTCCTCGTTCATCGCAAATCACGACGGCCGAACGCAACGCATCTAGGCTTCCCCGAAGAAGGCCGGACTGCTCCGTCAGGGCCTGGATGCGATAGTAGACCGTACGCGCCCGCCGGAGATGCCCGCACAGTAGTCCCAACACTCGTTGTTCATCAAGCGAAAACGGACCTTGCGACCGGGCTCGGAACAACGACAGGATTTCTGTCCCGTTCTCGTCGGATCGCAGCACCCCTCCGACGCCGTAGTACATGTTCAGCGGCTTCATGAACTCGTTGTAGTAAGGGGTGCGCTCCAGTTCAGCCGGGCGGACCAGTTCCTCGGCCACACCGAGGAGACCGACGGGCGCATCGCGAGGCAACCTGGCGGCATGGGGATCCAGGGCGCCGTAGTACTCGTTGTAGAGGCGAAAAGAGTCCGGGTCGGAGGCGCCGGTCAATGACTCGCCCGCTCCGCCGCGAAAGCAGGTGAGGCTGGTGACGGCATTGCCAAAACAGGCCGCCAGTTGGCGCACGGACTCAGCCCACAGCTCTGGCGCGAGAATAGCATCATAGAACAGGGACACCATCTCGTCCACGTTGACGCCGCGTTGGCGGGCCGTGGATGGACCGGAATGTGGTTTCAGGCTCACCGGCATCCAAGTTCCTTCTTCGGCAAAGACGCCGGGAAATCGGCACGGTAAAGGACCATGGGGATCCCCATTCCTGCTTGAGCGGCCGGCTGCGGTGCAGCCGAAAATCAGCCCACATTCTTCCACAAACTGAAAATGAACTCAATCATGTACCCATTTGGGTAATGCCCGGCGCCTCCAAGCGGCACATACTTCACCCATCACACCTTGCCTCACGCGAGCTGGACATGGCAACAGAACGACTTGAGCAGACGCCGGATGACGTGTTGGTAGAGCGATACAAGTCCACCGGCGATACCGTATTCTTCGGAGAGGTCTGCCGGCGGCACTGGCAGTGGGTCTACCGCTGCTGCCTGGCGTTGGTGCGAGACAGGGAAGCCGCCGCGGACCAGGCGCAGGAGTCCTTCATCAAGGCCCAAACCGGCATCCACGGCTACACGGGTGGACGGCTGCGGGCGTGGCTGACGACCATCGCGCGGCACCAGTGCATCAACCACATGAGATCGCGCCAATGGGAGTCGCGCGGCCTGGCCGGGCCGGAGGGTCTTGAAACGATTGAGGCCGGCGCGGCGGATATCGTCGGCCAAATCACGATGCGAGCGCTGCTGGCGCGGCTGAACCTGGTGCAGCATTCCTGCCTGAAGCTGTTCTACTACGACGGGTTCAGTTTCTCCGAGATTGCGGACATGATGCGCCTGAAGGAGCGGACCGTGAAATGGCACATTGAAAGCGGTGTGAAGCGCATGCGACATGCGCTGGCAGAGTGAAGCGCGGGGCATTGAGAAGGTTCAGCCTGTATTGAGTAATCGGCCGGGGTGGCTGGGCGAGGGGCAGACATGCGGGTAGCCGATCGCTCAATGGCGTTGAGTTGGTTGAGCCAGCTTCCTGAGTTGTCACCTGCGGCGTGGAGATTTGGGGGCCATATCCAGGATTGCGGCGATATTCAGAATCCCGATCCCGCACGGCAGCACCGTCTGTCGGTGACGGTCTATGCCCCACCGGCGGCCCCGCTGACGGCACTGTTGTTGATTCGCGGCACTGCCGGCCAAGTGGCGCAGGCGGACTTCCTGGAGACCTCGGCGGCCCAGGGGATACCTGTACCTTCTCCCGTTGCGATTTGCGCCGGGCGGCGCGTTCACTTCGGTCCTGGTGGCGGAGTAGAGGGTGTCGAAGCGGCAAGGGCGCGGCGTGACGCTTCAAGATTGCGCTTGGCGTTGGCGTAGTTGGGATCCAGCTTGAGGGCGGCTTCGAGATCGGGGATGGCGAGATCCCAACGGGATAGGCGCATCTGCGCGTAGGCGCGGGCGTTGAGGATGAGGGGATTGTTGGGGGCGAGAGAGAGGGCCTGCGTGAGCGTGTCTACGGCTTGCTGAAACTGGTTTTGCTCGATGAGAGCTCGGCCTTTCTCGTGGAGGGCGGCGGCGGTCGGGGCTTTGCCGGTTGAGGGAGCGACGGCTGAGGGGGCGGCCGCGGGCGGTGGCGTGACCGGGGGGACCCCCTCCCTGACGGTCGGGGCTCTGCTGGTTGTGGGGGCGGCTGCGGGCGGCGCCGTGCCCGAGGAGACCCCATCCCTGACGGTCGGGGCTCTCCTGGTTGGGGGGGCGACGGCTGGGGGAGAGGCTGCGGGCGGCGCCGTGCCCGAGGGGACCCCCTCCCTGACGGTCGGGACTCTGTTGGTTGTGGGGGCAGTCGCGGGCGGTGCGGCGGCCGGGGGTTTGCCGGTTCGAGCGGAGGCGACCTCAAGGAGGTGGCGGGCGTTCTGGTAGTTGGGGTCGAGTTTGAGGGCGGCCTGGAGGTCGGGGATGGCGAGGTCATGTCGGCTAAGCCGTATGTTGGCGTAGGCGCGAGCGTTGAGGGCGAGGGGGAAGTCGGGCTTGAGCGCCAGGGCTTGTGAAAGCACTTCGATGGCTTCGCCATACTTGTCCTGCTGGATAAGTGCGCGGCCCTTATCGTGCAGGGCGGCCGCGGAGGGCGATCCGCCCGCTTGGACGGCCGGGGGTCTGATGGCTGGGGGCGGCGCTGTGGGTGGTGCAACGATGACTGGAGGAGGGGCTGGAGATTCCTGGGCGGGAGGGTCGGTTACGGGAGGCGTAGGGGGAGCCTGGGGCGCGGGTTCGACAGCAACCTCCTTGGGAGCCTCAGCCGGCGGCTGTGGGGTGGCAGCGGCGGCGGCTTCGCGAGCGCGTGCGAGGAGATCAAGTACGTCGGATTGGGGGAGGAGCTTGGCGGCGCGTTCGAGGTCGGGAACTGCCTTGGCTGGTTGATTGAGGAGGAGATAGGCGTTGCCGCGGGAGAACCAGGCGAGGCCGTTGGAGGGGTCCAGCACGATGGCGCGGGTTCGATCGGCGAAGCCCCTGTCGTGCTGGCCGAGTTGATGGTAGGAGCCGCCGCGGGCGAGGTAGGCAGTGGGGTTGGAGGGATCGAGCTCGACGGCCTTTTCGCGGTCAGCCAGGGCGTCGGGGTGGCGGCCGAGGCGAGCGTGGAGATCGGCGCGGGCTAGCAGCGCGCGGGCGCTGGAGGGATTGGCCTGGAGGGCGCTACCGTAGCCGGCTAGCGCTTCATCCTGTCGGCCAAGGATATCGAGCGCGGCGGCGCGGAAGAGATGAGCGTCCGAACGAAGCGGCCATGCAGGATCGGTGTTGAGGGAAAGGGCGGTGTCGAAGTCGGCGACAGCGCGCTGGAAGTTGTTGAGCTGGCCCAGGGCGTGGCCGCGCTCGAAGTAGGCGATGGCGAGGCGTGGATTGTGGGTGATGGCGTTGTCGAAATCCTCGATCGCGTCGCGAAAGTGGTTCAGCGAGGCGTGGACACGGCCGCGAGCGAGGTAGGTCTCGGGATCATCGAGCCTCATGCGAACGGCATTGGTATAGGCCTCGATGGACTTTTCTCTTTCGCCGGCGGCGGCTAGGGCGGCGCCGAGACCGCGATAGAGGGCGGCGTTTTCCAGACCGAGCTTCAGCGCCTGCCGGTAGGAGCCGGCGGCCTCGGAAAATCGCATCAAGGCGAGTTGGGCTTCAGCCAGGAGTTTCCAGGTTTCAGCGGCTTTGGGCTCGGCGGCGGCGGCGGCGGAGAGATCGGCGAGAGCGAATTCGAGCTGGCCGGCTTGGAGGCGAATGCGGCCGCGGGCCCGGAGGAGACTTGCGGAGCCCGGCGCGGCGCGCAGAGCTTCGGAATAGAGCGCGATCGCCTGATCGAGGTTGCCTGCCGCCTCCGCGCGGGCGGCTCGCGAAGCGGCCGGGGGATCGGCGGGCGGAGCGGCCGCGACCAGAAGCGAACAGAAGAGGATGGCCGGGCAGGAGCGCAGCATGCCTGCCCGCATGTTACATCGCACGGACCTGCTCCTCAAGCGTCTTCGCGAGTGCTGCGTAGTCTTCGCCCTCCAGGCGGAGCGGCGCGCCGATGGTGACGCGGACAAAGCCGGGCCGTGGGAAGCTCCATGAGGGGTGGAGTACGCGGTTGGAGCCGCGGATGCGGATGGGCACGATGGGGACCTTCAGACGGGAGGCCATCATGGCCGCGCCAGGGAGGAACCGCCCGATCGAGTCGTCGGGGCTGTGGACACCCTCGGGGAAGATCAGAGGGCAGTAGCCGGAGTCGACCAGTTCGCCTATGTACCGGAGGGTTGGGCGGGCGCCGGCCTCGTGCTGTGGAAGCGGGATCGCGTTGAAGACCAGACAAGAGAGGTAATAGTTCAGGCTGTTGGTGAACCAGGAGAAGAGGCTGTGGCGGGAGGGGTTGAAGTGAGCGTCGAAGAACTCCTTGCGCATGGCTGGCGCGAGCTTGTGACGCCACTTCCAGGGCATGGCGATGAAGATGACGGGGCCGTCGAAGTAGCCCTGGTGGTTGGAGGCGAAGATGACGGGACCGGTGAGATCCTTGAGATTCTCTCGGCCCTCAACTCTGACCCAGGCGAAGATGCGGGCGAGGTTCAGGACCCAGACGTTCAGGTGGAAGATGCGGGACCAGAGCGCCCACTTGGCCCGATTCCAACGCGGGAAAGCGATCACCTCTCGCGGTTCGGTGGAGGGCGAGGCGGTCTTGAGCGCCTCCAGGTCGGCGACGGTCCGGGCGGAAGCGAAAACTGCTTCGTCGACGGGGGCCCCGAGCGAGTGTTCGAGAGCCACCATGAGCTCTACCCGATCCAGCGAAGAGAGGCCGAGGTCGTCGAGCGAGGTAGAGGCGGAGATTGATCGGCCGGCGGACCACTTGGCGAGAAGGGAATCGACGCCGGCCGCGCCGGCGGGGGGAGAAGGCGGAGCGAGCTCGCCGGAGAGGCGGCGGCGGATCTCGCGGCGTTTGAGCTTGCGGGTACCCTCGGTGCGGGGCAGTTCGGGCTGGGGCCAAAGGGAGTAGCCGCGAATCTTCTGGTGCTCCTCCAGGACGGCATTGGCGGCGCTGACGACGGCTTCAGGATCGACGGATTCGTGGAGAACCAGGGCGGCGTGGACGCGCTCGCCGGCGGGGGATTGGAGGCCGACCGCGGCGGACTCGCGGACGCCCGGGACGGCGTTGAGGACACGCTCGACGTCCTCGGGAAAAACGTTGCGGCCGTCGGGGAGGACGATCATCTCCTTCTTGCGGCCCTTGATGGTGAGGCGGCCGGAAGAGTCGATTTCGCCAATGTCGCCCGTGTGAAACCAGCCATCTTCGAAGGCCTCGGCGGTGGCCTCGGGGTTGTTGAAGTAGCCGGACGTGACGTTTCCGCCGCGGACCAGGACTTCGCCGTCCGGAGCGATGCGGAGTTGGACTCCGGCGATGGGCTTGCCCACCGAGCCGCGGCGGGAGTGGAAGGGGTGGTTGAGGGTGACGATGGGCGCGGCTTCGGTGAGTCCGTAGCCTTGGATGACGGCCCAGCCGAGGTTGCCCCAGTACTCTTCAAGAGAGGGGTCGAGCGCGGCTCCGCCGACGATGAAACTCCAGAACTTCATCCCGAAGGCGCGATGGGCGCGGCGGTAGCGCCACCAGCGTTTCGGGAACTTCTCGCCGGCGGGCGCGGCCTGGGTGGTTTCAGGCGCGACGGCGGTGAGGTGCTCCTTGAGCACTTCAAGGATGCGGGGCACGGAAACCAGGACGGATATGCGGCGGGACTGGATCTGGCGGACGATTTCGCGTGGGTCCTGGCTGCGCTGGAAGACCACCGTGCCGCTGAGCATGGGCGGGATGAAGATGGCCATGGCCTGGCCGAACATGTGGCTCAGAGGGAGCAGGTTGAGGAAGCGGATGGGAGAAAACGGGCGGGCGTACTTGATGTACTTGAGGACCTCGCGCTCCACGGGGACGATGTTGGCAAGGATGTTGCTGTGCGTGATCACAACGCCCTTGGGATCCGCTGTGGCGCCGGAGGTGAAGAGGATTTCGGCGATGTCGCCGGGGGAGGCCTGGACCGGTTCAATGGAGACGTCGCCTGTGGTCCAGTCGAGCTCGGAGAGCTTCCAGACCGGCGGGCCACCGGGCGTAGGCGGGAGAGTCATCTCGTCGCCGACGACGATGGCCTTGGGGGCGGTAATTTGGCGGACGCGCTCGAGGAAATCGAGAGAGTGGTGCTCATCGATGGGGGCCACGGCGACGCCACGAAGGACGGCTCCCCAGAAAGCGGCTACCCAGGCGGGGCGGTTTTCGCTCCAGAGGATGATGCGGTCGCCGGGGCCGATGCCATGGGCCTGGAGCATGGCAGCGAAGTTACGGGCCGCGCGGACCAGCGCCTGGTAGGTGTACGAGCGCGGGCGGAAGCCGTCGTCGTAGACAAGATACTCGCCTTCCTTTTCCGCGATGGAGCGGAAGTAGTCGAGCAGCGTCTCGCGGGTGATCGTTTGAGGCGGCACCTGGGACGATTCTACTGGATGGTGCTGGAGCCTTCGACGCCCATGTCGTCGCGCATGATGTTGCGGTTGACGTGCTGGTCGAGGTTGATGACGTATGTTTCCGGGGCGTCGATGAGGACTTGCGAGTGGGTGGCGCAGACGATGCGCATGTTCTTGGCGGTGACGAGCTCCATCATCATCTTCACGATGCGGCGCTGGTTGGAGACCGAGAGGGCCATTTCGGGCTCATCGAGGAGAAGCACGGTGCCGTCGGGCAGCGAGGGGAAGGTCTCATGGAACATGGAGAGCATGACCTGGCCGTGGCTGGCCATCTGGACGAACTCCTTCATGCGGGGGTTGTTGTCGAAGAGATCGAGGTGAATGCGGGGGTTGTGCTGCTCGGCGTCGAAGAGGAAGACCTTGGAGGAGGGGATGCGGTTCTCCAGGCGGTAGACGAAGCCTTCGATCTCCTTGTCCTGGAGGGCGTAGGAGATGGAGTGGAGGAGCGTGGACTTGCCGCAGCCGTTTTCGCCTGTGAGGAGAATGAGGGGGTGGGAAAGATCCACCAGCATGGGCATGTGGAAATTGAGGTTGACGAAGACGGGATGCGAGAGAATTTTCAGGAACATGGCGGGGGAAGACTCAGGATAGCAGGGAACCCCGAGCGGTCCGGCGGGATCTGAGAGTCTGCGGCGTGTTTTGTTGAAGGGCGGGAGGTCTCTTTGCGGTGGCGGGGCAGAGACGCGGTGGTGAGGGCGGAGGTGTCTGGGGGAGGGCGAGGTTCCTCCATTGG
>JACRKW010000148.1:0-8987 GCA_016215215.1 Acidobacteriota bacterium
CAATGCCGCCTGCGCCTTCATATTCGGAACCTTCACCCAAATGAGTGACTATCTCACGTGCCCACATAGTCTTAACGTGTACAAGTAGTTCAGGCTGCAAAAGTACCATCATCGTACGATTTGTGTTGCTAATGCCTCCAGCCTTGCTTACACTGTGACGACCAACTTCACTCACGACGAGGAGATCCATGAAAAAGTTAGCTCTCGTGGCTGTCCTGATCGCCGTGTGCTCCGTTGCCGCGTCCGCGGGTAACGTGTGCACTACCATCCAATCCGGGCTATTGCTCTATCAACCCGGCCACTACCTGGCAGGCCAGCCGATCACCACCGGCGTCAACCCCTACGGCTACAACTACCAGGCGCATGCTTACAACGGCGGCTATTTCAACGCCTATGCAGGTGGTGATGGCTTGCCGCCCTACAATGGCGACGATGCCGCATACCTGGCAGTCACCCCCGCCGCCGCGAGCCACTGGGCGTGGCCGTACCGGAATGTCGATGTGGCCATGAAGTGGAACGACGCCTGGATCTCCAACAGGGACTGCGACGGCGACGGAAAACTGGATCGGCACTTCGGCTTCGCCACCTACACCGGCAGCGGCGCCTGGCTCACCAACCACAATTCATCGCCGGTGACCGTGGGCGGGAACGAACAGCATGCCAGCGAGTTCATCAAAATTGTCGCCAATCCGGTCAATTCTTATATCGCCGCGCCCGTGAGTTACTTCGGCGAGGATACCGTCTATCTGAACGGCAAAGTTCTCGGCGACCAGATCTGGGGCGAGTTCGCAGTGATTCAGTACGTTCTCAACGACCCCAGCACCGGTGACCACGGCCTGCGCCTCAAGAGCCAGATCGCGGCCGGCTTCGGGAAGTTCCAGCCCTAAGCCGTTCAACGACCAAAACGCCGGCGTCCTGTCCTGTGAGCCCCGGTTCGCACCGGACGCCGGCCAAACGAACCCGAAGCCGCAGCCCGCCTTTGCGCAAACTCCCTATCCATCCCCTCGTCTGCCGCGCGACGCCGTCGGCTCCTTCTACTCCTCCGGCATCGACGCCATGCTGGTGGGCAACTTCCTGCTGGAGAAGTAGGGCCAGCGCCCCAGCACTCGCCAAACGCCTCTGCGGCTCGTCGCCTTGAGCCGCAGCCTCTCCCGCGATACCTAATAGGGCGGCCTGTTCGCGGTCGCCGAATTCAGCCAGCAGAGATAGGCTGCCGCCCATGGCCTTGATCGTTACTGACGCCGGGCTTCTTGACCGTCTTCACCCGCGTGATCTTGCGTGCCCGGCGCGGTTCGTGCACCGTCCTCAACCTTCCTGCGCTCGGCGGGACTCAGCTCCTTCATCTAGTCTTTGAACGTGATCGGCACGGCCACTTCCTCCGGATGTCGCCTGTCGCGCCAAAGCGCAACGCCATGATGCCTGCGCGGAGTGAGCCTCTGAGCGTGTCCTCCCGGACCCCCCAGATCCGGCAGAGCGTCGAACTCAGGATCGAAGTCCCCGATGGGAATAGGCTGCCCACTTCACGCCTCCAGTGTGTCGCCCGGGGCCTATGGTCCCCCGCTCCATCGCCGCGATGCGGATGCTGACAAACGCACCTGCTCCATCACCCGCGAATCAGCCTGGCTGGGAGGACCGCTCAGCGGACGTCAGCCTTGCTGCAAACCGGGCGCCTCAGGCGGGCCTCCGGGTCCCGTGGTCGCGTTCTGGGTCAATCCCGCCGTTTTCACCTGAGTCGATTTTGCCTTTGCCCCGTCCTTTGCTCGCGTAACTGACTCATAAAGCAGGCCGCGGGAGCCGGCAAAGAGTTTACACTCGGTTATTGACCCCGGCCGGAAGATTGACCCAACATGGACTCAGAACGCCTCCGTGAACGCACTATTAGGCATATTCGTCGCCTTGGTCATGACCCTCACACCGGTTGCCAGCCTGTGCCAGGGGTGTCTGGAAGCGTTTGGACCCCACCGGAGCGGCAGGATACGCAATCAGGCAACCGGGTGCCACAAGCTTCCACAGAAAAAGAAGGATTGCCGCGCGTGTCCAGACACCGGGCGGGTTCTTCTTTCCGACATGAAGTGGAGCGATTCCCAGGCGCCGGTGGAGCCTGAGGTGGCGGCAATGGCCATCTTGGGCCCGTGCCATGTGGATCTTCCAGCGTGGATGGCGCGGCACGATGTGGATTGGGGCAGCGGCCTCTCTCCGCCGGATCTGCTCTCTCTCAATCGCATTCTCCGGATCTGATTCCAGGTTGGCCTCACTCACCCAGCTGCAGGCATTGGTGTGCCCGCACGTGTGTTCACCCCAACCGCCGTTTCACGGCAATCAGATGATCAACAAGGAGAACCAAGAAGATGACTCGCAGAATCGCCATGATGGCGTTTTCGCTGGCCCTGGTCGTAGGAGCCGGCGCGTTCGCGTTCAACAAAGGCGCAACCCCCGACAAGGATAGGTGCGGCGCCGTCTCGTGTGCGTGTGAAAAAGACTGCAACTGCGACAGCAAGTGTCCCAAAGGCAAGTGTCCCAAGGGCAAGTGCCCCGAAGGCAAGTGCGGTGATCACTGTAAGAAACACGCTGTAGTCTAGCAGAAAGGGTTGTGCGGACCGGCCTTCCAGCCGGTCCGCATGACGAATGGATTCGTGTGAGTCAAGCCAAAGGCGGTTCGCTGGAGAATCTGCGCTGCGCCTGCCTGCCTCGGGGGTTTGGCTGGTTCTTGAGCGGCCACAGCCACGCCATCGCGTGTAGCGACGCTGGTGGGAGTGCTCCCGTCCGCCGTCCTGGCCCAAGCCGGATCTGATCGGCATGAGTTTGGAATCGTGACCGGCTTCAGTTCGGAACGCTGATCGGCATCGTTCGGAGCGGGTGGGAGGCGTGGGAGGGGTGGCAAGGGCCGCCGAAGTGAGGGCCGCAGTAGCGGAAGAGGGGGTCCCGCCGTCAGCGGCTCACAGCCGGGCCAGCGAGATCCGGCGAGGAGGGCGGAGCGCCAATGTGGAGCCGGGCTTCGACGATGGCTACCGGCAGGCTGTACCGGCCGTGGTGGAGACGAGCGATTGACGGGATTGCGGAGCTTGTGCGGCGGCGGATCAGACCGATTCGAGTTCGGTGTTGCGGGTCTCCGGCAGGAGGAAGACGAGGGCGGCGGCGGCGAGAAAGAAGGCTGAGTTCAGGCCGAGAGCTGCGCCGAGGCCGTGGCGGTCCGCCAGCGAGCCGACGGCCAAGGGGGCCAGTGCGCTGAGGCCACGGCCGAAGTTGTAGACGAAGCCCTGCCCGGCGCCGCGGATGGCGGTGGGGTAGAGCTCGGCCAGCATCGCTCCGAAAAGTGAGAAGAAGCCGGTGCCGAAGAAGCCGACGCAGGGACCGAGCAAGAAGAGCGCGACTGGCGAGAAGCCCGGGGCCAGACCGTAGAGCGGGGTAAGCAGGGCAGCAGCGGCGACGTAGAGGGCGAAAGCGGGACGGCGGCCGAGGCGGTCAGCGAGCACGCCGAAGCACAGGTAGCCGAAGAAGGCGCCGATCTGGACGGCGAAGACGAAGCCGCTGGTCTTGACGATATCCATGCCGGCGCCGCCCTGCGAAACGGGCGAGGAGAGAAAGCCGGGCAGCCAGGTAAAGAGGCCCCAGTAGGCGAACAGGACGCTGGTGGCAAGCACCGTCGCAAGAAACGTCCGGCGCGCGTAAGGCGGCTGGAAGATGCCGGTGAACGGGGCGCGTTCGTGTGAGTTCGTCCAGACCTCAGGCTCAGTCACTTTGCGCCGGATGAAGAGGGTCACCAAGGCCGGCAGCACGCCGGCGAGAAAGAGCGCCCGCCAGCCGAGCGTGGGCAGGATGACGGCGGAGAGGCCGGCGGCAGCCATGTAGCCCAGTGCCCAGCCGGACTGCATGAAGCTAACGGCCTTGGCGCGATGGGCCGCGGGCCAGGACTCGGCGACCAGGGTGGCTCCGGCGGACCATTCGCCGCCCAGGCCGAGGCCGACCAGGGCGCGCCAGAAGATCAGCGCGCCGATGCCTCCGGCGCTGGCGGTGCCTGCCGAGGCGAAGGAGTAGAGCAGGATGGTGTAGATCAGCGTTCTGCGGCGGCCAATGCGGTCGGAGATGATTCCGGCGGCGATGCCGCCGAAGGCCGAGGCGATGAGCGTGACGGAGCTGACCAGGCCGGCCTGGGCGTTGGTCCAGCCGAACTCGTGCTTGAGCGTGGTGAGGGCGAAGACGTAGAGCAGGACGTCCATCGCGTCCAGCATGAAGCCGAGCTGGGCGGCCCACAGGGCGAGCCAGCGGGGGGCAGAGAAGATGCCGTCAAAGAAACGCACAACAGGCGACAGGATAGCAGAGCGGGCGCGCAGGGCATAAGATGTTCGCATGCACCGGCTAGCGGTTCTTGTTCTTTCGTGCGCGGCGTTCGCCGCGGAGGTCCCACCGGAGTGGGTGGATCCCGATACCGGCCATCGCGTGGTGCGGTTGAGCCGTGAGGCGGGCTCGGCCAGCCTCTACTTCCACCAGAACGGATACACGGCGGCGGGCGACAAGCTGGTGGTGACCTCGCGCAAAGGGCTGGCGGTGATCGATCTGAGGAACAAGACCGAGGAGCCGCTGGTGGAGGGGCGCGCAGGACAAGTGGTGGTGGGGCGGAAGACGCGCCAGGTGTTCTACAGCCGGGACGGAGCGCTGTTCGCAACCGACATCGACACGAAGGCGACCAGAGAGATCGTGAGACTGCCGGCGGAGATTCGCGGCGGCACGGGGCTGGCGGTGAACGCCGACGAAACGCTGCTGGCCGGCAGCTACGTGGTGGGCGGGGCACAAAGGCCACCTGCGGCGGAGGCTTCCAAGCCGGCGGCGGACGGGCTACTGATCCCCAACCAGCAGGAGCAGAGCCTGGAGGCGCGCTGGCTGGCGCGGCGGCCGATGAAGCTCTACACGGTCCACATCCGGACGGGCGAAGTGAAGACGTTCCATCCGAGCACGGACTGGCTGAACCACGTGCAGTTCTCGCCGACCGACCCGGGATTGATCATGTTTTGCCACGAGGGGCCATGGCACAAGGTGGACCGCATCTGGACCATCCGCACGGACGGTACTGGCCTCAAGAAGATCCACACGCGCACGATGGACATGGAGATTGCCGGGCACGAGTTCTTCAGCGCGGATGGGAGGACGATCTGGTACGACCTGCAGACGCCGCGTTCGAAGGTATTCTGGCTGGCGGGATATGACCAGAAGACAGGCGGGCTGGTGAAATACGCGGTGAAGCGGGAGGAGTGGTCCGTGCACTTCAACGTGTCGCGCGACGGCAAGCGGTTCGCCGGGGACGGTGGAGGACCGCGCAGCGTGGCCGCGCCGGGCAACGGGCAGTGGATCTACCTGTTCCGTCCGGAGAAGGGGCGGTTGCGCGGAGAGCGGCTGGTGAACCTGGCCAAGCATGATTACAGGTTGGAGCCGAACGTCACCTTCACGCCGGACATGAAGTGGATCGTGTTCCGCTCCAACATGCACGGCGAGACGCACACCTACGCCGTGGAAGTGAAGCGGGCGAAGTAGAGCTACTCGTAGCGCAGCGCTTCGATGGGGTCAAGGCGCGAGGCCTTCATCGCGGGCACCAGGCCGGCGATGAGACCGACCACAAGCAGCACGCCGGTGGAGACCACGATGGAGAGCAGGCTCACGCTCAGATAGATGTCGCCTGTGCCGGTGGTGTCCTTGAACGCCGGCCCGAGGAAGGGCATGGAGCCGATGACTTGAGTGGCGGCCGTTCCCATTAGGATGCCAGCGGCGCCGCCCGCGGCGACGATGAGGCATGCCTCCATCAGAAACTGACGGAGGATCATGCGGCGTTTGCCGCCCAGCGCTTTGATCATGCCGATTTCCCGGGTGCGGTCAATGACAGAGGCCAGCATGATGTTGGCGAGGCCTACGCCGCCGATGGCAAGCGTGAGGGCGCCGACAAAGCCAAGAAGCAGCTTTACAGCCAGGCTCATGCCGGTGATGATGTTCATGAACTTGGAGAAGGCCAGGATCTCCACGGCTTTCTCATCGGTGGGCGAGAAGCGGTGGACCTCGGCCAGTTTGGCGCGGACCAGCGTGATGGCCTGGTCGCGGGAGCTTGGAGTGGCGGGTTTCCAGACCAGGAACCATGGGTGGCTGGTGTCACCGAAGACGTTGAAGGAGTCGTAGGGGATGAAGACGCACTGGTTGTCGCTGCGATTGTAGTTGGCGATTTGCAGCTTGTTGTCCATCACGCCGATGACGGTGAAGTGGATGCCGTTGAGGATGATCTCCTCGTCGACAGCAGGAGCGCCGCCGAAGACCTCCTGTGCCACCTTCGAGCCGAGCACGGCGACACGGTTCTGACGCTGGCGGTCGTCCTCATTGATCCAGCGGCCGTCGACGATCTTGATGTTGCGAACGATGTCGTACTCAGGCCAGACGGCGCGGATGGAGACCTCCTTCTCCCGCCCGAGGTGCTGCGCTTTGACGCCGTTTTTCATGATCTCGGGAGAGAGGTGCTCCACCAGCGGGACGGACTCCTTGACGATGGCGGCGTCGGTCAGGTCCAGTTGGATCTTGCGGCCGGTGCGCATGCCGCCGGCCTGCTGGCTGGTCTGGCCGCCGATGGTGAGCACCAGGTCCTGGCCGACGGCGGAGAAGGCCTTCACCAACGCGGCTTCGAAACCGTTGCCATAACTGATCAGGATGACGAAGCAAGCGACGCCCCAGGCCAGGCTCAGGGTGGTGAACAGGCTGCGCTGGCGGTGGAAGCGGAGCGCGGCGAGACTCTCGGAGAAGATGAAGCGCCAGCCCATAGTGTTACCTTTCGTGCCGCAGGGCTTCCACCGGCGTCATGGCGGCGGCGTGGCGCGCCGGCGGCAGGGCGGAGCCTACGGCCACCAGGCCCAGCGCGGCGGTAGCGAAGGCGAGCATGGTCCAGTGGATGGGCAGGCCGGAGAACATGGCCGGCAGCGGCAGGGCGTTTACGGCGCTGGAGAGCGCCCAGGTGATCAGCAGGCCCGCGCAGCCGCTGAGCAGAGCCAGAAAGACGCCTTCCAGGAAGAAATCCATCAGAATGCGGCCGCTGGTGGCGCCCAGCGCCTTCTTGAGGCCGATTTCGTTGGTGCGCTCTGAGACGGCCATCATCATGGTGTTCATCACTCCCACGCCTCCCAAAGAGAGGGTGACCAGGCGCACCTGGGCCTGCGCCTCTTCCCACTGCGCGACATTCACCGGGCGGTAAAGGAAGCCGTCGATGCGGCCCTCGGCGTAGACTTTGCGGCTGGCCGGCAGGTCGCGCAGCAGCGCGGAGGTAGGAATCAGGATCTTGTCGTTGTCCCAGCCGTCGTAGGAGCTGTTCTGGTCCTTTTCGCTCATGACGCCGATGACTTCGTACGGGTAGTTGTTGATGAAGATCTGCTCGCCAAGCGGCAGTGGCTTTTTCTCGAAGAGCTGCTTGCGGACGCTGGCGCCCAGGACGGCGACGCGGCGGGTCTCGCGCACGTCGGCGCCGCTGACGGCGCGGCCGCGTTCGACCGGCAGGTTGCGCAGCTTGAGGTAGTCGGGATTCACGCCCAGGGTGAGGAAGCGGCCGGCATTGGTGGCGCTGCGGGCGGGCACTTGGTAGGTCTTGTGCTCGGCGGAGACCACTTCGACGGCAGGACAAGTGGCGCGGATGACCTCCAAGTCGCGCTCGTAGAGGAAGATCCGGCGGCCGGCGCGCTGGCCTCCAGCCTGCTCCTCGGTAACGCCTCCGTAGGCGAAGACGATGTTGTCGCCGATTTGAGCCATGTTCTTGCGCTGGCCCTGGCGGAAACCGTCCGAGAGGGCGGACATGAGGACCAGAGAGGCGATACCCCAGGCGATCCCGAACAAAGTCAGGAAGCTGCGGAGCTTATTGCGGCGCAGATTGGCCAGCGTCTGCCGGCTCAGGTCGAACAGCAGTTCGCCGGCGTGCATGGTGCGCCGGCGGCGCCGAGGGACCGGAACCGGACCGATCCTGCGCTCAAGATTGGCGACGACTTCTGGTTCGAGTAGCGCGCTCATGGCTGTTCTGCCCCCCGATCGGGGTTCCAAGTAGGGAAGACGATTGAGGGGAGTGCGGTGTTCCGCCTGATTCGGATCGAGATTCTGTTTACATGCATCAAATCGCGGCGGCGGGAAGGCTGCGTTTGCCACAATGAGAGCCATGTCCCGTTTGGAGCCGGCGCTGGCCGGCCTGGTAGTCGACGAGGCGCAGGTACGGCACGACCCAGGGCCCCATCATGCAGAGTCGCCCGAGCGGTACCGCGCTTTGACGCGGGCGCTGGACCGGGCGGGACTAACCGATGGACTGGTCAGAATCGCCGGCCGCGCGGCCACCGAAGACGACCTACACCTGTGCCACACATGGGCCTACTTGGCCACGGTGCGTCATGACATCGCTCGCCGGTCGCCAGTGCTGAGCACGGGGGACACGATGCTCTGCCAGCATTCGGGGGAGACGGCGGCTTTGGCGGTTGGGGCCGGCCTGGCCGCGGTGGACGCGGTGATGCAGGAGAGAGTCCGGCGCGTTTTCGCGGTGGTTCGCCCGCCGGGGCATCACGCGACGGCGAGCCGGGGGATGGGGTTCTGCATTTACAACAACGCGGCCATCGCCGCGCGCTATGCCCGGAAGGTCCATGGGGTGGATAGGGTCCTGATCGCCGACTGGGACGTCCATCACGGCAACGGGACGCAGGACATCTTCTACGAGGACGGAAGCGTGTTCTTCTTCAGCACGCACCAGTCGCCGTGGTACCCCGGTACGGGCTCCGCTGATGAGACCGGAGCCGGCGCGGGCAAAAGGACCACGATGAACTGCCCGTTTCCGGCTGGGGCGGGCCGCGCCGAAGTGGTGGGAGCGTTCCGCAACCGGTTGCTACCGGCAATGGAAGCGTACAGACCGGGCCTGGTCGTGCTGTCGGCCGGATTCGACTCGCGGCGGGGCGATCCGCTGGGGCGGTTCACAGTCCGCGATAGCGATTTCGCGGAGC
>JACRKW010000148.1:9031-11064 GCA_016215215.1 Acidobacteriota bacterium
GCGGAGCTGACTGACATTGTCATGGAGGTGGCGGAGCGGTGGGCCGGCGGCAGGGTGGTGAGCCTGCTGGAGGGCGGATACGACCTGGGCGGCCTGGGTTCGGCCGCCGTGGCTCACGTTGAGGCCCTGCACGGCGGCCCGGCCGCTGCTTGAATCGTAGGGCCTGAAAACAAGATCGCCGGCCCCTGCTATGGCGTGCAGCGGCCGGCGACTAGATGAAGATGAGGCGGAGTGAGCCCCGATCTAGGAGAGTAGAAGGAAGAAGGGCCGAGCCATTCCGGCACTTTCAGTGTACTTCCGGTCCGCCCCGGATGCAAACAAAAAGCGCGCAAAATGTTTGGACTGTAGCGTGCAGGAAAAAGGCCCGCCCCAGCGAGGGGCGGGCCTTCTCTACGGTAAGCGCGGGAACCGGCTTACTGAGCGTGGACTCTACCGACGGAGAACTCGGCGTTCGCTCCGTGGCACACCGTGCAACTCTCGCCGAGGCTGGTGGTATTGGCCTTGGCGTGCGACCACACATCGGGCGTGTTGTGGCAGGAGAGGCAGGCGTTGGTGATGGGCGGCACAGGCGTGTAGGGCGCCTTGGGATCGTTGGTGGGCAGCAGGTTCGGGTTGGTCACCGGCTGCTGGGAGTTGCCCACGTGGCACTGGTTGCAGTTTCTGAGGATGCCCGGGTAGCGGGCCTCTTCATGGAAACGGTGGATCATGGTCGAGAGATTGAAACTCTCTCCGTTGGCAGCCAGATTGGGGTTATGGCAGAAGGTGCAGTGTTCGGCCGTGTTGCGGCCGCCGCCATGGAAGGCAAGCTGATAGTGGCACTTATTGCAGCTCGCGCTGGCGACCACGGTACGGCGGGGAGCCACCGGCGTGCCGTCCACCGAGACGTACATCATCTTGTTGATGCCATAGTCGCGAATGGTGCGCTGCTTGGTGGTGCCCTCCAGCACGATGGTGGTGCGATAGCCTTCCAGTCCGAACTGCCAGGTTCCCTTGGCGGTGGCCGGAATCGGCGCGGCGAAGGTCCAAGCGTAGCGGCCGGCGCCGGAACCCACTGCTTTCAGCGCATCCTCACGAACGTATCCGGAAATGTCGGTGGTGGGCCCGCCCATGTAGACCCGCATGCTGTTCAAGGTGGTGACCTCTACCGGGTTGCCGGACTTGTCCTTGATGGTGAAGTTGACTGTGGCGTTCTTGCCAGGGGCGGCGCCGGTGACACTATTCAAGGTGAACACCACACCGGCCAGCAGTGACGACTCGATGGGCACGGTGTGCGCACCCTTGATGGTGGCGTCGTAGTCGACCTCACCTTGCGGGATGTGGCATGTGGCGCAGAGGTTGTCGCTCGGCTGCGGCAGGTTGACGTGGTTCTGGCCGGTGGCGAAGTTTACGTCATCGTGGCAGGCTCCGCAGGTAGCGCGGGTCGGTTTCAGATTCCAGTTCTCGGCCTGGGTGGCGCCGGCGGCGCTCTGAGGTTCATGGCAGGCCTTGCAGGCCGCGGCCGGTGAGGGGAAGACTACCGTGGAGAAGTCCAGGCTGGCGACTTTGTACGGTGTGCCGGCTTTGACGCTGGGCAGGTTCCTGCCGAAGTGGATCTTGTGAACCATGACTTTCATGTCCACGGTGTTGCCCGTCGCGGCATCCGTCGTCTGAGGCTGGTGGCAGACGATACACACCTCCATACTCTTGCGCGAGCCGCCGTGCAGTCCGAGGCTGTCGTGACACTTGTTACAGGAGGCGGTACGGATGACATCGCGCACCTTGGTCACTGCCGCACCCGACGGCACGAAGCTGAAGGTGTTGTCGGCGTACTGCCGGCCGTAGTCGAATTCGTCCAGGTTGCGATTGCCGTAGATGCCAACCGTGTGCGTGGCGTTCTTGTCGTACCCGGCCGGGACCTTGTTGAAGAAGGTGTACTTGTAGGAACCTTCGGCCAGTTTCTCCCACTTGCCGGTGTTCTCGCCGGTGGCCTGGGTGAATGTGCCCGCAGCGCCCGTACGGACGCGCGTGATGTAGGAGGTGTACTGCACTCCGTC
>JACRKW010000149.1 GCA_016215215.1 Acidobacteriota bacterium
CCCGGTAGGCGGTCAGCTCGACGGTCTCCTTCACCGCTTTGCGTTGGCCTGCGAACCACCCATTCTCAACGGCCAGCACGGCGCTGCCCGCCGAGGTCCGGCGCGACTTCCAGCGGACGAATCGCTGATGCATCCCCTGGACGGCCCAGACATCGTGGGTTCTGCCCTCGAACTTGACGATGGGCCAGCTCCAGCAGATTCCCCGATGGTGGGGGTGATCCTTAGGAAAATCATCGGTCAGAACCGTCCCGTCCGGAGCATAAACCGGATGGATGTAGGAGGAGCGGCGATACTTTTCGTTTATGCCTTCCCGCAGCATCATGCCGTGGTTGTAGACGAGCACCGGCTTGCCGTCTTCGCTCAGTTCGAGCGACGAAGGCGAAACCTGGCGGAACTGGAACGGACCCGCAGCGGGCAGCGGAGCCGCCGTCGGAGACAGCAGAACGGCGGCCGTCCAGCACACTGGGACGCGTCCATGGCCAAAGCGTCTCATGCCGGTACGATCCGTTCGGCGTCTGCGTCCCACTTCATGTACTTCCGCTGGCGTTGCGACAGGATGCCGAACTGGCAGGCAGCAACGCCGTAGTAGCCAAGCATGGCGTCGCACTTGAGCGGCTCATTGTGGCGGATGGCGTTGATCAGATTGCGCAGATGCAGTTCAGTGTCCTCGCCACCCGTCTTGCGGTGCACGATCTCTTTCATCTCCTTCTCATACAACTTCTGGGGCTTGATCACGAAACCAGTGGGAGTGAATTCCAGAGTGGCTTTGTGGCCCCTCAAGGTGTGCGCCACCGGCGTATCGTTGGCCAGCGACGAGATCAAGAGAACCGTCGGCCCACCCGGGTAGTCGAGCATGATGTTGATGGTGTCGGGCACCTCGCCCTTGCTGCCTGGAAACTGGAACTTGCCACCGTGCGCTGAGCCATACTCGGGGAACTTCAACCCCAGCGCCTTGATCAGGCGCGTGACCCGGTGGACGAAGAGTCCAGCCGGGACTCCACCGGAATAGTCAAAGTAGCGAATCCAGTTAAAGTAGCGCTCGGCGTCGAACGGGCGCTTCGGGGCCGGCCCCAGAAACAGGTCCCAATTGAAGTTGACGCCGGGCTTGATGTCGGGATCGACCGGCTTGAGCCAGTAGTCGTCGCGATAGTTACGGGAGTAATCGATCTGCGCGATGACGACCTTTCCGAGGGCGCCGTCCTGCACGAACCTGTACGCGGTCTCATAGGAGTCGTCCGACATAGCCTGGACGCCAACCTGCATCTTCACACCGGTTTCGCGGACCTTCGCCACCACGCGCTTGGCTTCTTCCACCGAATGGGTCATGGGCTTTTCACAGTAGATGTGCTTGCCCGCGCTGGCCGCATCGATCGCCATCTGTCCATGCCAGTGGTCGGGCGTGGCGATGACGACGACGTCAACGTCCTTGTTCGCCAGCAGTTCGCGGTAATCCTGGTAGGGCCGGCCACCGGTCAACTGCGCCGCCTGCTGCGCGCGCTTGTCGAAGACGTCGCACACCGCGTTGATCTCGACCTTCTCGGTCTCCTTCATCTTGAGCAGCGTGGCGATATGAGCCCCGATACCCCTGCCGCCGCAGCCAATCACGCCTACGCGGAGCCGGTCGGAGGGCATTTGAACCGCGGCAAACGCGGCGCTGCCCGCGAATTCTCTTCTCGATATGGTGCTCATGTTGCCTCCGGTCTTCGATACGGTATCAGGATCACAAGGGGAACGACTCGCCGCGTGAAGGCACGGTGACGGGCAGCCCGTAGACGCCCTGAATGGCCTTGGCGAGTGCGGCGGACTGGGAAGGTTCGCCATGGACGAGGAAGACGTGCTTGAGGCTCTTGGCCATGGGGCGCAGCCAGCCGAGGAGCTCGTTTTGGTCGGCGTGACCGGAGAGCTCGTTCAGTTTGACGACTTCGGCGCGGAGGCGCATGGGCTCACCGAAGATGGGCACCTCGGGCCACTTGTCTACAATCTTGCGGCCAAGGGTGTGTTCGGCCTGGAAGCCGGTGATGAGGACCATGTTGCGGGGGTCCTCGATGGTGTTGCGCAGATGGTGCAGGATGCGCCCGGCCTCGCACATGCCGGAGGCCGAGATGATGATGAAGGGCCCGCGCAGGTCGTTGAGGGCCTTGGATTCGTTCACCTCGCGGACGTAGCGCAACATGCGGAAGCCGAAGGGGTCCTCGCCGTTTTCAAGGAAGGTGCGCGTCTCGTCGTCGAACAGGTTGGCATGGCGGCGGAAGACTTCGGTGACGTTGACGGCCAGTGGACTGTCGACAAAGATGGGAATGCCGGGGATGCGGTTTTCGTTGGCCAGTTCGTGGAGCAGGAGGATCACCTGCTGGGTGCGGCCGACGGCGAAGGCGGGGATGACGATCTTCCCGCCGCGCTGGCAGGCGCGGTTGACGGCGTCGGCGAGTTTGTCCTTGACGGCCTCGACGGTCTTATGGAGGCGGTCGCCGTAGGTGGACTCCATGATGACGTAGTCGACGGGGGGCATCTCCTGGGGATCCTTGGTGATGGGCAGGTTGCGGCGGCCGATGTCGCCGGAGAAGGCCAGGCGCAGCCGGCGGCCGTTCTCGTTCAGGTCGAAGACCAGGGAGGTGGAGCCGAGCATGTGACCGGCGTCCAGCGGCTGGTAGGAGAAGCCGGGAGCGATTTCCTTGGTGGAGCCTTCGGGCACCGGCTGCATGAGCGGCAGGGCGCGTTCGGCGTCGGCGATGGAGTAGAGCGGCTCGACGATTTCGAGTCCGTTTTCGACTTCGAGCGCGTGGCGGCGGGACCTTCGCTTGGAGAGGAAGGCGGCGTCCTTCTCCTGGAGGTAGGCAGAGTCCAACAGCATCGAGTGCAGCAGGTCGATGGTGGCCGGGGTGGAGTAAACCGGATTCTCGAAGCCGTTCTTGACGAGGGTGGGCAGGTTGCCCGTGTGGTCGATGTGGGCATGGGAGAGGAGTACGGCATCGACGCTGGAAGGATTGAAGGGGAAGTTCGCGTTGCGTTCGCGGGCTTCCTTGCGGCGGCCCTGATAGAGGCCGCAGTCGAGCAGGAAACGGGAGCCGTTGAGGGCGAGCTCATGCATGGATCCGGTAACGGTCTGGGCCGCGCCCCAAAAGGTGAGCTTCATGGACACAGCATGACACAGGCGCGCGGCGCTTTAGGTGGTTCAGGGCAGCAGGACGGCCTTAGCGATGAGAAAGGCGTAGACGGCGAGGAAGCCGTAGGCCGCCTTCTCTTCCCTGTTGTGGCGGTACAGGGCCCAACTGAAGCGCTGCGCCGGCATGCTGGCGGGGATGCGCGGAAGCAGCTGCGGAACGCGGGCGGCGTAATCCCGGAAGTCTGGAAACAGGCGGGCCAGGTGCTGTTCCTCGAGTTCCATCACGGGCAGATAGACGAAGAGGAAGACGGCGCCGGCCAGTGCGGCGAGCGTGGGGCGGGCGGCGGCTACGGTGCAGCCGAGAGCTGTGAGCAGGGTGCCTATATAGAGAGGATTGCGGACAAAGGCATAGGGGCCGGAGGTGGTGAGGGTATCGTTCTTACGGAGGTGGCCGGCAGCCCAGGCGCGGATGGCGAGACCGAGGAGTGCGATGGGGAATCCCAGCGCCAGGGTAGGAAAGACGGGCTGAGCGAGCCAGACAAAGGCGGCGGCAAGCAGCAGGCCTGAGGGGACGCGAAGGCGCTGAACGGCGTCGGCGTAGGGCTTTGGGAAGATCGACATCAGAGTCTGGAAGAAAGGGCTGTGAAGACCTGGTCTGGACCGATGGCGCGCATGGAGGGATGGATCTCCTCCCCGCGATTGTAGGTGGTTTGAGCGCCCGGGGCACGTATGACGGTAAAGGTAGAGGAGTACGGACCGTTCCGGGCGGGGTCGGTGGGGCCGAAGAGGCCCACGCCGGGGCGGCGGAGGGCGGCGCCGAGGTGCAGGGGGCCGGAGTCCACGCCAAGGATGGCGGCGGCACGGCGGGTGGCGTCGATCAGACCGGCGACGGAAGAGATGTGGACTTCGGCGGAGGACACAGTCCGCAGCGCGGCTTCGTGCGGGGGGGCGCCGTTGAGCACCAGCGGCGCGCCAAGTTCATGACGCAGGCGGCGGGCGAGCACGGCGTAGTTCTCAAGAGGCCATTGTTTGGAGGTCCAGCCGGCGAAGGGCGAGGCCAGGACGAAGGGGCCTGAAGGCAGCGTGCCCTCGGCGCGGCCGGGGGGCAGTGGGAACTCGATGACGAGGTTGGAAGCGCCCGCGGCGGCGGCGATTTCGAGGTTCATGTCGACGACGTGGGTGGAGTGGGTCTCCACGGGGTCGCTGTAGAGCAGCGAGGCGGCCTTTTCTCGCACCTGAGTGACGCGGAAGCCATAGACGCGGCGCGTGCGGGCGAGCGTAGCGATCAAGGCGGACTGGGTGAGTCCCTGCAAATCGACGGCGAAAGCGAAGGGTTCGCGGCGTAGCGCCGAGGCGGCGGCGCGCACGCTGGAGTAGCTGCGCCGATCGACGAAGATGATCTCATCGGCCAGGCCGCCGCCTTCAAGAAGGTCGCGCCACTTCGGGTGCACGGCCCAGGCGATGGAGGCTTGGGGAAAAGCGGCTTTGAGCGACGCCACGGCAGGCATGGCGTGAAGTATGTCGCCCATGGCGCCGAGACGGACGATGAGGATGCGGGAGACTTCCATTCAACTCTGGCAGCGGTGGACGTGTTGGACGAATTCGGAGGAGCCAGCGGCGTCCTGCTCCCTAAAGTCGAACGCCGGCTCGGGCGCCTGTGGGCCGTCGAGCACGACGAGGTCGACGACGCGCAGGGCGGCGACGAGTTCGGCGCGGGCGCGGGCGGGAAGGATGGGGCGCGGCGGATCAGTAACGATGACGGCGAGGAAGCCCGCCTGACCGCGCGCGGCGGCGAGCCGCCGGGAGTGGACGGCCAGGAGCGGATCGAAGTAGCCGGCGGCGACGACGGCGGCGGCGGGGATGCGGGAGCGCGCTTCTGCGGAGGAGACGATCTTGGCGCGGGTGTCCATTTACTTCTTCACGTTCCTCTACTTCACATTCATTTGTAACAGCAACTCGTGGGCGGCGGCGGCCACCTGGCTGGTGGAGACGGCGGTCATGCAGCGGTGGTCGATGGGGCATTCGCGCAGCAGGCAGGGGCTGCAATCGACATCGTGGCGGACGACGCGGGCCGAGGGGCCGGTAGGACCGGTGGTGACGTGGTTGGTGGCGCCGAAGACGGCGACGGTGGGCACGCCAAGGGCGGAGGCGATGTGCATGGCGCCGGAGTCGTTGGTGAGAAAGAGCATGCAGGAGGCGGCAAGGGAGATGAACTGCTCCAGCGTGGTTTCGCCGGCGTGGTTGTGGACATCAACGCCGCGGGCGGCCAGCGCGGTTCCCACCTGCTCGCAGAGGTCGCGCTCTTGCACGGAACCGAAGATGGCGACACTGGCGTGAAGCGGCGCGGCGAGGAGGGCGGCGGTTTCGGCGAAGCGCTCCGGCAGCCAGCGCTTGGCCGAGCCGAAGGCAGCGCCGGGGCTGACGCCGATGAGGCGGCGCGGCGCTGCGTCGATACCGGCGAGGCGGACGAGCGGCTCTTCGGGGAGCCGATCAAGCCAGCCGATGCGGCGGAGCAGTTCGAGGTAGTAGAAACTCTCGTGGGGCGCGAGGCGGTCTTTCACGCCTTGCCAGCCTGGGGCCGGCTGATAGGGGATGATCTCGTCGGCAAACGGCTGGTGGCGGTAGAGTCCCTCCACCCAAGGGCGCGCGAGAACGGCGATGTGGGCCCTGGGGAAGCGGGCGCGCACGGCGGCCAGGGCCGGCAGGCTCATGACGGCGTCGCCCACCCAGTTGGTGGCACGAACGAGGATGCGCGAATCGGGCTCCACTCATCTCAGAGTAGAATAAGCCGCGCGGTGAAAGCCGGGCGGCCAGGGCGGCTAGAATGAGGGATGTGGGTCTTTTCTACACGCGAGAGGAGTTGGCGGCGGCGCGAGAGGAGTGGAGGCGCGACGGGCGGACCGTGGTTTTCACCAACGGCTGCTACGACATTCTGCACCCCGGCCACATCCGCACGCTGGAGAACTGCAAGAACCTGGGCGACGTACTGATTCTGGCGCTGAACAGCGACGCCAGCGTCAGGCAGATCAAAGGCCCGAAACGTCCCATCATCGAGGAGCAGATGCGGGCGGAACTGGCTTGCGCGCTGGAGGCGGTGGACGCCGTGGTGCTGTTTGAAGAAGAGACGCCGCGTGAGCTGATCTCCGAGCTGCTGCCGGACATCCTGGTGAAGGGCAGCGACTGGAGCCACTGGGTTGCCGGACGCGAGGAAGTGGAGGCCGCCGGAGGCAGGGTGGAGCTATTGCCGCTGGAGCCGGGCTATTCGACCACGGCGACGGTGGAGGAGATACTGGCACAGCGGTGATCAATCCGGGTGTCAGGGAGAAATTCGAAGCCTTAGGGCGCCATCCGGCGTTCCAGGAGGTGGTGCGCCGCCTGACGGCGGAGAAGGGCGGCCGGTCGCAGTTGAGCGGGCTGACTCCGACGGCCAAGGCGCTCTACTTGACGCTGCTTTGGGAGGCGGTGGAACAGCCGCTGCTGGTGATCACCGACACCAACCGCACGGCGGAAATCCTGGTGGAGATGCTGGAGACGTTCCACCAGTTGCTGCTGTCGGGCCGGGGCGCGCCCAAGCCGCTGCTGATCCCCGCGCTGGACGTGCTGCCGGGGCAGGACCTGTCGCCTCACGTGGAACTGAAGGAGCAGCGGGCGGTGGGATTGTACCGGCTGGCGTCGGGCAAGTGCAGCATCGCGGTGGCGCCGGTGGCCAGCGCGCTGCTGCGCACCGAAGAAGGATCCAGCTACCGGCAACTGGCCGTCACGCTCAAGGTGGGCGACGAGATTCCGATGGACGATCTGGCGTCGCATCTGGAGAGCATCGGCTACCAGAGGCGAGAGCCGGTGGAGATGGAGGGCGAGTACTCGATCCGCGGGGGAATCTTCGACGTGTATCCGGCGGAGGCCCATCAGCCGGTGCGGATCGAGTTCTTCGGCGACGCGGTGGAGAGCCTGCGGCGGTTCGAGCCGCAGACCCAGCGCAGCGTCTTGAAGGTGGAAGAGTGCCTGCTCCTGCCCCTGGAGGAGACCCCGAAGACTCCGGCGCTGCTGCGGGCGCTGGCCGCCCGGCTGGAGAGGGACGACATTGTGCCGGGCGAGGCGTTCCCGGGCTGGGAATTCGCCTCGGTGCTGGAGCGGCCGAGGCGATTCTCCATGGAGAGCCTGCTGGAGCGCCCGGTGATGATCTGGGATGAGCCGGAAGGGCTGAGGGTCGCCGCCGAGCGGCTGTGGAAGCGGCTGGAAGGGCTGGCCGAGCAGGCTCCGTGCGCGCCGGAGCAGGTGTTTCTGCATTGGGGCGAGTTCCAGGCGGCGCATCCGGAGCGGCGCGAAGTGGAGCTGCGCGAACTGGCGCTGGAGGGCGAACTGCACGAGGATCACGCCCCGCTGGCCATCGCGTCCCATCCGGCAATGGCGTTCCGAAACAACATGCCGGCGGCGGTGGGCGAGGCGCGCAACCTGGTGGAGCGGGGCTACAAGGTGGCGTTCTTCGCCTCGTCGCAGGGCGAACTGGAGCGGCTGGCCGACATTTTCGGCGAGTACTCGCTGCCGTTTCAGCTGGGGATGGAGCTGACCGGGTCCACGCCGCAGTACCTGGCCGAGCGGGCCTACATGGCCATGCAGTCCGCCAGCGTCTACCTGGTGCAGGGCCTCATCCGCCGGGGGGCAGTGCTGGGGGACTCGCGGTTCGCCTTGATCGGTTACGAGGACCTGTTCGAGGTAGCCGACTACGCGGCCCAGCCGCAACGCGCGCGCTCCCACGTGGCGCTGTTCACGCCGGAGAGCCTGGACCTCAAGACCGGCGATTACGTGGTACACGCGCAACACGGAATAGGGAAGTTCACCGGCCTGCGGCAGATCGCTGGCGACGGCGCGCTGGACGATTTCATGGTGGTGGAGTACGCCGGGGAGGCGAAGCTTTACGTCCCGCTGACCCGGCTGGACCTGATCCAGAAGTATCGCGGGGCGGGGGAAGCGCCGCCGTCGATGGACAAGCTGGGCGGGGTGACTTGGGCCAAGACGAAGTCGCGCGTGAAGGCGAAGATGCGCGACATGGCCGAGGAGCTGCTGAAGCTCTACGCCGAGCGCAAGATGACGGAGGGCTTCCCGTTTTCGGCCGATTCCAACTGGCAGCGCGAGTTTGAAGACGCCTTCGAATACGACGCCACGCGCGACCAGATGCAGGCCGTGGCGGAGATCAAACGCGACATGGAGAGCCTGAGCCCGATGGACCGCCTGCTGTGCGGCGACGTCGGTTTCGGCAAGACCGAGGTGGCGATGCGCGCGGCGTTCAAGGCGTTGGGCGACGGCAAGCAGGTGGCGATTCTGGCTCCGACCACCGTTTTGGCGCTGCAGCACTTTGAGACCTTCACGAGGCGATTCCAGGCCTTCCCGGTGCGCATCGAGATGCTGAGCCGTTTCCGCACGCCGAAGGAGACCAAGCAGATTCTGGCGGACCTGGCGGCGGGGAAAGTGGACGTACTGGTGGGCACGCACCGCATTCTGTCCAAGGATCTGGAGTTCCCCGACCTGGGCCTGCTGATCGTGGACGAGGAGCAGCGCTTCGGGGTGCGCCACAAGGAGCGGCTGAAGCAGATCAGGAAGAGCGTGGACGTGCTCACGATGTCGGCCACGCCGATTCCGCGCACGCTGCACATGTCGCTGCTGGGGCTGCGCGATATGAGCGTGATCGAAACGCCGCCGAAGGACCGGCTATCGGTGCAGACGGTGGTGGCCAAGTTCAACCAGGACCTGATCCGGACGGCGATCGAGCAGGAGCTGCAGCGCGGCGGGCAGGTCTATTTCGTACACAACCGCGTGGAGTCCATCTGGAGCCGGGCGTCGTCGATTCAGGAGCTGGTTCCCGCGGCGCGCGTGTCGGTGGGCCACGGGCAGATGGGCGAGGAGGAGCTGGAGAAGGTCCTGCTCGGATTCATGCACCGCCAGGCGGACGTCTTCGTCTGCACCACGATCGTCGAAAACGGCCTGGACATCCCGCTGGCCAACACCATCATCATCGAGAACGCGCAGAACTACGGTCTGGGCGAGTTGTACCAGTTGCGCGGGCGGGTGGGCCGGTCCAACCGGCGGGCCTACGCTTACCTGCTGGTACCCGCTGACGCGGAGCTGACCGAGGTGGCGCGCAAGAGGCTTGCCGCGCTGAAGGAGTTCTCCGACCTGGGCGCCGGCTTCAAGATCGCCGCCCTGGACCTGGAGCTGCGCGGCGCAGGCAACCTGCTGGGAGGCGAGCAGCACGGCCACCTGATGACGGTGGGTTACGAGACTTACGTGAAACTGCTGGACGAGACGGCGCGGGAGATGCGCGGCGAAAAGGTGGCGCCGGAGATTCATTCTTCGCTCAACCTGGGCCTGGACATCCGCATTCCGCCGGAGTACATCGCCGACGAGCAGCAGCGATTGAAGGCCTACAAGCGGATCGCGGACGCGGGCGAGCCTGAAAAGGCCGCCGCGCTGCTGGCTGAGCTGGCGGACCGCTACGGCCAGCCGCCGGAGAGCGTGAGGCGGCTGCTGGAGTTCTCGCAGTTGAAGACGCTGGCGGCGTTGTGCGGCATAGAGACCATCGACAGGCGCGGCGGAGGAGTCAATATCAAGTTCCATCCGGGCGCGGCCATCGACCCGCGCCAGCTCATGCGCATGGTCAGCGAGACCGAGGGCGCGCAGTTCACGCCCGCGGGAGTGCTGCGGCTACCCATGCCAACGGTAGATGCGGGCGAGATGCTGGAGCGGCTGCGGAGCCGCATCGGCGAGTTGCGGTCAGGGCTTCCCGGGTAGGGCTTGGAAGAGAACGGGGTGGACGCGTCGGAACCGGCGTCCCAGCGTATCTTCGCCTTCCGCCATGATCCGGAATCGCTCAACCGGAGGCGTGAACTCGAGATTCAAGCCAATATCGGATTCCACAACGCGCACGGGCGCCAGCTTTTCGCCGCCGGCGCCGATCATCGAGTAACTCACGCCGGAGGCCTCACCCTGGATGTGGACGGGCAAGCTATTGACGGCGCCGAGCCGAAAGGGCTCCCGCGGATGGGGCAGTCCGCCCAGGCGGAGGTCGGTGGCCGCCAGGACGAGCAGAACGTAGAGGCCCTGGCCGGTGACGCGCACCCTCCAGTTCCCCGCCCCAGGCGCGTCGACGCGCACGATCTTGCCGGTTTTGAGGTCGTCGCTGAGAATCGCGTTGGCCGGGGTGATCTCGGCGCCCTGCGGATCGCGCACGCTGATGGACTGGCGGCATTGCATGGAAATGGCGACCAGCAGGCTGGTGACGGTGGAGTCCACCGGAAACTCCCACTCCTGTGTGCCCCCCAGGGCGCCGACAGCGCGGAAGATGGTGGCCGGATGCGTGGTGGAGGCGAGCAGCAACGGCGTCGAGTGTTCCATCTCTCCTTTTTGCAGCAAGAAGAGGTAGCCGCCGGTACTCTCCGAGACTTCAATATAGGAGGGATCGACGGCCCGGCCGGCGACGCACGGCCAACCAGGCCGCCCCTGCCCCTGCTGCTGCTCCTGGGCCAAGGCAGCGGCGAAAGCGATGAGAACGAGCCCTACGGTCTTGAGCATCTCAAGCCTCACATTCCTCCGCAGACGAGCCTCGGGGATCGCGTTGCGGACAAAGCAACACTGAATTCATCGGCAGAACGGGGCTGCGGCTGCAGGGTCCGGCACAGGGGCTGCACCCGGGGCCGGATGTCAGCGATAATGACAACATGAGGATTTGTGTCCTGGCCATCTGTGTGTCCGCCGCTGGCTTCGCCCAGGCTCCGGCCGCCGACGTCACCACGGTGGAGCAGATTATCGCCAAGGTTAACGGCGACATCATCACCCGCAGCGATATGGATCGCGCCCGCAGAGAGATGGAGGCCCAGCTCAAGCAGCGCGGCGCCACGCCACAGCAAATAGCCGAGGCCATGCAACAGGGCGAAAAGGACGCTCTCAGAGAGCGAATCGACAACCTTCTGCTGGTCCAGCGCGGCAAGGAGCTGAACATCAACGTCGACAGCGAGGTGACCAAGTACCTGGCCCAGATCCAGCTGGAGAACAAGATCGCCGAGCCGGACAAGTTCCAGCAGTGGATTCGCGAGCAGACAGGAATGACGTTCGAGGACTTCAAGCAGGAGGTCAAGAACGGCATCCTGACCCAGCGCGTGGTCGGCCAGGAGGTCTACAGCAAGGTCAACATCCCGAGAGAGGATATTGTGGCCTATTACGAGAAGAACAAGGCCACGTTTCTCCGCAAGGAGCGCATCTTCCTGCGCGAGATCCTGATCTCGACGCAGGACAAGGACGACGCCGGGAAGGCCGCCGCCGAGAAGAAGGCGAAGGACCTGGTGGCCCGCGCTCGCAGGAACGAGCGTTTCGCCGACCTGGTTCGCGACAACTCCGAGGGCCTCACGGCCAAGCAGGGCGGCGTGCTGGATCCGTACGAAAAGAACGTACTGAACCCGGCGATTGAGAAGCTGGTGTGGGACCGGGCAAAGGGATACGTCACCGACCCCATCAAGCTGGACGCCGGCTGGCTGATCCTGCGCGTGGACGACCACCAGAAGGAAGGGCAGGCG
>JACRKW010000133.1 GCA_016215215.1 Acidobacteriota bacterium
GATGAAGCGGCGTTACGTGGTGGACGAGAAGGTGCGCGCCGCGCACGCGCGCAACTTCCTCGATTGCGTGAAGAGCCGCCAGCAGCCGGTGGAGAATCTCGAAGTGGGCCACCACGTGACGGCGGTGTCGCAGCTCGGCAACGTGGCGCTGCGTTCGAAGAGCCGCATTGAGTGGGACGCGGCGGCGGAGCGGGTGGCGGGCAACGATGCAGCCAACGCGCTGCTGTTCCGCTCGTACAGGGCGCCGTGGAAACTCGCATGATCAGCCGGCGTGTCTTTTGCAGCCTGCCCGCCGCGGCCGCGGCTTCGGCAGCTCCGAACTGGGAAGACCGGCTGGCGGTGATGTGCCAGCTCGGCTCAGTGGACGCGAATGCCCGCAAAGTGCTCGACGCCGCGCTGGCGGCTGGTTTCCGCCGCGTGATGGTGAACTTCAACTGGGACCGCGTGGACGGCAAGTTCCTGTCGGATCTGCCAGGCTGGGTGCGCGCCGCCGGGCTGACCGTGGAGGCGCTGGGCGCCTACGTCAATTGCGCCGAGCCGGACCAGGTGCTGATGAACACACGCGCGAGCCATTTCACGCACGCCATCGTCTACGCAGCCGACCTCGGCTGCCGCCGGCTGGTGGCCTGGACGGGCTCGCACACCATGGATCTGATGAAGCCCGACGCGCGCAACTTCACTCGGGAATCCGAGGACGCGATTGTGCGCTTCCTGGAGCCGCACTATGAGCGGCTGGAGCAGAACCGGCTGACGCTGGCGCTGGAGACCTATGTGACGCTGGTGTGCCCGGACGCGCGGTCATTGCGGCGCGTGCTGGACAGGCTGCCTCGCACCGTAATGGCGGTGATGGACCCGCCAAACCTCACTGCGCCGGCGCGCTTCGCCGGACGGGATGATGCGCTGAAGGAGATGTTCCGCACGTTGCAGGGCCGCATCGGCGTCGTCCACCTGAAGGACTTTCGCCTGGCGGCGGACGGCCAGACGTACGAGCTGCCCGGTCCGCTGGCCGGCGCGATGAACTACCAGCTCTACGCAGACTTGATCCGGACTCTGCCTGGGGATGTTCCGGTGATTGCCGAGCACATCGGGCCGGAGGAGTTCGCCTCGACGCGGCGGAAGCTGCTGGACGTTTTCAACGCGCGGTGAGATCTTCCGGCTTCACGCCCTTCACGTGACCGTTGAACTTGAAGGGTGAGGGCTTGTACTCGCCCACCAGGTCGACGTTCGAGGTGGGTTGAATCGCCTTCTCCATTCCCAAGGCCCAGTAGACGCCGTTCACCATCAAGCGGCGGAAGGACGCATCGCTCAGATCCTGTGACGAGCCCATGCTGGTGGTGAATACGCGAGCCGCTTTGCCGGCGGAGCCGGTGTAGGTACGGGTCCAGGCCACGGGCATCATGGGCTCGTTCTGCGCGCCCGGGGCCGCGGCGGAGTCCGGCGTCATGCCTTCGGTGACCTGGCCGAGCAGCAGGGTCAGGCTGTCGCCAGGCAGCGGCAACTTGGCAGCGTAGACATCGGTGGGAACCCACAGCGCGCCGCTGGCGATGCCGCGCAGGATGGGGTGGCTTTCCTGGCCCGGCGCGATGATGCCGCGCGTGCCCTGTACGGCGTGCTTGCCGTGATGGCGGATCCAGGTCTCGCCCAACACCTGGCGGCCGAAGCCGCCGTCCCACTCCTTGTTGTTCCAGCTCCAGGCTGCGTAGGTCTGGTGCAGCTTGAAGTTGAAGGCGTGGGTTGCCGTGCGCATACCAACGATGGGGCGGCCAGAGTTCACGTAGTCGACGATGTGCTTCATCTGGTCGTCGGGCAGGTCACGGAAGCGTGTGAAAATCAGCATCAGGTCGGCTTTGGCGAGCGCCTCCAGGCCGGGGATGTTGTCGGCCTGATTCGGATTGATCGTGCCGTCGGTTTTGTCGATGGCGAACAGCACGGTGCACTTGAAGCCGTGGCGCGCGGAGAGGATCCTCGCCAACTGCGGCAGGGCCTCCTCAGAGCGGTACTCCTCATCGCCGCTGACCAGCACGATGTGCTTGCCGCGGCCCGGGCCCTTGCCGCCTTCAAAGACGATGCCCGCGCCGGAGGCCGAGCTCAGTCCGAGCGTGAGAAGAAAGGGAAGCAGACGATGTGTCACGCCTCCCTTTCTACACCACTCAGCGGTTGAGCGTGAAGCGGACTTCGATGACGGTGGCGACCTCGACGGGTTCGCCGTTGAGCAGTGTGGGGCGGTAGCGCCACTGGCGCACGGCCTCGATTGCAGCGGGTGTGAGCAAAGGATGGCCGCTTATCACTTGCAGGTGCAGGATCGTTCCACTGGTCCCGATGATGGCGGAGAACACGACTCTGCCTTCCACGCGATTCTGCCTTGCCAACGGCGGGTAGTCCGGGATCTTCCGGTAAAGGATCAGTGCTTCCTGCACGTCGCCGCCAACGCGAATCGGCGAAGCGGACTTGGGCGCCCGCACGGGTTCTTTCACCATAGGCGGCGGCGGTGGCGGAACGTAGTGCGCGGATGCCACGATCGGGCCGACCACGCCGTCGAGGCCGGCGTTGGGCACTCCCGGGCCGAGGCTGCCTTGCACGCCGGGGCCGGTGGTGTCATCGGGCGCGTCGACAATCTCCGCGATTCGTTGCGGGATGCCGCTGGGTCTCAGTAGCTCGCGGCCGGTCCATTCTCTTTGCACGGGGCGTTTTTCAGGTGCCGCGGCTCGTGGACCAGGAGGGGGTGGCAACGGCGGCGCTGACAATAGCGTCGAGGCCAACACGGCGCGCGGCATCAGGTCGGGGTTGATCAGCGGGATCAGTATGGCCACGGTCACCACACTGACCTGAAGAATGAAGGAAAGGGCAACCGAGGTTCCCCTGTTGGTTCGGGCTTTGCCCTCGACGAAACTCTGCTCGAACATCGTTGTCCTCGTTTCTGTCGCTGGGCGCCGGCGCTTGCGAGGCTCTATGTCTGCCCGATTGGACGCCGGTCGCGGGACTTTGTTCCCGGCCCGCGCGCGCGTGTTACTGTGGCGTTACAGGGCAGTTGTGATTTATGGCTGAATTCAAGTCCGCAGCGCGCACGCAGACGAGCATTCTGGCAGCGGCCGAGAAGCGAGCCCTGATCTGGCTGGCCGAAAGGATGCCTCGCTGGGTCAACTCCGATCACCTCACAGCGGTCGGGTTCCTGGGGCAAGTGGCGGCGGGCGTGGGCTACTGGTACGCCAGGCAGGATCCGCTCACGGGATTCATGCTGGTGAACTTGTGCCTGGTGGTGAACTGGTTCGGCGACAGCCTGGACGGCACGCTGGCGCGGGTGCGCGACCTGCAGCGGCCGCGTTACGGCTTCTATCTCGACCACATCCTGGATTCCATCGGTTCGGTCTTCCTTCTCGGCGGGTTGGGGCTTTCCGGCTACATGAGCCGCGACGTGTGCGCGGGTTTGCTGATCGTCTACCTGCTGCTGAGCATCGAGGTCTTCCTGGCCACTTACACGCTGGGCAAGTTCCGCATCAGTTTTGGCGCCTTCAGCCCAACGGAATTGCGCATTCTGCTGGTGATCGGCAATTTTGTCGCGCTGTGGCGGCCGATGGTGAATATCGCCGGCCGCTACTACCTGCTGTTTGACGTGGGCGCAGTGTGCGGCATCGTGGGGATGACGGCGGTCCTGATCGGCTCCACCGTGCGCCACACCCGCCAGCTCTACCGCGAGGAGACGCGCTGGTGAAGTTGGGCGCCCGCTGGCTGAAGTTCAATGCCGTGGGTCTGGCGGGAGTCGGGGTGCAACTGGCGGCGCTGGCTCTTTTTGCCAAAGCTCTGCACTGGAACTACCTGATCGCCACGGCGCTGGCAGTGGAGACCGCCGTGCTCCACAACTACGCCTGGCACGTGGTCTGGACCTGGCGCGACCGCCCCGCCGCGGGCGAGACGCCGGGGCTCCGCCTGCTTCGCTTCCACCTTGGCAACGGACTGGTCTCCATCGTATCCAACGTGCTGCTCATGCGGCTTTTCGCAGGCGCGCTCGGCTGGCCGCTAATGATCTCCAACGGGGTGAGCATTGTCCTCACCTCGGTGTTGAACTTCCTGATCAGCGAATACTGGGTCTTCTCCCGCGGCGCCTCGCGCTGAGCCGCTGCAAGAGCGAAGTTGGCGCGCGATCCGCCTAGACCCTGCGCCTGCGGAATGCCAGCAGCGCCAAACCGCCCAGCCCCACCAACGTGATGGCCGATGGTTCCGGCACTAACTGGGCGTCCAGGGTTGTGGTCAGGCCAGTGGGATTTCCCGCGAAGACCTGGTGAGCATTGATCACAACCGTCGCGCCGGCCGGCACTAGCACGCTGAACATTCCGGGAGAGCTTGTCCAGCTGGTCCCAATGTCACCCATGTAGTTGGCCGAGAGATCTGCTGGATTGAACGTCCCAAGGTAGGCGACGATGAAGTCCATCACGGACCCACCAAGTCCCGCGGTCTGGGTGATGTACAAGGGAACGGCAGTCCCGTAAGTGTTCGTGATGGAAAAGGTCGTGTACGCGTGAGGGTTGGACGCGTCCAGAATCCCCGGAAACGCCTTGGGGGAGGTCCAGTCGCTCGGGATTCCATCCCGGAAGACCCGCCCCATGTGGGTGGGTTCAGTCCCGGTCCAGGTGTGGGTCAAGATAGCACCGAAGGCAACCGGGGCTGCCAAGGCGAAAAGTGCGAGCAAGAGCAAAAACTTCTTCATCGCTTCCTCCAAGCCAGTGCAGCTTAACAGGATTTCATTGCGACTGCAATAGGTTAGTTTATTGACGTATTAGTGTATATAGTATTCCGAAGATGATCCGTCAGTGGTCGCGGGCCTAGATTCCCTGACCAGCGGACGCTGGGCGTTCTCCAACGGAGCCTGATGCTCGCCTGCCACACTGTTCCTCAGACGTGATAAGAGTATAGGATCCGAATCTTGACGGAGAGCGGAGCATGGTTCATGGCGAATGACAATTCCACGGTTTCCCGCATGACCGCCGGGCCGCAGGCCTATGGCGACTACCTGCTTGCCACGCTGCGCATCATTATCGGCTGGCACTTCCTGTATGAGGGAGTGACCAAGCTGATCTTCCCCGGGTGGACCTCGGCCGGCTACCTCTCCTCGAGCGTCGGGCCGTTCTCCGGCTTCTTCCATTGGCTTGGCGCCAACCAGTCGTTGGTGGCGGTGGTGGACCAGATCAACATCTGGGGGCTTCTTCTCATCGGGCTCGGCTTGATGCTGGGAGTGCTGGCGCGCTGGGCCGCCTGGGGCGGCATTGCTTTGTTAGCGCTCTATTACTGCGCCTATCCTCCGCTCTTCGGCCCGGTCACGGCAGGCGCCAACGAGGGCAATTACCTCCTGGTGAACAAGAACCTGATCGAGGTATTCGCGCTGGCTGTGCTGGCGGCCTTCCCGGCGTCCGGATTCGGGCTGGATGGACTGTTGGCGCAGCGCTTCGACAAGCCCGTCCCGGCTCGCCTCGGACCCATTCCCCGCCGGCAGCTCATCGCCAACCTGGCTGGCGTGCCGTTCGTGGGGCTCTTCGTTCTGGCGGCGCTGAAACGGCACGGATGGAAGAGCGTGGAGGAGATCCAGTTGCGCGCCCGCGCAGGGCGGCGCGACACGTTCGTCGCCAGCCCCACGGTGAAGAGCTTCCAGTTCAGCAGCCTGGGAGATCTCAAGGGACGGCTGCCGCGGGGCAAGATCGGCGAGCTGACACTGAGCCGCATGATCCTTGGCGGCAACCTGATCGGCGGCTGGGCGCACGCGCGCGACCTGATCTACGCCTCCAAGCTCGTCAAGGCGTACCATCACCGCGACAAGATCTTTGAGACGTTCGCGCTGGCTGAAGCCTGCAGCGTCAACACGGTACTGACCAATCCGGCACTGTGTGACGTGATCAACGACTACTGGCGGCGCGGCGGCAAGATCCAGTTCATCTCCGATTGCGGCGGCAAGGACATCCTGGCCATGACCCAGAAGTCGATCGATCGCGGCGCTTGCGCCTGCTACATCCAGGGCGGCGTGGCCGACCGGCTGGTGGCCGAAGGCAAGTTCGACCTGATGGCCAAGGCGCTGGAGTTGACCCGCCGCAGCGGTCTGCCCGCGGGCATCGGCGGCCACAAGCTGGAAACCATCCAGGCGTGCGTCGATCGCGGGTTGCTGCCCGACTTCTGGATGAAGACGCTGCACAAGACCGACTACTGGTCGGCCAAGCCGCAGCCGGAGTGCGACAACATCTGGTGCGCCGATCCGAATGAGGTCGCCGCCTATATGCGCAATCTAAAGCAGCCTTGGATCGCCTTCAAGATCCTGGCCGCCGGCGCCATCGAGCCCAAGGCTGCTTTCCAGTGGGCCTTCGAGCAAGGCGCCGACTTCATCTGCGTCGGCATGTACGACTTCCAGGTGGTGGACGACGTGAACCTGGCGCTCAGCGTTCTGAAAGCCGGTCCTGCACGCCAGCGGGAGTGGTACGCCTAAGCGCCTGAGCCTGGCGACATATGTTGCACGACCCAAGCCATCGATCACCCATCCCGGTTGCGGAGGAGATTGAACTCTCCGTGGGCGATCGTGACATTCTGCGCACACTCGCATCGCAACTCGCCGAAATCGCCGCGTTGCCGGTTCATGCGGAGAAGGCGCGGCTATGGCGCAAGCTGAACGACCTTGAGTCCGAGCGGCCGATGGTCTGGATCAACGAGATCTGCTGGCAAGAGATGGACGTGGACGGCGAGCTCACCCTGCGGGCCGGCCACCCCTGGGCGCGCGAGCAGGAGCTCGAACTCCGGCGCACCCTCTACCAGTGGCGCCACCTGCCGGGGGACATGATCGTCAACGACTGGCTGGCCTGCCCGCTGGCCATCCACAGTACGGACTTCGGCATCATCGAGGACGTCGATATCGTCACCACCGACGCCGCCAGCGACATCGTCTCGCGGCGTTTTCATATCCAGATCCGCGACTTCGACGATCTGGAGAAGATCAAAATGCCGGTAGTGACGCACAACGAGCGGGCTACCGAACTGCGCTATCAGGCCATGTGCGATGTCTATGCCGGCATCATGCCGGTGCGCAAGACCGGCCAGACGCACATCTGGTACACGCCGTGGGATTACCTGATCCGCTGGTGGGGTTTGGAAGAGGCGATGCTGGACCTACACGAGCGCCCGGCCCTGGTCCACGCCGCCGTGGAGCGGATGGTAAGCGCCTGGATGACGGAGCTGGATCAGTTCGTCGAGCAGAATCTGCTGTCGCTGGACTGCAACAACACGCGCATCGGCTCCGGCGGACACGGGTATACGAGATCGCTGCCCGGCGACGACCTCGAACCCGCCTGGGTGCGGCCGCACAACATGTGGGGCTGTTCCAACGCGCAGATCTTCTCCGACGTGTCGCCGGCCATGCATTGGGAGTTCGCCGTCGAGCACGACCTGCGCTGGCTTGCGCGCTGGGGGATGGTCTACTACGGCTGCTGCGAGCCGCTGGACAGCAAGATCGACATCCTGCGGCGGATTCCCAATCTGCGCAAGATCTCAGCCAGCCCCTGGTGCCGCACGCCACGCCTGATTGACAAGGTGGGCCGGGATTACGTCATCAGCCGCAAGCCGACGCCCGCTATCTTCGCCGGCGATTCATGGAATCCGGAGCAGGCCCGCGACGACCTACGCCGGTTCCTGGAGGCGGCGCGCGGCTGCCACGTCGAGCTGATCATGAAGGACATCTCCACCCTCCGCTACCAGCCGCAGAGGCTATGGGAGTGGGCCCGCATCGCCATGGAGGTGGCCGGGGAGTTCTCCAGCTAGCGCAGCGTCATCCTTCAGCTTTCAGGCGGTGGGGCGGGCGTGAGCTTCCGCATGCGGTGATTGTCGGTATCACACACGTAGAGATCGCCGCCGGGCCCGATCTGGAGAGTAAACGTGACTCCGAACCGTGCATTCAAGGACGGATCTCCCTCGCCGGAGAAGCCGGGGCTCGACGGGCCGACGATGGCCGCTAGGACCCCGGTCGGCGAGATCTTGGGGATCCGGCCCAGGTCGGTGGAGCCCAGGTACAGGTTGCCTGTGGGATCGAAGACCGAAGCGAAAGACGGGGGCAGGGCATAATACCAGACAGGACGTGCGTCCTCCGGGTAATAGCGTTCGGCCATTCCGTCCCAGCGGGATAGGATACCGTCGGTCTCAACGCAATAGACACCGAACGCTGTGGGAATGAGAATCTCGCCGGAAGGCGCCACGGCCATGCTCTGCATGTAGGGGATCGGTTCGGATACAGCGGTGCGTCCCGTGACGGGCCGGTAGGGAGTGCCGTTGCCCGCGACGGTGGAGATGATTCCGGAAGAGTCAAGCCGTTGAATACGGTGCTTGCCCGGGTCCGCAATGAGAAGTCCACCGCCAGAATCCCAGGCCAGGTTGAGGATGTAGCCGAAGCTGACTTCGAGTGCAGGGCCCTGGTCGGCTCCTGGCTGGCCTGGCGGCACACCGGCGACAATTCGTACAGCGCCGTCGGGCGTCCAGTGCAGCAGGAGGGAGGACGCAGCAATATAGAGGCTGCCGTCCGGCGCGGCCAGAAGACCTGTTGGATAGAGGTTGACGTCGAGGGCGTTCTGGTACACGGCGGAAGGAGTCAAGGTGCCGCCGCCGGCTATGGTCGAGATGATTCCTTCGGGGGACACATGGCGAACGCGGAAGTTGCCGGTGTCGGCAAGGAAGAAGCTGCCATCGGGGGCGAACGCGATGGCGCGGGGGGCGGAGAGGCCGGCTTCGGATGCCGGTCCGCCGTCTCCCGAGAAATGGCTGGCTCCTGCGACGACAGAGGCCTCGCCGGAGGTCTCCACGCGAACCACGGTGTTCAGCGAGTCGAGAGCCACCAACAGCGCGCCGTCAGGAGCGACGGCGAATCCCCAGGACGCCGCCGGCGCCTGGTAGACCGGCCGGATGATCCCGTCCGTACCGAGCCGGCGTATCCTGCCGGTCGAATACTCATAGCAGAGAATTGCGCCCTCCGTGCCCGGAGCGAGGAGGTAGGGCCGAGCGAGCTGGGCATCGAGAGCCGGCGCGGCGTCAGCGTAGGGTGACGCGGACCCGCCTCCGGCCAGCGTGCGGATCACGCCGTCGGGCGAAACCTGGCGGATACGGCCGTTGGAGGTGTCCGCGATCAAGATGTTGCCTGCGCCGTCAACCGCGACTGCGTGGGGCGATCGCAGCCTGGCCTCGGTGGCAGGGCCTCCGTCCCCCGAAAATCCGGCTTCGCCCGTCCCTGCCAATGTGCGGATCACCCCCTCGGGCGAGACGACGCGGATGCGATGTCCGTTGTACTCGGCGATGTAGACGTTGCCCGCACTGTCCACAGCCACTCCTTGGGGATCGCAGAGTGGAGCTTCCTTGGCGGCGCCGCCGTCGCCGTTGATAGCACCGGGAAGCAAGGGGCAGGGAGATGGTCCCCGGCCGGCAACCACGGTCAGTTCTCCCAGCGCATCCACTTTCAGCACGGCGCTGAGGCCGAAATCCACGATGTACAGGGCGCCGTAGGAATCAAGCGCGAGTGAGACCGGAAGAGAAAGATCCACCTCTTTGGCCGGACCCTCCTGAGGAACGCTCCCCTGGTTGCCGCTGCCTGCGACGGTGGTGAGGACGCCGTCTGGTGCGATCTTACGCACGCGCCGGCCGGTCCGTTCGACGAGGTAGTAGTTCCCCTGTCCATCAAACACAATGCCATTGGGCCGCTGGAGACGGACCTGTGCCGCAGGCAAACCGTCGCCCACGGGATGGGCTCCGGCAACCGTGGAGACGATGTACTGAGTGACGCTTGGCGGTTCGGGCGCCGGCAGTGCGGCGAGAACGATTTCAGCCGAGCTCCCCGCCGCCGTCGCGGACAGCACGACGCGGCCAGGGTTGTCGCCAAAACGGACCTTGGTGTAAGCCAGGCCATTGGCATCGGTCTCCCAGATCTCCGGGCTGAGCTCCGCCTCGCCCTCCTTCACGGCAAACGTCACCGGGACGCCCGGTAGGGCGTTGCCGCTGCCATCCAGAACCACGACGCCGGCGGCCTCCCGCAACCACATGCCCACATTCCCTCGGGCGCGATCGCCTTGCACCACCAACACGCGGGCGGACGTTTGGGCATGCAGGCCGCCCGTGAAGCCGATCAGCGAAGACAGAAACACCACACTCCAGCGCCACATGTTGCCTCTCAATCCAGAGTCAGCATAGAGCCGTGAAAGCAGCGTTGCAATGGAGATCAAAGGGCGTAGCCGGACTCTCCGATGCTGGACGAGCAGCGACACATAACGCTCGGGGCGGATGCGGAGGGCCGTGCCCCACCCGCGTGTGCTATCCTCCCCCACAAGGAAGGGGCTCGATCATGGAACGCAAGAAGGCATCCGATTTCCCACAGGGACTGCTCA
>JACRKW010000134.1 GCA_016215215.1 Acidobacteriota bacterium
AGCCCTCGCCTGCGCGGAAGGAAGGAGCTTCGATCGACCCAGCGCCAAACTCGCCTGGGGCGATTGGTCCGGCGTAGACCCACTCGAGCCCACCGAAGGAAAGCACCTCGCTGGCCGGGATCGGGGTACCGGCGCCGATGAGGGCGGCCGGCAGTTGACTGCCCCACAACAGCATCAGAACAGGGACTAGCAGTTTCTGCATGGTTTGGTCCTCCTCCAGGAGATGCTCCTGCGAGCGCGCCTTGGTCGAGGTTACCCGACACTTGACGTAAAAGTCAACAAAAAAGTCACGTTTAGAAACTGGCGGCCAGGGCATTGGGGCGGAGAAGGGCGACCCGCGCTTCTTTGGCGCCGCAGGGGCATGGACCGGGCAAGGTGGCTGCGCCGAGGTGGGACGGGAGGACGCCGTGAGAAAGGTGAAACCCCTGGTGAGCTTCGCACTCCCAGGCAAGCAGTTGGTGGGCCGCATTCCGTATCTGTTCGAAGACGGGCAGTCGGAACCAGCGCCAGAGCTGATCGTGCCGCTCATCGCTCAGCGGGGCGGCGGCGGGTGGAGTGAAGACAACCAAGGGGTAACGGAGGTCCCTCAGCAACAGGACCCCGTCGCCTTCCAGGCGGGCCACATTCGCCAACTCTTCGAAGGAGCCGGCCAGGGCCATCGGCTGCAATTGGGCCAACTGGGGCGCGCTCCAGTACGGGAAACAGTGCGTGCCGGGCGAGGGGCGCAGTTCCGCGCCGAGCACGGCCAGGCGCGGCGGCGGGAAGAGAGGGTACTCCAAGCTGGGGAGTTCGCTGGGGTGAGCGCCGGCGTTCTCCGATTCGACAGCCGATCGGAGCAGGTTCAACGAGAGCCGCATGGATAGAAAGACAGTGCGGCGACCGCCGGGAATCTCTCAACAATTCAGGCGGTAGCCGAGTGCATGGCTGGCCGTGTGAGCCCGTGGCTGAGGGCCAGTTGCGTGAGAGCGGCCACGTTGTTGACGTTGAGTTTCTTCATCAGGGACTTGCGATATCCTCGCACCGTATGCAGCCCGAGGTCGAGCATGACGGCGATGTCCTTGCTGGATTTGCCCTCGGCGACGAGCCGCATCACCTGCAACTCGCGTGGCGTTAGGCCGTCCAGTGCGGACGGGGCGGCATGGCTCGACGAGTCGCCGCGCTGCACGCTCAGCAGAAGGCGGTCGGAAACGTTGGGGCTGAAGTAGGAGCCACCGCGGGCCACCGTGCGTAGCGCGTCCAGCAGGTCGGTATCGCTGGCCTTCTTCAGGACGAAGGCCCGCGCGCCGGCGCGGATGGCCTGCATGACGGAGGTTTCATCCTCGTACATGGAGAGGATCACAATGCGCGTGGCGGGCAGATGGCGCAGGATGTCGATGGAGGCCTCGATGCCGCTCAACCCCGGCAGGCTGATATCCATGATTACCAGTTGGGGACGGAGTTCGCGGGCCAGGCGGATGGCGTCGGCGCCGGTCTCGGCTTCGGCCACCACGTCGAACTCGCCGGTGTGGCGGAGGATGGCGCGCAGGCCGTCGCGCATGATCTTGTGATCGTCCACCAGCAGGATGGTGTGCATCAGTTGGCCCTTCCGGCGGTCAGGGAGACGGTGGTAGCCTCCGCGGATTCTGAAACAGCGAACACCATGCCGGCGCCTGCGGCGGTCTGTGCCAGCGCCAGGCCGGACGGGGCGGGGACACGGCAATCCGGCGGGGCGGTGAGAAGCACCCCGGAGGGAGTCACCTCCAGGCGCAACGCGCGGCCGGGCCAGGTGTGCAGCAGGTCGCCGACGGTGAGGCAGATCACCTCGGCCTGCGCCGCGGGGAAGGCGGCGGGTCCGGAAGGGAAGACGATGGTGGCGTTCTCGCCTGCGGCAAGCAATTGCAATGCGGATTCCAGCCCGCATCGGGCGGCAATGTCGGGGTCGGACTGGTAACTGAGGCGGCGGACCGAGTCGACCGTCGATTCCAGCGCGCCGCGGATGGATTCCAGCAGGCTACGCGACTCGGCGTCGAGCCCCGCGCCGGCCGATTCCACCAAGCCCAGCATGAGCCCGGCGGAGCAAAGTGACGGGCCGACCTCGTCGTGCAGGATGCGGGAAACGCGCTGCCGCTCGGCGCGCCGCAGGGCCTGCTGGCCCTCGGCCGCTCCGGCGGCGTGCATCCTGCTGTCACTCCCCATTCACGGCCATCATAAACGAAGCGCCCGCCGCTTGGAAGCGGCGGGCGAACATTTTCCTCTAATAATGTTCTACCTACTTCTTGCGCGCGAGCGCCTTACGGCCCGCCTCCACCAGGTTCGGGGCGCGCAGGCCGTAGACATCCAGGAGCTGGTCCGGACTGCCGGACTCAGCGAACTTCGTCAGCCCCACGAACTCCACCGGCGCCGGCACGGTCCGCGCCAGGGCCTGGGCCACGCGCGCGCCGAGGCCGGAGTCCACCAGGTGCTCTTCGGCTACCACCAGGGCGCCGGTTTCCCGCGCGGCGCGGGCCAGGGCTTCCTCATCCAGAGGCTTGATGGTGTGGATGTCGAGCACCCGGGCAGAGACGCCTTCCGCGGCGAGCAGGTCCGATGCCTTGATCGCTTCGGCGGTCAGCAGTCCGGTGGCCACCAGGGTGACGTCGGTACCGGCGACCAGTTCGACCGCCTTGCCGATTTCAAACTGCGCCCCGGCTTCGTAGATCGCCGGAGCCTGGGGGCGGCCGGTGCGGATGAAGACCGGTCCGTGGTGGGCGGCGGCCCAGCGCACGGCCCACTTGGTGGAGACTTCGTCGGCCGGGCAGAGAACCGTGAAATTGGGCAGCGCGCAGGCCAGCGCCAGGTCTTCCATCGACATTTGTGAAGGCCCGTCCTCGCCGATGGAGATGCCGGAATGAGTGCCTACCACCTTCAGGTTCACATTAGGGTAGGCCACCAGGCAGCGGAGCTGCTCGAAGCCCTTGGTCATGACGAAGGCGGAGAAGCTGGATACGAAGGGGATCTTGCCGGCCATGGCGAGACCGGCGCCGATGGCCACCATGTTGGCCTCGGCAATGCCGCATTCAAAGAGGCGGTCCGGGAACTCCTTCGCGAAGAAGGTGGTCATGGTGGACTTGGTCAGGTCCGCGTCGCCGACGACGATGTTGGGGTTCTCCCGGCCGAGCTCGGCCAGGGTCTTGCCGAACGCCTCGCGTGTGGCGGCGCCGAGTTTGAGTTCGTACTTGGTGTTGGCAGGCATCTCAGGCAAGCTCCTTCAGGGCGAGTTCCACTTCTTGCGGGTTCGGCGTGACGCCGTGCCATCTGGGGTCGCCCTCCATGAAGCTGACTCCCTTGCCCTTGATGGTGTGGGCGATGACGCAGGTGGGCTTGCCCTTGGTGGCGGCCGCCTCGGCCAGCGCCGCCTGAATGGCGGGGATATCGTGACCGTCGATCTCCAGGGTGTGCCAGCCGAAGGCACGCCACTTGGCCGCCAAGGGCTCGAGTTCCAGAATGTCCTTCACTGCGCCGTCGAGCTGCAGCTTGTTGTAGTCGACGATGGCGCAGACGTTATCCACCTTGTTGAAAGCGCCGAACATGGCTGCTTCCCAGATCTGCCCCTCCTGGATTTCGCCGTCGCCGAGCATCACGTAAGTACGGGAAGGCGACTCATCCAGCCGGGCGGCGAGGGCCATGCCGAGGGCCAGGCTCAGCCCCTCGCCGAGTGAGCCTGTCGAAGCCTCCAGTGCGGGGATGTAACGGATGTCGGGATGGCCCTGGTAGATGGACCCCAGCTTACGGAGAGAGTTGAGCTCCTCCACCGGGGTGTATCCGCATTCGGCCATAACGGCATATAGTACTGGAGCGGCGTGGCCTTTCGATAGGATGAACCGGTCCCGCTGGGGCCACTTGGGGTTGGCCGGATCGTGCCGCAGTACATCCCAATAGAGGGTTACTAGTACTTCCACCGCCGACAAGGAGCCACCTGGGTGGCCGGACTTGGCAGCGCCGGTCATGGAGATGATGTGACGCCGGATCTGGCGGCTGAGGGCCGCCAAGTCTAGGGGATTGCTGGTTTTACGCATGGGGGCTACAAGAACTCCTAATTTATCACAACCTGGGGCCGGGGCAGGCAGAGGGTAGCCGGAGCCTGCTGGGACGCAACTACACCTGAGGTAGCAGGAGGGAGTACGCTCTCGGAAGAGAGGGTGGGGCAGAAGAACTGCATTTTCTTCATCTTCCTTGATCAAAAGGCTTGACTCTGGTCCTGGAGCGAATATACTAGGACAAGAGTCGAGACCGTCCCTCAGGGCGACCGATTCCCCTTACAGAGGAGGAGATTACATGAAAAAGTCGGTTCTTGTTGCGGCGGTCCTGCTGGCCGTCGTTGCTGTGGCTGGGTTCGGTGCCAGCATCACAATCACCAGCCCGAAGATTACGGGTTACCAGACCAAGGCCGGTCTCGGCGGTTGGAACGCCGCGATCTATGCCTTGCCTCTGGGCGCCACCTGGACCGAGACCTTCGACATGCCCACCCCTCTCGTCCTCGAGAGCTGGTTGAGCATCAACTCCGGCTACAATGTGCCGTTCACCAATGGCATCGTCTCCGGTGGTTGGTCCAGCCAAGTGGCTCCGGGCGGAAACTCAGACGTCTTCACGTTTAACAGCGTCAGCGTGATCGGCGCCTACTTCACCAGCCTGAACATGTTGGCCGGTGGCTCCGGCAGCGGAATTGACGTTTATGTCAATTTCATCAATGCCGGTTACACGAAGGTGGCTTACCTGAACGGCTTCGGCGTGAATGACCAGTGGGGCTTCGTCGCTGACGAGTTGTTCACCAGCCTCACTTTTCAGGGTGGCGTCGTAGTCTGCTGTATGGAAACTTACGGCTTGGACGACTTCTCGATCGGCAGCACGGTTCCCGAGCCTGGGACCTACGCCCTGATGGGCGCTGGCCTCATCGGCTTGGCCGCTCTGGCCCGCCGCCGCAAGGCCTAGTCCGCGTTCTTTGAATTGTCCTACGGAACCCCTCAGCCGCAAGGCTGAGGGGTTTTGTATTTTGTGGGCGGCTCAGGCGAGCAGGCGGGCTGCGGGTTGGGCGAAGTAGGTGAGGATAAAGCCCGCGCCGGCACGGCGAATTGACGTAAGCGATTCGATCATGGCGCGATCCAGGTCGATCCAGCCGTTGCGGGCGGCGGCCATGATCATCGAAAACTCTCCCGACACCTGATAGGCGGCCATGGGTACGTCGAAGCGATCGCGCGCCATGCGGATGATATCCAGGTAGGGCATGGCGGGCTTCACCATGATCATGTCGGCGCCTTCCTCGATATCCAGCGCGATCTCGCGCATGGCTTCCAGGGCGTTGGGCGGATCCATCTGATAACTGCGGCGGTCGCCGAACTGTGGTGCGGATTCGGCCGCCTCGCGGAACGGCCCGTAGAAGGCGCTGGCGTACTTGGCCGCATAAGAGAGGATGGGCGTCTTCTGGAAGCCGGCCGTGTCCAGTGCGGCCCGGATGGCGGCCACGCGACCGTCCATCATGTCTGAGGGCGCGACGATGTCGGCC
>JACRKW010000135.1 GCA_016215215.1 Acidobacteriota bacterium
CGCAGCGTGAGCGAACGTTACTGTTCGGTGCTCTCGACGTGCACACGCCACACCGCCCGGCTGAGGTTGAGCCATCACGGACCGGTGGTCGGCGATGCGGACCTGTGCGGGAAGGTCTGGGAAGGCCCTCCTTCGCCCTTCCGCCTTCGCGCTGCGCGATACGGCGGGCAGGCCGGGCTGCGGCGGGAGCTCGGCTTAGTGAGTCATTGCGACTAAAGCACATATCGTGCATTCAATTCGCAAGAAACGCTTGCCGCGCCGACGATGCAATGCCCATTCGGAACCGGCCCGCCCTCTCGGGTGTCGAAGAGGGTGTGAAGAGTCGCCAATTGCTCATCGCCTGCTTGACACTGATCCCTACGCTCGCGGTGCTCGCGCTGGAAACGGCGCGGGGCATGCTGGAGCCTCCGCCGATGCCGCGAGAGATGAAGTGCGTCTTGGAACGGACGTGCCCGATTGTTGACCCAATCCCGGTGGCGCCGCTCATCGCGCCGCGGCAGCGGACAACGCGCCGCTAAGTCCACAAGTGCCGGTTCGAAAACGCCCGCCCAGAGCCAGACTTCAGGTAGCGCTCGAATCGGGCTGCCTACTCGCGGCTAGAGAAGGCAACGGAAGTCTGGAGTTGCCGAGGGATGAACTTCGAGGTATGCGGCGCGCCGCCCTCGTTGTGCCTCGCGAGGCGGGCCTTCAAGTCGCGGGTGAGGCCAGTGTAGCGCTGGTCGGGCTGTGAAAGGCTCTGAAGCAGGTAGACGTAGTGCAAGAGGTAATTTGCGGGCGGCTTTGGAAGGCCCTCCTTCGCCCCTCTGCCTTCGCGCTATGCGCTTCGGCGGAGAAGTCGCGCTACGGCGGGCAGCCTTCGCGAAAACTCCGGCTTGCCAGCCGGAGCTTGAGCGAATGGTGGTGGAGGCGGCGGGAGTTGAACCCGCGTCCGAAATAGCCCGCCCCGGCAAGCCTACGTGCGTATCCGGCTCAGAATCTCAACCGCCGCCTCAGAACCGGCAAGAAGTACGGCGGTCCAGCCTGATTGATCTCGAGCTACGGCCCCAGGCGGAGGCCTTCACCCTATCCTGCAAAATGACGCTGGAACGATGACGCGCAGGCTCATCACCGGCAGCGGCTACCTAATGACTAGGCAGCGTATGCAAACTGCTGATTGGCAGTTGTGTTTTTCCGATCGTTTTACGGGAGCTCGGAACCCGGCACGCCTCATCGAAACGATTCTATCCCGTCGAAGCCGTTACGCCCCCTCCTTTCGCTCGCACCTTCAGGATACCACCCGCAAGTGGTGTGACTGGCGTCACTGCACCCCCGCCGTGCGCGGCCCTACACTACAGTCACCATGCGAACAAGTGGTGTGACTGGCGTCACTGCACCCCCGCCGTGCGCGGCCCTACACTACAGTCACCATGCGAAATCGAATCCTCATCGTGCTGCTGCTGGCCGCTCTGGCGGCGCCGCTGGCCTGGGCGCACTGCGACAGCCTGGACGGACCCGTCGTCGTAGCCGCGCGCAAGGCGCTCGCCTCGGGCGACGTGAATCTGCTGCTGATCTGGGTGCGGCCCGCCGACGAAACGGCTGTCCGGCAGGCGTTCACCCGCACCCTGTCGGTGCGGAAGTTGACCCCGGAGGCGAAGGAACTGGCCGAGACGTGGTTCTTTGAAACCGTCGTCCGGCTGCACCGCGCCGGCGAGGGCGCGCCCTACACAGGCCTCAAGCCCGCCGGCCAGGACTTCGGCCCGGCCATCGCTGGCGCCGAGAAGGCTATCGAAACCGGCAGCGCAGAGGCGCTGGCGAAGATGCTCACCACGGCGGCGCGGGAGGGTCTTGAGCAGCGCTTCCACAAGTTGATGGAGGCGCGCACCTACCAACCCTCCGATCTCGCTGCCGGCCGCAGGTACGTCGCGGCGTTTGTCGACTTTCTCCACTTCGCCGACCGGCTGCACACCGCCATCGCACCCGGCGCTGAAGCCGCGGAGAAGCACGAGCATTAAAACGCAGGTCCCATACGTGGCTCTTGCGATCGTGAGAGACTGTATGGACGAACCATGTCATTGTCAGCGCCTGCGCGCGGGACTGAGTCGAGCGAGAAGGAAAAACAGGACCTCACCCCGTTGTGGAATGTCGTCCTGCTCGACGACGACGATCACACCTACGACTACGTCATCGAGATGCTGTGCAAGCTCTTCTTCAAGACCACGGAGGAGGCCTACAGGAACGCCGTTGAGGTGGACTCCACCGGGCGCACCATCGTCATGACCTGCGAGCGTGAAGCCGCCGAGTTCGCCCGCGATCAGATCCACGGCTACGGCGCGGACTGGCGCATGCCCAAGTGCAAGGGCAGCATGAGCGCCGTGCTGGAGCCTGCCGCCGGCGGCGCGGGCGTTTGACTAGCGCGCCGGCTGCGCCGGACGCACTTCCACGGCGGCGGCGGCATGGCGGCCGCGCATCACTCCCGTGGCGCCAACGGTCACATCGGCGCAACTTTGCCTACTGGACACCCGTAGCCCGCAGGGTTATCCTCGATCCATGTCACAAGCCAGCCGGAGAGGATTCCTGCGCCGCACGCTCGGCGCTTCTTGGACCGCGGGGGCGTTGATGGAGCAAAGCGTACTGCGCGCCGCCTCTGCGCGCGGCCAGTCGAAAACGGCGCCCGCCAACCTGTTCACGCTGGAGAAGATGGCCGACGGCGTCTATGGCGCCATCTCCCGGCCGGTCGCACAGCTGAACTGCAACGCGGTGATCTTCGAAAATTCGAACGGCCTGCTGGTGGTGGACACTCACTCCAAGCCCTCTGCCGCTGCGGCGCTGGTGGCGCAGATTCGCCGCGAGATTACGTCCAAGCCGGTGCGCTACCTGGTCAACAGCCACTTCCATTGGGACCACGTCCAAGGCAACGCCGCTTACAGGAAATCGTCGACGCAAGTGGAAGTCATCGCCAGCGAAGCGACACGGCAGTTGCTCAGCGAGCGCGCCGCGCCAGGCTTGAAGTCATCGCTGGAAAGCGCCGCCGGATCGCTGGAAGTTTACCGCAAGAACGCATCTTCGGCCGCCAATGAGGCCGACAAAGCCTATTGGCGCCAGATGGCATCCGACACCGAGGCCTTCATCAAGGAGATGAAGGACTACGTGCCCGACCTGCCCAACATCACCGTGCAAGGCGACCTCATCCTGCACGACAAGGCCCACGACCTCCATGTGGTCTTCCGCGGCCGCGGCCACACGGCCGGCGACGTCTCCGTGTGGTGCCCGTCGAAGAAGGTGGCCGCCACGGGCGATCTGGCCCACGGCGCGCTGCCCTACATCGGCGACGGCTACCCGCAGGATTGGCCCGTGACGCTGGCCGGTCTGGGCATGTTGGGTTTCGACAAGTTCCTCGGCGGGCATGGCGGCATCTTGACTGGCCTCACGCGGCTCCACCAGATGCGTAACTACATCGAAGAGGTCACCATGATGGTGCAGGAGGGCCTGCGCCGCCGCGTGGGCCTGGCGGAGATGCAGAAGCAGATTACGCCGGCGTCGCTGAAGTCCCTGGGCGGAGGATACATGGAGGCGCTGGTGGCTGCGATTCCCGGCGTCCCCGGCCGCACCTCGGCGCAGATCATCGCCGGCACGGTGGCCGGTAACGTGTCGCAGATCCACGCGGCGTTGTCACGACCGGCCTGATGATGCCCGGCCAGCCGCCGAAGAGGCGTGACTTGGCCGGAATGTAGAGTTAGACTCGTGCTGGATCCGGAGAGGAGGTCCAAGCCCATGGAACGCATCCGTTGGCGCAATGTCCTGCTTGGCGGCCTGGCGGCCGGAGTGATTGTCGACATCCTGGAAGCGCTCTTGAATGGCGTCTTCATGATGAAGGAGTGGGAAGCCGCCATGCAGGCGCTCGGTAAGCACAGCACCGTGGGGCCGGCGCAGCTTTTCGCCTACAACCTTTGGGGCCTGCTGGCCGGGATAGCCGCCGTCTGGCTGTACGCCGAATTGCGCCCCCGCTACGGCGCGGGCCACCTCACTGCCGTATGTGCCGGCGCGGCCACGTGGGCGCTTGCATATGCGTTTCCCACGATACCTGCCTTGGCCGCGGACATGCTCCCGGCACGGCTATTGCTGGTTTCCCTCGCCTGGGGACTGCCGGAGATCGTACTGGCGGCTGTTGCCGGCGCCGCCGTTTACCGCCGCGCCGGCTAGGTCCGTTGAGCCCTGGTGTAAGCCTCGTCGAGCAACTCCACCACGTGCAGCACCCGCTGCCCGCGGCCGTAGCGCTCGGCCCCGGCCTTCAACTGGATCGCGCAGCCCACGTTCGCCGTGGTCACCACATCGGCTCCGGTGCCGTTAATCAGCGCTATCTTTTTCCTGAGCAGCGAGTCTGCGATATCGTCGTGCACGATGTTGTAGACGCCCGCGCTGCCGCAACAGAGGTCGGCCAGCGGCAGTTCCTTCACCGTCACGCCGGGCATGGCCGCCAGAAGTTGTCTCGGAGCGGCGCGGATCTTCTGCCCGTGTGCCAGGTGGCAGGAGTCCTGGTACGTCGCCGTCACATCCAGGCTCGCCATCTGCGTGTTCAACCCGATGCCGGCCAGGAACTCCGTCACATCCTTCATCAGCGCGACAAAGCGCGCCGCCTTCTCCCGGTACGCCTCATCGTGCTCCAGAAGTTCGTGGTACTCCTTCAACGTGGAGCCGCAGCCGGCCGCGTTGGTGATCACGGCGTCGTACCCGCCGGCCAGGAACACGTCGATGTTCCTGCGGGCCAGCGCGCGCGCCTCTTCCTTCAGCCCGGAGTGCACGTGCAGCGCCCCGCAACAGGTCTGGCCCTCTGTCACCACCACCTCGCAGCCGTTTTGCTGCAGCACCCGCACCGTCGCCTCGTTCAATCTCGCCGATGTCACATTGGCCAGGCAGCCGCTGAGGAACGCCACCCGATGGCGCCGTTCACCCACGGCTGGAAAAGTCTTGCCCACCTTGTCGAAGAAAAACGGCACCTCGGCTGACGGGGCCAGGTGCTCGATGCGCCCCAGTTTGCCGAAGAGCTTCAACATGCCGCTGCCCTGCGCGATCCGGCGCAGTCCGGAGGCCTCATAGAGGTACAGCACCGCCCCGGCCGCTTTCAACAATCCGGGCGAAACCAACAGGCGGTTGAAAATGAACCTCCGCAGCACCCGCGCCGGCCACGGTCTCTTCCTGGTCCACTCGATCTCGGTCCGCGCCGCCTCAATCATCCGTCCATAAGGCACACCGGACGGGCACGCGCTCTCGCAGCCCCGGCACGCCAGGCACAAGTCCAGATGTTCCACGTAGGACGGTCCCGGCTCCATCTGCCCGGTGGCCACCTGCACCATCTGGTAGATGCGGCCGCGGGGCGAGTCCATCTCCAGGCCCAATTCGCGATAGGTGGGACAGTTGTTCAGGCACAGCCCGCAGTGGACGCACTTGTCGAGATCGAAGCCGAGCGGCGCCTCCGGGTGGCGGCCTTCGAGCATCGGCGGGTAGGGAGGCGTCACTACTTCAGATGCGGCCATAGAGCCTCCCGCGGTTGAGCACGCCTTTCGGATCGAATAGCTTCTTCATCCCGGTCATCAACGACAGATCCGCCCCCGCGTCCGGCCACAACTCCGGAATCGTCTCGTCTCCATCGGGAGACCACTCCACGATGCGCGTCCAACCCGCGCCCTGCGTCCTCGCCATCCACGCCGCTAGCTGTTGCGCATCGCCGAACGACAGGTACGACACCCCCGTGCCCGCGCGTGAAACCACTGCCGCCGGAGCGGACTCCAGCACGTCTCCTAATGCTTTCAAAGCGTGGCCGGCCCGCACCACGTACCGCTGCCGCGCCGGCCAGTTCTCGATTGCCGCCCACATCTCCGCTTCCCGCGCACCCTCGAATTCCGCCGCGCCGCGGAGTTCGCGCCCGTAGCGCGCCAGCACTCCTTCGCTGCCCCCGGCCCGCACCAGCAGGCAGAAGCCTTCCAGGCCCGCCTGCGCTGCCGCCGCTGGATTCAGCGCGTCCAGAGCCGCCGGTTGCAGCGCGCCGCGCAGCACCTCGTCGCGTGCCGCGGCGCACTCGGCCGCCGAGGTGAATATCTGCACGTAGGTACGTGTGGCTTCCGGCATCGGGTACAGGCGGAAGTTGACGCTCGCGATCGCCCCCAGCGTCCCGAAGCTGCCGATCAGGATCTTCTGCACGTCCAGCCCGGCCACGTTCTTCACCACCATGCCGCCCGATTCCAGCAACTCACCATCCACAGTGGCGAACTTCATCCCGATCACCATGTCACGCGCCGTGCCGTAAAGCCGGCGCCTCGGGCCGCTGCTGTTGGTCGCGATCACTCCGCCGACGGTCGCTTCCGCGGCGCACGGCGGGTCCAGCGGCAGCATCTGCCTGTGGCCGGCCACCAGCCGCGACAACTCGGCATACTTCACGCCCGCCTCGACGCTGATGGTCAGGTCGCGCGGTTCGTACTCAATCACTCTGCTCAACCCCGTTGTGACCACTTCGTCAGCGGACGCATCCGCACGCCCCGCCATCCGCCGCTTTGTCGAGGCGCCTTCCAGCCGCAAGCTCCGCCCTGAAGCCGCGGATTCCCTCAGCGCGGAGGCCATCTCCAGTGCCGTCGTTGGTACTGCCCTCATGAGTCCCTTCAATTCTAATAGACTTGTCCCATGGCTTCCCGACGCAGTTTCATCGGCACCGTGGCCTCCAGCCTCGCCACCACGCTCGCCTCCCCCTCTTCGGTCATCGGCGCCAACGACCGCCTCCGTGTGGGCATCATCGGTCCCGGCGCCCGCGGGCAGGAGATCATGCACTGGGCCATCCAGTGTCCGAACATCGACTTCGTCGCCGCCGCCGACATCTACACACGGCGGCTGGAACAGGCCAAGGCCATCGCGCCCAACGCCAAGACCTACATGGACTACCGGTACCTGCTGGAGGACAAGTCCATCGACGCCGTGCTCATCGCCACGCCGCAGCACCTGCACTGCGAGCACTTCGTCGCCTCCCTCGCCGCCGGCAAGCACGTCTACCAGGAAAAGACCATGGCCTTCACCGTCGCGCACGCCAAGAAGATGCGCGCCGCCTACCAGAACGCCAATGGCAAAGTGGTCCAGATCGGCCACCAGGGCTGCTCCTCCGGCCAGGCCGCCGACGCAGCACGCTTGCTCGCCGAAGAGCCCATGGGCAAGATCACCGCCATCCACATGGTGATGTACCGCAACACGCCGCACGGCAAGCCGCAGTGGTCGCGCCCCATCTATCCCGATATGACCCCGGAGAACGTCCTCTGGAAACAGTTCCTCGGTGAGAATTCAGACCGCCCCTTCGACGCCAACCAGTACATCAACTGGCGCTTCTTCTGGGACTACTCCGGCGGCAACGTCTACGAGAATATGTGCCACCAGGTCTCCTTCTGGTACAAGGCCATGAAGCTCCAGCCGCCCAAAGCCGTCACTATGACCGGCGGCGTCTATCTCTGGAAGGATGGCCGCGAAGTGCCCGACACCATGTGCGTCTCCATCGAGCAGCCGGAAGAGATGCTCATCAGCTGGAACTCAGGCTTCGGCAACAGCAAGCTCGGTTCGGGCGAGGATGTGCTGGGCGACGAAGGCACCATCCAGAAGTACAACCAGATCCGCTGGTCGCCCCAGAAAGAGAACATCAAGGACCGCCAGGAGAAGCTCGGCACGGCCACCGCGCCGGGCAACGCCCACATGCAGAACTTCTTCGACTGCATCCGAAACGGCGGCGAGCCCAACTGCAACTTCGACGTTGGCTTCCGCACCTCCATCGCCTGCCGCATGGCCGTGGAGAGCTACCGCCAGCAGCGCACCATCCGCTGGGACCCGGCCAAGGAAGAACTAATCTAAACCCGCGCGCGCAAGCAAGCGGGTCCGCGCTCCCTTTTGCCAGTAGCAGCCCTTACTGCTTCAGAATCTCGATGCTCCCGTTGCGGTTCACCACCGACAAAGGGCAGCCGCCCGTGCCGATCTTGCCCTGTACCGCCGAGTCCTTGATCTCGCCTGTCACCGACAGCGGGAAGTCCGTCTTCACCGCTCCAAAGCTGGTATTCGCCGTCACATCATAGTTGATCGGCGCCGGCAGCCATAGCCTCACCGGCCCGAAATTCGTTTGGATGCGCACCGGCTGGCAACCCTGCCCGCTCAGATTGGCCGACACAGCCGCGTTCTGCGACTCCACCGTCACCGCGCCTTTCACGGCCCGCAGGCTCACCGGACCAAACGACGTCTTCACCGTCGCCGGACCCGAACCGTCCACCTTTACGCCGCCGTTGCGGTTGGTGACCCTGGCTTCGCCGCCGATCACGCGCAAATCCACCTCTCCGAACGATGTCGATATGTCAGCCCTTCCGCTCACGTCCCGCGCCACCACCGCGCCGTTGCCCGCGTGAACCGTAAGGTCCCCTTTCACCTGTGCGGCGCTCACACCTGAGAACGACGTGCTGAGGTCCGCCGTCCCGGAGCCTTCCACCTCCACCCGGCCGTGCCTGTTCACCACCGTCACCGCCTTGCCCGCCTTCACAATCCGCACCTTGCCGAAGCTGTTGTTCACCGTGGCCGTTCCGCTCACATCGTCCAGCGTCACCGAGCCGTTCGTATTGCGCACGGTGATGTCCCCCTGGTGGCGCGACACCTCCACGTTGGCGAACTTGTTCTCCACCGAGTACGTGCCACCCGTGGAGTATAGCTTCACCGGACCGTGCGACCCCTGCAATCGGGCCTGCCCGTGCACGCCATCCACCTGGACCCCCCCGAACGACTGCACCACCTCCAGCGGGTTCGCCGCGGGCATGGTGATCTCATAGTTCACCGAGTAGGAAGTGTTTCTGCCCCAGCTCATCCGGACGCCATCTTGCAGAGACGATGGGTAGACCGTCGCCACCCGCACTCCGCCGGCGTCCTGGCCCACTTCTATCTTGATCTGCCCGGCGATCTGCTCCGCTTTGGCCTGGTCGTCGTGCGCCACCTTGATCACGGCTTTCACCACCACGTCCTGGCCCGTCCCCGGCCGGATGCCGATCCAGCCGAACTTGTTCTCCACGCGCAGCCGTTGCCCGGCCGGCAGGGGCACGGTGCGGTCGAAGTTGCGCACTGCCTCCCGTTGAAATTCGCCCCACGCCACACCGGCCACCAGGAGAGCCAGGCCCGCACTATAGCTTGTGATGTTTCGCGTCCGCATAAGAAATTACCTCCCGCAGCGTGCGCTGCTTCTCGTCGTATAGTTGCGCCAGTTGCGTTTGCACCTGCACGTTTAAACCGTTCTGCCCAGCCGCCAGCCGGGCCTCCGCGATCGCCTGGTCCAGCAGCAGCAGTTTCTCCCTGTAGCTGGCCATCACCGGCAACCTCTCGCTCTTCAATACCGGCTCGGCGACCGCCTCCAGCCTCTCGATCGACTTCGCGTACGACGCTCGATTGGACTCAATCTCTTCCAGCGCCTGCGACGTAAGGAACTCTCGATCCCCTCCCTGCTTCCCGGCCGGGCGTAACGCCAGCCACACCACCGGCGCGGCAAACAGCACCAGCGCCGCCACCGCCAGCCATCTCCACTCCACTCGCGGTTTCAACTTCCGTTCGATGCGCTCCCACAATCCCGGCGAATCCCATTCCGCCCGCCGCCCCCGCGCCCACTCCGCAATGAGGTCCAACACCTCCAGTTCCTTTCGGCACCGGTCGCAATCGCGCGCATGCCGGCGCGCATCGGCTAGTTCCGCCGCATCTCCCTCGCGCAGCACCGCCTCCAGGTCGCCGCACTCGAACTCTCTCACTGGCCCTCCTTCAGCGCTTCTCTCAGCGCCTTCTTCGCCTCATACAGCCAATTCCGCGACGTCCCCTCCGGGATATTCAGAATCGCCGCAATCTCCGGATGCGTGAAACCCTCGCTCTCCGCCAGCAGGAAGACCTCCCGGTAGCGCGGCTCCAGTTCTTCCAGAGCCCGCCCCAGGGCCACGACCAGCACCGGATTGGCGCGTGCGCCCCCTGCCATCTCCTCCGGAAGCTCCTCACTATTCCTGCCCGCCCGGCTGCGGGCATCCCGGCAGGTGTTCACCAGGATTCGAAACACCCAGGTCACAAATGATGAGTTGCCGCGAAAGCCGCCTGCCGAACGGCTGACTTTCACAAAGGTCTCCTGCACCGCGTCCTCGGCATCCTCCCGGTTCTTCAACATGTTCCAGGCAACCGATTTCATGCGTGCGCCGTGGAGCTGGTAGAGTTGCTCGTAGGCCGAAACCTCCCCGCGCCGGCACAACTCGGCCAGCATCGCGTCCGGGATGGTCTCCTCCCGCGTGCTCACTCTTCCGATCTCATCCACAGCTATAGACGGTTCGCAGGTCCAAACCGCTGGGAATTGCCGGCGCTTCCAGGCGATGTTACTTCTCGCCCAGGTAGAACCCCGGATGCGGCGGCTGATTGTATGCCACGTTCTGCCAGGCGACTGCCAGACGGTACTGCCGGTCGTGCATCAGTGTCACCATGCGATGCTCCGTCGGGATCACCGTCGTGTAGATGCGCAATTCGGAGCTGTCCGAAGTGCGCCAGATCACCTCTTCGCGCCAATCGCCGAACAGGTCCGCCGAGAGCGCGGGCGTGGCCTTGGTCCCATTGTTGGAAGCGATTCCCTCCGGTGAAAGCAGCGGACCGGCAGTGGCAGTCAGCCAGTCCCACTTCGAAATCGTTGTGCCGTCCAGCAGTTCGCGCAGCAGGTCCCCGTCCCACCAGATGCCGAAGTTCATCTGCCGGGGCTTGGCCGAAATCTCTCTCGCCCGCGGCCCCTTCTCCACGTCCGGGTCGCACGCCTGTACGTTGTAGAGCCCGCCCGTCGGCCCCGCGCCCCAGAACTCGTAGCCCGGATAGCGCGGGTCGATGTCCATCGCCACACCGCGCCCGATGTCGCCGCCGCCCTCCACCCCGCACACGGCCTCGCCTGTTCGCGCATCCCTCAAATCCAAGCCCTGGAACTTGTACGACGCCGGCGTCTCGTGGGGCTGGAAAACAAGCTGGCCCGCGCGCGCCGGATCCATCTGCGACACGTGCAGAGCGTCCCCGTGTCCGCGCCCCGTCGCATGCAGCGCCTTGCCGTCGTCATCAATCGCGGCGGCGCCGTAGATGATCTCGTCCCTGCCGTCGCCGTCCACGTCCGCCACGCTGATGTTGTGGTTGCCCTGCCCTCGATATGCGCTGTTGCCTGGCGTGCCGTCATCGGAATCAAACGTCCACACCTTCTTGAGCTTCCCGTCGCGCCAGTTCCAGGCCACTAGCACCGCACGCGTGTAGTAGCCCCGGCACAGAACCACGCTCGGCCTCTCGCCGTCGAGATAGGCCACCGCCGCCAGAAACCGGTCCACGCGGTTGCCGTAGTTGTCGCCCCAGGCGTTGACGTTCGCGCTTGTGATGTCGGCGTTGCGCGGCGGATCGTAATAGGCCGTCGCCAACTCCGCGCCCGAGCCTCCGTCAAACACCGTGAAGAACTCGTAGCCCGTCAGTACGTAGCCCGCGCTGTTGCGATGGTCGGCGTTGACGTCGAACTCCGGCATCGTTCCCGCAAACCGCGCGGCGTTTCTGCCGACGTACTCCCCCATCCCGTCCATCGAACCCGGCGCGGTCTTGCACACCACCTCCGCCCGGCCGTCCCCGTCCAGGTCGTACACCATGAACTGCGTGTAGTGCGCCCCGGCGCGGATGTTCTTCCCCAGGTCGATGCGCCACAAGAACGTCCCGTCCAGCTTGTAGGCGTCCAGGATCACGTTACCCGTGAACCCGCTCTGCGAGTTGTCTTTCGCGTTCGACGGGTCCCACTTCAGCACGATCTCGTACTCGCCGTCGCCGTCCAGGTCGCCCACGCTGGCATCGTTGGCGCTGTAAGTGAAATCGACCTTGTCCGGCGTCGTGCCACCCTCCGGAATGCGCAGCGGAACCGATAGGAACTGCCGCACCGGCGAGTCCGCTCCCAAGAAGACGAACGGATTCTCGTCCGTCTCCTGTCCTTTCACCACCGTGTGTACGACGTAATGGTTGTCGGCCGAGAGATTCGCCTCGCGGTCAATCCAGTGCGTCGCGCCCGTCAATGGCTCTGTGTTGAGCAGCACTGCCTGACCGCCGGCCGTGATCCTGTAAACATCGAAGGCAGTCCCTGGAGCGTCGCTGGCGAGCAGCCGCCAGCCGACGAAGACTTCCTTCTCACCGGAACGCACGGCCACCACGCCGCGCCCCAGCCGCTCCATCTGCGGAGCAGCCGCCCCGGAAGCGATGATGGCGAAACATGCCGCCGACAGAAGTAAGCGCATACCAGGCCTCCGGGCAACCAGCATATCAACCGCGTCATTCCCCAGCGCCGCTCCCGGTCCCGCCTGCTCCTGGGCGACAATAGACCGTGATGCGGGTCCACCCATCCACTCTGGCCGAACACATTCTGCGGGCGGACTCCCGCTCCATCGCCCGCGCCTGCACGCTGGTCGAAAACCGCGCCCCCGGCAGCGTGGATCTGCTCAAGAGCCTCTTCCCTCACACCGGCCGCGCCTTCACCCTCGGCATCACCGGCGCTCCCGGCGCCGGCAAGAGCACCCTCACCTCCGCGTTGGTGACTGAACTCCGCCGCCGCGCGGCGCGCGTCGCCGTCATCGCCGTCGATCCCTCCAGCCCCTTCACCGGCGGAGCCGTGCTCGGCGACCGCATCCGCATGTTGCAGCATCACGCAGACCCCGGCGTCTTCATCCGCTCCATGGCCACCCGCGGCGCGCTCGGCGGCCTCGCTCCTTCCACGCACGACCTCGCGCTCGTTCTCGACGCGGCGGGCTTTGAGTGGATTCTCATCGAGACCGTCGGCGTCGGCCAGGACGAAGTCGACGTCGCGCGCCTGGCTGGAGCTACCGCCGTCGTCGTCTGCCCCGGCGCTGGCGACGACGTCCAGGCCATCAAGGCCGGCATCCTGGAGATCGCCTCCGTCCTGGTCATTAACAAAGCCGACCAGCCCGGCGCCAATCAACTCGAGCGTGACCTCTCCGAATGGCATGTGCCCATCGTCCGTACCGTCGCCACCACCGGCGAGGGCATCGCCGCCCTGCTGGAGCAGGTCCACAAAGCCCGCGCCTCGGGTCCCAATGGCGAGGCACAGTGGATTCTGCGCCTCCGCGCCATGTATGCCGAACGTATCCTCCGCAACCTGGACCCCGCCCGCCTCGCCGAGGCCGCCCGCCTGGTGAGTGGCAGGCAGGCCGACCCGTATACGATCATCGAAGAATGGCTGAACATCTGACGCCCGTCATCGGCATCATCGGAGGCAGCGGCCTCTACTCCATTCCCGGCTTCACCCACCAGCAGGAGGTCACTGTCTCGACGCCCTTCGGCGACCCCTCCGACGCCTTCATCGTCGGCGAGCTCGAAGGCAAGACCGTCGCCTTCCTCGCCCGCCATGGCCGCGGCCACCGCATCAGCCCCTCCGAGCTCAACTTCCGCGCCAACATCTACGCCATGAAGAAGCTCGGCGTCCAGTCCATCATCTCCCTCAGCGCCGTCGGCTCCCTCAAGGAAGAGCACAAGCCGCTCGACTTCGTCATCCCCGACCAGTTCGTCGATCGCACCCTCGGCCGCGTCTCCACGTTCTTCGGCAACGGCCTGGTCGCCCACATGAGTTTTGCCGATCCCGTCTGCCACCACCTCGCCAAGACCATCCACCACGCCTGTCACGACGCCGGCGTCCCCGCCAAGCTCGGCGGCACCTATATCTGCATGGAAGGCCCCGCCTTCTCCACCAAGGCCGAGTCCAACCTCTACCGCTCCTGGGGCATGGACGTCATCGGCATGACCAACCTCCAGGAGGCCAAGCTCGCCCGCGAGGCCGAGCTCTGCTACTCCACCATCGCCATGGTGACCGACTACGACTGCTGGCACCCCGATCACGACGCCGTCACCGTCGCCGACATCATCAGCAACCTCACCCACAACGCCGAAAACGCCTCCAAGGTCGTCCGCTCGGCCGTGCGCCTCTACGACCCCGCCGCCCGCACTTGCGGCTGCTCGCGCGCCTTGGAGTTCGCACTCATCACCGACAAGTCCAAGGTGCCCGCCGAAACCTTCACGAATCTGGAGCTCATCGTTGGAAAGTATTTCCCCCGGTGAAATCGCCATTGAGCTGTTGAACCACTGCCTGCGCGGCAGCCGGTGGCCTGAAGACCTCCTCGATACCCTCATCGATGAAGCTCTGGATGAAGACGAGCGCCTCGCCACGCCGGCCACGCGCGCCCTGTTCGCCATCCTCATCGAACGCCTTGGCGATCTCTTCGAGCCCCGCCTCTGCGATACCTACGCCGCGCTGTTTTCGCATGTCCTCGAACGCGCTCTGCCGGGTCTCGAAGCCGCCGCGCTCGTCGCCCGCTACCGCAATGTCCGTGAAGTCCGCCCCGTCGAATTTACCCCGCGCGACATCTTCGTCCTCTCCCGCGTCACCTTGGGCGCCGACGTCGCTGTCACCAGCATCGTTCTCGACGCCGCCCGCCAGCGCTTCCCCGACGCCCAGCTCTGGTTCGCCGGCCCCGCCAAGGCCTGGCAGCTCTTTGAATCTTCTCCCGGCCTGAAGCACCTGCCCGCCGGCTCGCTGTTTACTCCGATCTAAGACAGGCGTTGGATCAGCCCGGCAGCCTGGTTCTCGATCCCGACTCGCGCCTCACCCAGTTGGGCTTGCTGCCCGTTTGCGCCGAGCAGCGCCACCATCTCTTCGAGAGCCGCTCCTTCGGCGGCGACTCCCTCGCCTCGCTGCCCGCCCTCACCCGCCAGTGGGTCCGCGAGACGCTCGGAGTGGAGGACGCCCAGCCCTGGCTCCATCCCAAGTTCCAGCACGACTTCGGCTCGCAGCCCGTTACCGCCGTCAGCCTCGGCGTCGGCGAGAATCCCGCCAAGCGCGTCGAGGATCCCTTCGAAGAGGAGCTTCTCCGCCTGCTCGCCTCCCGCGACTCGCTCGTCATGGTCGATGCCGGCGCGCCCGGCAGCGAGGAGGAGACGCGCGTCCGCCGCGCCATCGCCGCCACCGGCGCGGACTCCGGCCGCATCGGCGTCCACGAGGGCGCCTTCGCCTCCTTCGCCTCCATCATCGCCGCCAGCAGCCTCTACTTCGGCTACGATTCCGCCGGCCAGCACGTCGCCGCCGCCCTCGGCGTCCCGCTCATCACCGTCTTCGCCGGCCACGCCAACGACCGCATGTTCGCCCGCTGGTCCCCTGACAGCGCCGGCCCGAGCACCGTGATCAAAGCCTCCGAGGACCAGGACCCCCACGCCCTTTTGAACCAGGTGAAATCCGCGCTCCCGCTGTAGTTGGTGCAGGGCAACGTGGAGCATTACGAGCGTCCGCCTGAACAGCGCCGTCGGCTACATCACGCCGAATGTCCTGCTGGCAGGACGGCAGCCGGAGATCCATACCGAGCGGTATCGGAAGCTGGAGGAGGCGCGCGAGCACCGCCGCACTCGTCGCCAGAAGGCTGCTTGACGAAGAGGTTGCGCATTTAGTGCGTGGGGTGCCGATGTTCAAGTTCCGGTAGGCCTACGAGCCGGACGGAGTTGCACGGCGCATCAACCCCAGCTCTCGCACCGTCGATCTGCGCCATTCTCAGGTAAGCCCACTTCGACGGGTTGACGCCAGCCGCAGCACTCACGTCCATCGCCTATATACCGCCTCGCGCGGGTTGGTATCCTCGACCGGCGAAATGGCGAATACTCAGCCGGCGTTGACAATTCGTGTATCGATGCGCCGGCGGCGAGACAGGCGGCTTTTCAACGGGCCGGTTTGAATCGCCCTGGATGGAGGAACCAGACAATCGGCTCTTTTGTGGGCGGTATTGATGTACACTCGCTCCTGGATAGGATCGCAAGACGGAGATCGTGGCTTTGATGTGCCCTGGCTGTGCGCAATCTGACCCGGAGGATGAGGCGATGGGGTATCGATGGAGCAGTATGTGCGGACTGCTGCTGTTAACAGTAGTGGCCCGGTGCTACGCGGGGGAGATGCCGCCAACATTCAAGTGGGTCGGGCGGTGGGAGAAGACGGAGTTGATAGGCAGTTATCACTCCTATATCAAGCTGGAGGACGGGCGCATTGCCTGCTTCCGAAACGCGGGGCTTTCGAAGTTGGACTGCGACTGCCCGAGCCTCGAGTTTCCCGGCGGAGTGGTGGTCTCCTTCACCCGCGAGCC
>JACRKW010000136.1 GCA_016215215.1 Acidobacteriota bacterium
GGCCAGGAACGCCTCCTCGCCACCTCTGCCGCCGTTGTCGGCTGCGGCGCCCTCGGCGCATTCCAAGCCGGCGCCCTCGCCCGCGCCGGCATCGGCCGTATCCTCCTCATCGACAGGGACTTCGTCGAGACCAGTACCCTGCAGCGCCAGTCGCTCTACGACGAGTCCGACGCCCGGGACGCTCTTCCCAAGGCCGTCGCCGCCGCCCGGGCCGTCGCCCGCATTAACTCCTCCATCCGCGTCGAACCCCTCGTCGAGGATCTCACTCCCGCCAACATAGCCGACCTGCTCGAGGGAGCCGCCATCATCCTCGACGGCACCGATAACTTCGAAACCCGCTATCTGCTCAACGATTGGGCCATTGACCGAGCCGTCCCCTGGATCTACGGCGGCGCTGTCGGCAGTTATGGCCTCTCCATGCCGATCATCCCCGGCAGCACCGCCTGTTTTGAGTGCATCTACCCGGAGCCCCCCTCCGGCGCGCAGCCCACATGCGAAACCGCCGGCGTCGTCAACACCATCACCGCCCTGGTCGCCTCCTGGCAGGTCTCACTCGCCCTGCGCATCCTCACCGGCGCCCCCGTCCAGCCGCGCATCACCACCTTCGACGTCTGGACCGGCGATGTGCGCCACGTCTCCATGCCCTCCCCACACCCCGCCTGCCCCGCCTGTGCCCTTCGCTCCTGCCGCCATCTCCATGGCGCCGATCGCGTCCCCATCTCACTTTGTGGCCGCAACGCCGTCCAGATTCACGACCGCCGCCGCCCCCTCGACCTCGCCTCTCTCGCCGCCACACTCTCTCCACTCGGCGATGTCCGCTTCAACGGCTTCGCTCTCCGCTTCACTATCCCGCCCCATGAGCTCACCGTCTTCCCCGACGGCCGCGCCATCATCAAAGGCACCCAGGATCCCGCCCTCGCCCGCAGCCTCTACTCCCGCTACATCGGCAATTAATAGCACTCAGAGCCCCGACCGTCAGGGAGGGGGTCTCCGTCTCCAACGCCCCGCCAACGCATTGGCCGGGGTCAACTAGTACACTGAATACTATGGGCGCTTAGCTCAGTTGGTTAGAGCGCCTGCCTTACAAGCAGGAGGTCGGGGGATCGTGACCCTCAGCGCCTTGTCTTCCGCCTGCTTCTGCGCAATAACCAACGCCAGTTCGGTGATGGTGGGGGTAGCGAATAGAGCCCGCACTGGAAGCTCCACACGGCAGTCTCTCTGAATCCTAGCCAATACCTGCATCGCGGTCAGCGAGTGCCCCCCCAAATCGAAGAAGTTGTCGTGGATGCCCACTTGATCCATCCCCAACACCTCACGCCAGATCATTGCCAGGCTCTCCTCCATGGGTGTGCGAGGGGGTGTGAAATCCGGCCGTTCCAATAGCGCGGAATCAGGTGGGGGCAGCGATGCGCGGTCCAACTTGCCGTGCCTGTTGAGCGGCAGCGAGTCCACGGCAATGAACACAGATGGGATCATATAGCCCGGCAGGAACTCCGCCAGGAAGCTCCGTAGCGCACTGGCCGGGGGCACTCTTTCGCCCGTCGGAACCAGGTACGCCGCCAGGCGCTTCTCCCCCTGCGCGGAGTCGAACGCCGCCACCGCGGCTGCCTTGACGTCCTCCAGGCGGCACAGCGCCGACTCCACTTCCACCGAATCCACCCGTTGACCGCGAATCTTCACCTGGAAATCCCGGCGGCCAAGGTGCTCCAGGCAACCGTCCGCTCGCATGCGTCCCAGGTCGCCGGTGAGGAAGATGCGCAAGCCGTCCTCTCCCTCGCAGTGCCGGAAACGAGCGTTGGTCAGTTCCGGATTCCTCCAGTAACCCAGCGCGCTGTAACGGCTCTTCACTGCGATTTCGCCCACATGCCCGCATTCGACGGGCTCGCCATCCTCGCCGAGCAGCAGGACATCCATGTCTTCCACCGCGTACCCAATAGGCAGGATGCCGCCCGTGATCTCAGTGTTTCTGTCAACGAAGTAGCGCCTGGTAATCCCCGTCTCGGTTGCTCCCAGCCCGTTCACCAGCACGCAGTCCGGCCCAAAATGCTTCCGGTACAGCACCACGTCCGCTGGTGAAGCCTGGTCGCCTTCCAGCCGGATCACGCGCACATCCGGGAAGAACTCGCCTTCCGGCGCCACACCCCGAAACAGAATCGGGACCGAGTGATACATCGTGATCCGCTCTTGGATCATCCACACGGCCAGCGCCGCAAGCGACTCCCTTTTGAGATCGAAAGGAAAGACTGCCGCCCCGTTCAGTACCGCGCTGAACAGGCTGGACACGGAGCCGCTGAAGCTCGCCGACTGCAGCAGCGTCAGCCGGTCCTCGTGACAGATCGCCAATCCGTTCGTGTAGCGCATGATGTTGTGCAGAACGTTTCGGTGATTGTCTGCTACCCCCTTCGGCTCGCCTGTCGAGCCCGAGGTATAGAAAATGTAGGCCACGTGATCCGGCGTGATCGAAATCCCCGGATTGTCCACGGGCGGTCCGGTTTCGATCCCGTCCACGCTCAGCGTCTCGGCCGCCTCGCCAGCTAGCTCGCTGGCAAGCCCGAGGTTATTCCCGTCCGCCACGATCAGCCTGGCTTCTGAATGACGGACCATGTGCGCGAGGGTCGCGCGCGGGTATCCAGGATCCAGCGGAACGTAGATCTTGCCTGCCTTGAGCACCCCCAGAATTGCGGCGATCAGCGCTGCATCCTGCTCGAGAAGCAGTGCGACAGGCTCGGCTTCCCCGCCGCACCGTGCCAGGATACGGTGCGCGATGCGGTTGGCGAACGCGTTCAGCTCCTGATAAGAAAGTTCGCGGCTTCTGGTCTTTACCGCCAGCCGGTCAGCGTACCGGATCGCCTGCTGCTCGAATCGATCGGGGATCGACTGCTCGATGTCGGCCTTCTCAAACACCGGGCCCAGTATACAGGCGCGCTTTCGGCGGTACCATCGTGGAACCATGCAGTCCCGCCACAAGGTGCTGTGTTTCTTGTCACTTCTCTCGGTCATCACCTATCTGGACCGGGCGTGCATCTCAGTGGCCGGCCCGCGCATCCAGGAGGAGCTCGGCATCAGCCCAGGAGCTTGGGGATGGGTCGTGGGCGCCTTCGCCATCGCCTACGGCGCGTTCGAAATTCCGAGCGGATACCTGGGAGACCGCTTCGGCCCGCGCATGGTGCTGACCCGCATCGTCCTTTGGTGGTCCGCCTTCACAGCTTTGACTGGGGCGGTCTCGAGCTACAACGCCTTGCTCGCCACACGGTTCCTTTTCGGCGTGGGCGAGGCCGGCGCCTATCCCAACGCGTCCGCCGCGATTACCCGCTGGTTTCCTGTCTCCGAGAGAGCGCGAACGTTTGGCGTCGTCTGGATGTTCAGCCAGGCAGGCGCCGCGCTGTCCCCTCTGCTGGTGGTCCCGCTTCAGATGCGGTACGGCTGGCGGGCCTCGTTCTATGTGTTCGCCGTCCTCGGCGTAGCGTGGAGCATCGCATGGTATCGGTGGTTTCGAGACGACCCTCCAGGTATCGTCGCCGTTAAGAGGGTCACACCCGCCAGCCGGCCATCTCTGCCGTGGCGCACAGCCCTACGAAGCTCCAACCTTCGGGCCGTCTGGTTGGTCGCGCTGGCCTACTGTTACGCCATGTACTTCTTCATCGCCTGGCTGCACACCTACTTAGTGAAAGGACGCGGATTCCACGAACGCGAACTCTGGCTGTCAGCGGCGCCCTTCGTGCTGGGCGCTCTCGCCAACGCGTGCGGCGGTCTCGCCTGCGACGCGCTGGCGAGCCGCTTTGGTCTCAAGGCGGGACGACGGCTGGCTGGCGCCGCAAGCCTGACCGTGGCCGCGTTCTCCATCCTCGCCGGCATGCTTTCGGCGGGCCACTACGCCACGGTTGCCTTCCTCAGCGTCGGCTACGCCGCCATCTGCTTTCAGCAGCCGGCCGTCTGGGCCGTCTGCCTGGACATCGGCGGCGACTACGCCGGTGCCGTATCCGGCTCGATGAACACCGCTGCTCAGCTCGGCTCGTTCATCTTGTCGGTCTCTTATGGATACATGGTCGGGATCTCCGGTAGTTACGACACGGCCCTGGTGCCCGTGGCGGCCATGCTTCTGGTCGGCGCCGTGTTCTGGCTGAAGATCGACGCGACTAAGAAGTGTTGCTAGCTGCGTCCGGCGCCGCACGCGAGCCCGGCAGAACACGCCTGACGAAGCTTCTGCCAGTCTGACTCCCTACGCTCCCGCTTTTCTGAGCAGCAGCGCGACCTCCGCTACCCGCCTGCCCAAACCCCTTGCTGTCGCCAGCCCTGCTTCGTCTTTGCTGACATCGTCTTTCGTGCTCACCAGGATTCCTCCCAGCCGCGGACTCGGTCTCCCCTCGCTCACAATGATCATGTCCTGGCAAAGCATCGCCGCGTGGATCGTCTGCAGCGTCAACTCCTGCCCTCCGTTGCGTGCCGCGCCCACCGCTACCGCCCCGCCTACTTTGTTGCGCAGAGCGAAACTCCCCCGGAACGCCATCCATCGGTCCAGAAAGGCTTTGCAGAGCGAACTCATGTTGCTGAAGTAGACCGGAGTCGCCACGATGATCCCGCCCACCTTCGGGTCACGCAACTTGGCCTCGATCGCCGGGAAATCGTCCCTTTCCCCCTCCGCCAGAGGAACGCCCGCGGCCAGGTCGCCGTTCATCTTCAGGCCGCCCAGGTCGATCAGTTCGACCTCGACATTTGTCCCAACCCCCTTGGCCGCTTCCAGGCACACGCGCAGCGCCGCGGCGGTGCTCCGGTCCTTGCGCGGGCTGCACGAAACGCCGATGATCTTCACTGCCGGTTCTTGAGCAAGAGCCAGGGGAAAGGCCCCCGTCGCTCCAAGCAAACTTCGTCGCGTCCATTTGGCGGACATCGGATCCTCCCTTCATCTGTGTAAACATCGCCAAGTCGCGTCCAGAATAAGACAGGAAGATCTGAATTACAATCACCGCCGCGCCGCGACACGTGAGCCCCCTACCACCTCTCCCAGGCCGCCCGCTCAAATCCCGGCGCCATCTCCCTCCCAAACCGTAACGCGGGTCGCCCGTTCTCAAAAGCCCCCATGTCCGGTCCCGCCCCCGCATAGTCGTCGTTGAAACCAGGTAGCCGTACGCCCTTGTCCAGAGCCGGGTTCGCCACCTGCTCCAGCGGATCGGTGATGAACACCTTCTTCCCGCCCCGCTCGTACTCGATCCTCCCCCACCGGATCTTGTTCATCGTGGGCGCAAGGAACCACTCCAGCCCCTCGCTCGGCTGGAACATCGACCGTACGAATCCACCACCCAGGTATCCCCCCGTCAGGTCCGTCTTGAAATCGTTCGCCGGCTCCGTTTTCGTCTGCGGGTAGGTCTTGCCGCGCGCATAGAATATGGTGTTCCGCGTCACCGCGTTGTGCGTCTCGTGTCCGCTGAACACGTCCAATCCGCCGCCCGGCTGCAGCGCTGTGTTGTGGAAGATGAAGCGGTACCCCAGTAGCGTGCTTACCTTCTCCCCGTTCACCTCCACCTCTCTCCCGCCAGTCTTGATCATCGTCCCTCCCGACGTATCCCCGTGCGTGATCCGGCTGGCCCCGAACACATTCCGGAAGATGTACAGCGGACCCATTGATGTCGCCGCCGTGGCCACATGAGTGAACGTGTGGTGCAGGTAGTTGCTCCAGATCCGCACGTTCATGTTCGCCCCCTCGCTCTCAATCGCATCGTCCCAGCAATTCGACACGATGTTGGAGTAAATGTCGGAGTCCCGGTTCGGGCTCCCCTCGAAGCTGAAGTTGTCCCCGCCTCCGATCCCGTCGTTGTACCCGTGATCCTCCGTCGAGCGGATCGTGTTGTAGCGGATCACGTTGCCCCCGCTCGTGTTCAACATGCTGATCCCCTGCGGACCGTTCGGATGTCCGCTCTCCCAGTCATTCGATCCGCCGCGTGGATCTTCAATCAGGTTCCGCTGGATCACCAGCCGCCCGGCCCCCCTTTGCGCGTAGATGGCGCTGTCTGATCCCGTGGTGACGCCCCAAACGCGCGCGCCGCCAATTCGGCCCCAGCCGGCGATGCGGCAGTCCTCGATCACCACGTTCTCCACGCCTGCCTTGATGAGTACACCGTGGATCGCCGCCCCTTTCAACTCCAACCCCCGCAGAATCACGTACCCCGCCTCGATCACTACATTGTAGTCCTGCAGGTTGAACCCGTCGATCGTCGCCCGCCTGCCCGGCTCAGGCGTGACCACGTGCCAGCCCTTCTCCGTCCCCCCTTCTGTCACAGTCAACGTCTCTCCCCGCACTCCGCCGGGCACGTACGTCGTTCTTCCCACGGGGAAGACCTCGTTCCGCGTCCGAGTCCGGAATTCCACGCGCTCCCCGCCCGCCTCCAACCGGACCTCGTACTCCGTGTCCGGCTTCAATCCCACCAGCGATCCACGGTACTGCTTCTCCCGCGGATCGTAAACCAGCGGATAGCCGTCTCTCCACTCGCC
>JACRKW010000137.1 GCA_016215215.1 Acidobacteriota bacterium
ATGGCGGCTCCGTCACCGCGCCGAACCTCGCCTTCTACAATACGGAGAAGCAGTGGGACGTCGAGAACCACGGCACCACACCCGACATCGAGGTGGAGAACGATCCGGCGCTGGTGCGGCAGGGGCGGGATCCTCAGCTCGAGAAGGCTGTCGAAGTTCTGTTGGACAGCCTCAAGCGCAACCCCTTACCCAAACACGAGAAGCCTGAGTTCCCGAACTACCACAAAGCAACTCCGCCAAGATAAAGACCCAGGAAAGCGCTTTCCAGCGGGCTCTCGGATTCGATACTCTGGAGCTTCGCCTCTGCTGCCATGTCAGTTTGGCCAAGTCCAGAACCACTCTTGGATCCGCTTCCGCCGCCTCCCTCGACGGCAAGGCGGAGGCCATGGGCTTGGCTCCTGGCCTTCGTCGTGCTCGCCGCTGCCGGGTCGGCCGCCTGGGTGGCCAGGCAGTCGCAGCTCGCCGCCCGGCAAAAGGCCCAGGCTCGCGCCGCTCGGGTCGTCCGGATCGAGCGCGGCACCATGGAGATCCGCCTGCGGCTGAACGGCCAGACCTCGGCGCGAACTTACGCCGACATCGCGGTGCCGAAACTCAGGATGCCCGAGCCCGATCGTCCACTCACGCTCCTGAGACTCGCAGCCTCCGGTTCCATGGTGCGGAAAGGCGATCTGGTGGCCGAGTTCGACCCGCAATCGGCCAAGGATCACTACGACGACACCGTCGATGGCCTCAACAACCAGGAGAATCAGCTCGAGAAGCGCCAGTCCATCGCCGCCCTCGACGTGATCGCACTGCTGCAGAAGATGGACAAGGCCCGGGCCAAGATGGAAAAGGCGAAACTGGATCTGCAGACCATCCCCGTCCGCTCCGGCATCCGGCAGGAACTGCTGAAACTGGCCGCATTGCAGGCCGAGGCTGAGTACCTGGCCATGGCCGAGGATCTTCCGCAGGTGCTGGAGTCGGAAGAGGCCGCCATGCGCATCGCCGAGATCGGCGTCGAGTTGGAACGCAAGCACGTCCAGCGCCACAAGCACGATCTTGAGCGCCTCCTCGTCCACGCGCCCACTGACGGCATGGTGGTTCTCAAAACTCTTCACCGCCACGGGGTTGCCGAGCAGTCTACCTACCAGGTCGGCGACCGTGTCTACCCGGGTTCCCTCATGATGCGCGTAGTGAATTGCCGCAACATGCAGGTGGAGGGCGCCGTCAATCAGGCCGAAAGCGGGCGCTTCAGGTTGGGCCAGGAGGCCACGATCCGCCTGGATGGCTACCCCGAGGCCATCTACAAGGCCCGCGTCTACTCCATCGGCGCCATGGCGGTTCCTCCAGGACGCCAGCAGTTCTTCCTGCGCAGTATTCCCATCCGGCTGGAGATCCTCAATCCCGACGAGCGGCTGATTCCCGACCTCTCTGCGTCGGCAGACGTACTAGTCGAGAAGCACGAGGATGTTCTGCTCGCGCCTGTCGAAGCGTTCAGGGATGAGAATGGCCAGAGCTTCGTTTACGTGCAAAAGGGCGAAACCGTTGAGAAGCGCCACGTCTCCCGCGGCCGTGTCCACGGCGCCCAGGCCGAGATCCTGGAGGGCGTCGAGGCCGGCGAAATCGTCGTGATCGACTGATCCCCTGTCCGCCACCGGGTAGCGGCTATCTCCTCCATTCGCATAGACTGGCAGAGGATGGCCGGTAAACTCCAGGGCATATTCACACCAACTCTCGTGCCGCTCGACGCCCGCGGCGAGATCAACGAGTCTGAGTTGCGCCGCTTTCTCGCCTGGCTCATCGAGAAGGGCGTTCACGGTCTCTACCCCAACGGCTCCACCGGCGAATTCACCAGGCTCAGTCTCGAGGAGCGCCGCCGCATCGTCAAAATCTCCTGTGAGGTGGCCCAGGGCAAAGTTCCCGTGCTCGCCGGCGCCGCCGAGGCCAACGTTCGCGATACCCTGGCCGCCTGCGAAGCCTACGCCGGCTACGGCGCCGTGGCTGTCGCCATCGTCTCCCCCTTCTATTACCGCCTCAGCCCCGATTCGGTCTACGCCTACTTCGCCGAGATCGCCAAGCACTCTCCCATCGACGTCACCCTCTACAACATTCCGATGTTCGCCAGCCCCATCGACGTGCGAACCATCCAGAGGCTGGCCGCCGATTGCCCCCGCATCATCGGCATCAAGGACTCCACTGGCGATCTCTCCTTCATGATGCGCATGATCGCCGCCGTCCGCCCCATTCGCCCGGATTTCACCTTCCTCACCGGCTGGGACGTCGTTCTTACGCCCATGATGCTTGCCGGTTGCGACGGCGGCACCAACGCCAGCAGCAACGTTGTCCCCGAGCTGATGCGCCAGGTATACGACCTCACCAAGGCCGGGCACTACCAGCAGGCCATGCAGCTCCACACGCGCATCTTGGAACTCTTTGATGCCATGCTGCTCCCATTCGAGTTCCCGGACGGTTTCCGCTGCGGCGCGGCCATGCGCGGATTCGACTTCGGCCGCGGCCGCCAGCCCATGACCGCCGCTCAGCAGGTGGATCGCGCCGCTCTGGAGAAGGTCCTTCGCTGCATTCTCAGCGACTGCGGCGTGGTTGACCCGCCCGCTTCCGGTTGCGCTCCCCGCGGAGGCTCTGTACAGCAGGACCGTATCGCCCAACTCGCTCTCGAAATCGTCGGAGAGCTTGAGCAGCGAGGTGTCATCTGCACGAAGCGTTAGGGCTTGTCGAAGTCGGTGGCTGGTCTCCCGGCATGGTCATCCTGGATGCCATGGAGAAAGGCGGCCTCGTCCGTCTCCTCCAGACTGAACTCAATGACCAGCCGGGCGTTTGCATCAAACTGGCCGGATCGCTCGGCGATGTACGGTCGGCGTTGGATGCCGCCACTGAAATCGCCCGGCAAATGCAGGTAGCCGCCGTCTGCGATGTCATCGCCGCCCCGGCCGGCGGCTCGGAACAAGCCTGGCTGGCGGCGCCGGATTTCAACCCGCTGATGGAGCAGGCCACCGTGAAAGCTCCCCGTCAACCGAAGGGGAAGAGGGAGAGAAACATGCCGGATCAGGCAGGATTCGCCGTCGGGCTTATCGAGACCCAAGGATTTACGGCCGTGTTCGAGGCCATCGACACGGCCTTGAAGACAGCCTCGGTGGAGGTGCTGGCCCGCGAGAAGCTCGGAGGCGGCTTCATCACTGTAGTCATCAAAGGCGATGTCGCCGCCGTCCGCGCTGCGGTAGACGCCGGGAGCGCCAGGGTCGCCGGCCTCGGGAAGTTGATTGCCGCCCATGTCATCCCCAGCCCGTCGGAGGGCGTCCTCTCGCTCTTGCCCAAGTAGCAAAAAAAAGGGCGGGCCAGGCACGCCGGCCGGACCCGCTGCACGGACCGCAAAACCGTTCCCTTATCGGACAGGGGGGCCCTGCCGGCGTCCGCCTGGCGGACGCATGCCCGCCGGACCTTCGCCGGCCGGCGGCGCAATCAGCCCAAGCGCAGTTGCTTGCCTTGCCGCGGGCATCAGCGCCTGGGCATCCTGCAATGCCTTTAACTTGGCCTGCTGTTCCGGGGTCAGAATCGCCAGAGCGCCAGCCCCGCGATCCTTGTGCGCAGCGCGGAGCGACTCGGCCAGTTTCCGCTGCTCCACCATCAACTGGCCGACCTGATTGGCGTCCGGGTTGGCCGACTTCATCGCCTCGGCCAACGCCCGCCGGTTTTCCCGCATCTTCTCCGCCTGCGGGCGAAGCGACTGCATTTGCTCCTTCCGCAACGTTCGAAGTTGATCCACCTGCTGGTCTGTAAGCCCCAGGTTCTGCTTCAGCGCGTCCAGTTGCGCCAAACCCCTCATCGGGCCTGCCAGTGCCGCCCGGCGGGCAAACCACTGCTGGGAGCCTCCGCCGGCGCCCATCCCAGCGCCGCCACCCCAGCCTCGCCCCGGGCCGGCAGGACCCTGAGCCAGCAGTACGCCCGAGAGCAGGCAGAAGGGAACCATCAACTTGATGTGCCTCATAACATTGACCTTTCAAATCAGTTGTTTGTGCGGGTCTTTCCGATGCCCGTTCACCTCCGTATGACGATGCTGACTGCATAGCGGATTACCTGTCTAGGTGATTTCCCATATTGGCTGAATGCACTCATTTGGGTGAAATCAAACAGACCCCCAGTCCAATGGGGGCGGAAGTAGACATGGCAGCCGAGAAGAGACTGTTCACCCGTGTTGCGGGTACAGGCAAGGTGAAACTGCACTGGAAGTCGCCGCAAGGCTTCACATGCCAACAAGTTGCGGCGTGTCTCGACATCTTACGCCGTGGCGCGAAGCTCGAACTCCGGTCTGCCATTCCGCTAGGAACCATCCTCCAACTGGAAAGCCGCGAAATCCGCATCGCCGGGGTAGCTTACGTACGGCACTGCAAGCCGAAGGGTATGAGACTTGCCTGTGGTGTCGGGATTCTGGGCGGCGTGGAATGGGGCCGGCCGGCAGCGCCCTGAGAATCCCGCGAGTGCGCAGGCACTATTGTTCCGTGCAGTATCGCGCATCGGGCCGGAACCGGGATCCGGGTTGCCCTACAAGCCATGATCAGGACGACCAGGCCATGGCCGCGTATCTGGACCGTCTGGAGTCCATCCTGACCCAGCGCGACGGCGAGCTCCAGCGCCTGAAGACCGAACTTGATCTCCGTAACCTCTACGTCCGCGAGCTTCATGCCACGCTGGAAGCCCAGGCCTCGGCGCTCTCCACGCTGGAGAAGCGCATCCGCCGCATCGAATTGGGGTCCAGCCCAGCAGGCGAAGCCACCCCGCCCGTGATGCTCCGGATCAAGAAGCCGCTCTGACAGTCGAGAAGCCCATCCAAGGCGAGTGGTATTGTAGGGCGCAATGGCCACCAGACGCGAATTCTTCGCCGCCGCCGCCGCTCCTGCTTGGAAGCCGGCTGCCTCCCCCAAGCCGCCGAATGTCATCGTCCTCATCACTGACGATCAAGGGTACGGCGACCTGTCGTTGCACGGCAATCCCATTCTCAAGACCCCCAACCTCGACCGCATTGGCGCCGAGGGTATTCAATTCACCCGCTTCCACGTCAGCCCTGTTTGCTCTCCTACGCGCTCCAGCCTGATGACCGGACGCTACAACTACCGCACCGGAGTTGTAGATACCTACATCGGTCGATCTCTCATGCACGCCGATGAAGTGACCGCGGCTGAATGTCTCTCTTCGGCGGGCTATCGCACCGGCATCTTCGGCAAATGGCACCTCGGCGACAACCACCCGCTACGGGCGATGGATCAAGGCTTTCAGGAGGCGCTCACCCTGCGCGGTGGGGGTCTGGCGCAGCCCTCCAGCCCTCCAGCCACCGGCTACTTCGATCCACCGCTGGAGCACAACGGCCGGCCTGTCAAAGGACGCGGCTACTGCACCGACATCTTCTTCGACGCGGCAATGGAGTTCATCTCTGCCAACCGCGGAGGTCCATTCTTCACCTACCTGGCCACCAACGCCCCGCACGATCCTTTGCAGGTCGATGAGAAGTGGGTGGCGTCCTACCGGAATACCGGCCTGGATGAACGAACCGCCAAGGTGTACGGCATGATCGCCAATCTGGACCACAATACCGGCAGGCTGTTGGACCACCTGCGCCGCCTCGACCTGGAGCGAGATACGCTGCTGATCTTCCTCGGCGACAACGGGCCGGCCTTCCCCCGCTACAACGCTGGCTTACGTGGCTTGAAGGGGACCACATACGAGGGCGGGCTTCGGGTACCGTGCTTCATGCGGTGGCCCGCCAAGTGGCGCGCAGGAGCAACCGACGGCAGGAATGCGGCCCACATCGACCTGATGCCCACCATTCTCGATGCCTGCCGAGTGCCGCTCCCGCGAGGCAGGACCATCGATGGCCGCTCCCTGCTGCGGAAGCCAGTCCAGCGAAACCTCTTCTTCCAATGGCATCGCGGCGACGCGCCGGAGCCCGTGCGGAACTGCGCCGTGCTCGGCCCCCGCTGGAAACTGGTGGGCACGACCTCTCGCCAGATGGAGCTCTACGACCTCCAGTCCGACCCTGCGGAACAGCACAACCTCGCCGAAGGCCGCGCCGGCATCGCCGCCTCCCTGCACCGGGCCTACGATCGCTGGTTCGCCGATGTCGCTCGGGATCACGGCTACGCGCCACCCCGAATCTTCCTTGGCGCCCCGCAGGAGAATCCGGTCCTACTCACCAGGCAGGATTGGCGCGGCCCGTCTGCCTCCTGGGACGCGGCCGGCCTAGGCCACTACGAGGTGGATGTCAGGGCCGGCGGCCTTTACACCGTGACGCTGCGATTCCCGGCGCTGCCGGCCAATGCGGAGGCTGAGGTGCGGTTTGGCGAGTTGAGGACGCAATTGCCGGTGAGGCAAGGCGCTACTGAGGTTGTGTTCGAACGAGTCGCCTTGCCCCCCGGGCCAGGGCGCCTGGAGGGCCGTTTGATCCGGGGACCGTCGGTTTCGGGAGCCCACTACCTCGAAGTCACCCGGCAGTAGGGGGGGTGGGCGCGGACCGGACCGGCCGCAAGATTTCACTTTGATTTGCCAAAGAGACCTGTTATCATGTGCCTGTATTTTGACTGCCTGCGTAAGGTTAGGTTCGAGTCCGGCCCGCGCTTGTCCCCGCCTGTCTGAACTCCCCTTAATCCATTCGCCGTCTGAATACGAAGGAGCGTTTGATTGAAGAACATCTTTGTTGGAAACCTGAGCTTCAGCTCGAGCGAAGACGCCGTCCGTGGCTTGTTTGAGGCATATGGTACCGTCGATCGCGTTAGCATCATCACGGACCGTGAAACCGGCCGCTCCCGCGGCTTTGCATTTGTTGAAATGCCTAACGATGAGGAGGCCGAGCGCGCGATCAATGCGATGAACGGCGCCGACTTCGGCGGGCGTAAGCTCAACGTGAACGAAGCTCGTCCGCGTGAAGAACGCCCCTTTGGCGGCGGCGGTGGCGGCGGGCGCGGTGGAGACCGCGGAGGTTTTGGTGGCGGCGGCGGCGGCGGCCGCCGGCGCGAACCCCGCTGGTAGTGAACTGATCAGACAACGCGGGCCGCTCCTCCGGGGCGGCCCGTTTGCATATTCCGTCCCGGCGCCGCACGGGGAGCCAAGGAGCTACTGCAGACCGGTGCGCTCCAGGATCCTGAGCAGACTCTCCAATGTGGGCTGTGCGAAGGTCTGCCCGGCGAGTTTCCCCTCCTCATCGAACAAAAAGCTCACCGGGTTACCGTTTACGCTGAATGCTCGTCCGGCCGCGAATCGCCTTACCTCGCCGGAATCCCGCCGGCTCCGACGGAAACGCCTCCCGTAAGGGCGAGTACCGCTCCCCTCAGAATCGATATCGGGTGCAGGCGATGCCGGTCCGCTGCCGGCGGCCCCAAACAACAGAAGGGTGGGCTACGCGATGGGGGGCTGGCGGCGGCGCCAGTCGAACAGGACGATGCCAGCGGCCACGCTGACGTTGAGGGAGGCGACCTGGCCGGCCATGGGGATGCGGAGGAGGAAGTCGCAGTGGCGGCGGGTGAGGTCGTGGAGGCCGTGGCCTTCACCGCCGAGGACGATAGCGGCGGGGTTGGTAAAGTCTGTACCGGAGTAGAGTTGACTCGCTCGGTGGTCGAGGCCGTAGATCCAGAAGCCGGCCTGCTTGAGGGAATCGAGGGCGCGGTTTAGGTTGGGAACCTGGACGACCGGGATGAGGGGGAGGGCCCCGGCGGCGGCGTTGGCGACGGTTTCGGTGAGGCCGGCGGCGCGGCGGTCGGGGATGACGTCGGCGGAGG
>JACRKW010000184.1 GCA_016215215.1 Acidobacteriota bacterium
GTCCACCACGGCGCTTTCCACGCCGCGGCTTCGGCAGTATGCGGCGATCTGGTCGAGCAGTTCCGGCGCATCGTCCTTGAATCGGTTGATGGCCACCAGAACCGGCACGTGGAACTTCCCCAGGCTCTGCAGGTGACGTTCCAGGTTGCACAGCCCCTTCTGCATCGCCGCGGAATCGAACGGCCCCCTCTCGTCTCCCGAGCCCTGCGTGCACAGCGCCCGCGCGCTGGCGATAAGGACCGCCATCGAAGGCACGATGCCCGACGAAGGCATCACGACGTCGAAGTACTTCTCCGCGCCCAAATCTGCGCCAAAGCCGGTCTCGTTCACCACGTAGTCCGCCAGTTGCAGGCCCATCCTTTGCGAAATGACGCTGGAGGTTCCGTGTGCGATGTTCGCGAACGGGCCGGCGTGCACCAGCGCTGGCGCGCCCTCGGTGGTCTGCACCAGGTTCGGCATGATGGCCTCATTCAGAAGAACCATCATGCCGCCGGTCGCTCTCAGGTCTTCTGCCCTGACCACTTTGCCCTCGAGGTCGAGTCCGATGGCGATCTCGCCCAGGCGCTTCCGCAGATCGGCCCGATCCCGCGCCAGGGCCAGAATCGCCATCACCTCGCTGGCCGCGGTGATCACAAAGCCGGTCTCGCGCGGCACGCCGTTCACCTTCCCGCCAAGTCCGACGATGACGTGCCGCAATGCGCGGTCGTTCATGTCCAACGCCCTGGGCCAGTAGATGTTGTCCACGTCGATGCGCAGTTGGTTGCCGTGGTGCAAATGAGAGTCGATCATCGCCGCCAGCAGGTTGTGCGCGCTGGTCACCGCGTGGAAGTCGCCGTTGAAGTGCAGGTTGATCATCTCGCTGGGAATCACCTGCGAACGGCCGCCGCCTGTGGCGCCGCCTTTCAGACCGAAGACCGGGCCCAGCGACGGCTCCCGCAGCGTCACCACGGCCTGTTTGCCCAGCTTCGCCAACGCCTGCGTGAGCCCTATGGAGACCACCGTCTTGCCTTCGCCGTGGCTGGTCGGCGTGATGGCCGTCACCAGGATCAGCTTTCCCCGCCGCTCCCCTCTGTCCAGCAGCTCCAGCCTCAGCTTGGCCGTATACTTCCCGTAGTATTCCAGATAATCATCGGGAATCCCGAGTTTGTCCGCTACTTCGCGAATGAGCAACATGGCTCTACCTCCGCGCGCATCGTACCGCATCCGCGCTCGGGATAGAATCGTCCTGACATGACCCGACGCACGTTTCTTGCGGCAACCCCGGCACTGGCGCAGCCGCCAGCCGGGAAGCTCCGCATCGCTTTTCTCGGTGCTTCCCATTCCCATGCCGAGGCCAAGATCGGCATCGTCCGCAAATCGCCCTTATGGGACCTTGCCGGAATCGTCGAGGACTCGCCCACTGTGCGCGCGCCTTACGAGAAGGCCGGTGTGGCCATTTTGAAGCGGGAGGACGTTCTCACCGATCCGGCCATCTCCGTCATCGCGGTGGAATCCGATGTCCCCCGGCACGCCAAGGACGGCTTCGCTGCGCTCAACGCCGGTAAGCATGTGCACTTGGAGAAGCCACCCTCGGACAACATGGCCGAGATGCGGGCGCTGGCAGACGTCGCTCGCCGCCGCGGGCGCCTGCTCCAGATGGGCTACATGTGGCGGCACCACCCCGGCATCAATCTCATGCTCGACGCCGCGCCTAAGGGCTGGTTCGGGGAGATTTATTTGGTGCGCGGGACCATGAACGACCTCATTGGCGCCGACCGACGCCCCGACTGGAATCGCTTCACCGGCGGGCAGATGTTCGAGCAGGGCGGCCATCTGCTGGACCCCATCACACGGCTCATGGGGCGGCCTCAGAGAATCACCTCCGTCCTCCGGACCGACGGTAATTTCCGCGATACGGTCAAGGACAACACCATGGCCGTATTGGAGTATCCGAAAGCGATGGCCGTGGTCACCTTCGCGATTCTCCAGCCTAACTCCAATGCCTATCGATCGCTGGAGATTTTCGGCTCCAACGGCACCGCCGTGCTACGCCCGATTGAGCCCCCTGTGCTCGAGATCGATCTCGTCAAAGCGGCTGGCCCTTTCAAGGCCGGACGTCAGAAGGTGGACCTGCCCGCCTTCCGCCGCTACGAAGGTGACTTCGCGGAGTTGCACCGCTGTGTCAGTTCCAGCCAGCCGCTTTCGGTGACGCTTGAGGAGGATCTGCTGGTCCAGCAGGTTCTGCTAGAGGCATCCCGCATGAGCGGCGCATGAGCTCCGCGTCCGATACAATGGCTGCGCCATGTCTCCTGTCACACGTCGCTCTTTGATCGCATCCGCCGCAGCCCAGGGCCTTGTCGACGCAGCCCAATCCGCCGGCGTCGTTCGCTATGTGCGGTTTCTCAAGGGAGGCGCCCCCGCCTACGGAATGCTGGAAGGCGATACCATCCGCCCGCTGTCGGGTGGCCTCTTTGCCAATCCCCAGCCCTCCGGCGTGAGCGTCAAGCTGTCCTCGGTGAAGCTCCTCTACCCGGTTAATCCGTCGAAGGTCCTCGCCGTCGGACGCAACTACAAGTCGCACATCGGCACCGCCGTACCCTCGCCGCATCCCGACATCTTCTACAAGCCCGTCTCCTGCCTCATCCCAACCGGCGAGAACATCGTCATTCCATCCGATTCGAAAAACACGCACTATGAGGGGGAGCTGGTCCTGATCATCGGCAAGAAGGCGAGCAACGTGACCGTCCAGCAGGCTAGGGATTACATCTTCGGGGTCACTTGCGGCAACGATGTCAGCGAGAGGGACTGGCAGGGCGGGCCCAACAAGGATATGCAGTGGTGGCGCGCAAAGGGTGCGGATACCTTCGGCCCCCTCGGACCTTGCATCGCCCGCGGCCTCGACTACGGCAACCTCAAGCTGACTACCCGGCTCAACGGTCAGCCCGTGCAGCAGGCGCCCACTTCGGACCTCATCCACGACTGCCACACCATCGTCAGCTTCATCTCGCGATACGTCACCCTGTTGCCCGGAGATGTCATCTACACGGGCACTCCGGGGACCACTCAGAAGATGAAGCCAGGCGATGTCGTCGAGGTGGAGATCGAGGGCATCGGCACATTGCGCAACAGCGTTACGCAGGGATAGGAGGAGGTCTCATTACTGACCGGTCCAGCGGCGCTGCCGGAGCCCGTTACTCCAACCTGTAATTCGGAGCTTCCTTGGTGATGATGACGTCGTGCACGTGGCTCTCTTTGAGCCCTGCGATGGAGACGCGTAGGAACTCGGCGCGCTCCTGCAACTCCGGAATCGTGCGACAACCGCAATAGCCCATGCCCGCCCGCAAACCGCCCACCAACTGGAAGACCAGGTCGGCCAACGGACCCTTGGCCGGCACGCGGCCCTCGATGCCTTCCGGAACCAGCTTGCCGCTGCTGTCCTGTGCATAGCGGTCGCTGGAGCCCTGCTGCATCGCTCCCATCGATCCCATTCCGCGGTAGGACTTGAACGTCCGTCCTTGGAAGAGGATCATCTCTCCCGGGCTTTCATCGGTGCCCGCGAAGAGGCTGCCGATCATCACCGCATCCGCCCCGGCGGCAATCGCCTTGGTGACGTCGCCGGAGTACTTCACGCCGCCGTCGGCGATCAACGGCACGCCGGTGCCGCGGCAGGCCCGTGCCACCTCGGCGATGGCGGTAATCTGCGGCACGCCTGCGCCGCTCACCACGCGTGTCGTGCATATGGAGCCGGGTCCAATTCCCACCTTCACGGCATCCACCCCAAGCGCGATCAGGTCCTTTGCGCCGTCGTAGGTTGCCACGTTTCCTGCCACCAGCTCCACCTGCGGCAGGTGACGCTTGATGGTCACCACGGCCTCCATCACGCGCTCGGAGTGCCCGTGGGCCGTATCGATGATCAGGACGTCCACCTTCCGCTCAACCAGCTCCTGCGCTCGTTCCAGGAAGTCCCCCGTCGCGCCGATGGCAGCGCCCACGCGCAGCCGGCCCTGCGAATCCTTGGCCGCGTTCGGGTACTTCTTCTTCTTCTGGATGTCCTTGACGGTGATGAGCCCCTTGAGAACAAAGTTCTCGTCCACCACCAGCAGCTTTTCCACCCGATGCTTGTGGAGCATCTCCTGCGCCTGCTCAAGGGTGGTGCCCACGGAGACCGTGAACAACGGGTCCTTGGTCATCACGTCGCGGATCGGCTGGTCGAACCGGGTCTCGAAGCGCAGATCCCGGTTGGTGAGAATGCCCACCAGCCGGTTGTTCTTCACCACCGGGACGCCGGAGATGCGGAAGCGCTTCATGATGTCCTGCGCCTCGTAGATCCGCTGGTCCGGATCCACCGTCACCGGGTCCACGATCATGCCGCTCTCCGAGCGCTTCACCCGGTCCACTTCCTCGGCGTGCTTCTCGATGGGCATGTTCTTGTGGATGATGCCCAAGCCGCCCTGCCGCGCCAGTTCGATCGCCAGGTGGCTTTCGGTGACCGTGTCCATCGCCGAACTCACGATGGGGATGTTCAGTGAAATGTTTCTGGTGATCTGGGTCTTGGTCTCCGCCTCGGCCGGGACCACCCCGCTCCGGGCGGGCTTCAACAGGACGTCGTCGAAGGTGAGGCCTTCCAAGATACGCTCAGGCAGCATGATTTCTTCTTATGTTACCAAAGCGCTCCATACTCACCGGACCACCGGCAGGTCCACCCGCGACGGCGTGCCTGTCCCGTGATAGACGTTCTGCGCGGCCGGCCGCATCTCCTTCTCGTCGGCCTGTGCGCGGCCGGTGTTCAAGTTGCGGTCATACTTCGGGAAATTGCTGCTGGAGATCTCAATTCGGATGCGATGCCCGGTACGGAACACGTTGCTGGTGACGCCCGCCGGGACGACGATACGCTCCACCGCGCCTGGCCGGTAGTGGGCTGCGTGGTCCAGGCCCTCCCTGTAGCGTAGCCTCAGGATGCCGTCGCACAGCAGCTTGGCCCTGCCGTCCGGCTGAACGTCCACCAGCTTGGCGGTAAAGTCCGTGTCGGGTGCGGAACTGGAGACCCACAGTACCGCCCGCACGGCGCCGGCGATCTCGATATCGGACTTGAGTTCCCCGCTGGTGTAGACGAGGACGTCCTTCCGGCCTTCCACCTTGCGTTGATCGAGCGGCCCCCAGGGCAAAACGCGCGCGTTGCAGCAGACTGCGCCGCCCACGGTCGGCACGGCTTTACGGGGGTCGTAGTCGAAGTGGTCCTTGCCGCCCCGGCGCGGCTCGCGGGCGACCAGTTCACCGTCGCCGTTCAGAGAATTGGCGCCCTTGCCGCTGGTCAGGTAAAACGGGACTAGCGCGGAACCCTCCGGCGGCCAGACCGCGCTTTCGCGCCACTCGTTCACGCCCTGGACGAAGTAGCGGACCAACGGCTCCGGCGCGGGCGCGCTCTGCCGGAGGTGGGCGTCGAACCACTCGATCTCCATGCGTCGCAGCGGTTGTGAAGCTTGTGTGCCGAAATCGGCCTCAGGCATTGCGGGGCTCAGGTTGTGTCCCCACGGTCCGATGATGATGCGCGCCGCGCGCCCCAGTGCGCGCATGGCGGACCACATCTCCAGGTCGGACTCGGCGAAGTTGTCGTACCAGCCGGATTCGATCAGAGCCGGCGTCTTCACGCTCTCCAGGCGAGCCCGCGTGCTCATCACGCGCCAGTGGGCGTCGTAGGCCGGATGGTCCATGGCCTTCTGATAGAAGTCCAGGCGCCTGCCGGCGGCGAGCCGGTCCGCCCCGCGCAATGGCAGGTAGGTCACCAGTCTCTGAAACTCGGGGATCTTCGCGTCTGGCGGCTTGTAGTTCTCTGAGATCCAGCGGAGCCGGTGGCCAAGCTTGAAAGCTCCGCCTGGCGAGTAGAACCGGTCCAGGTAATCGTCGCCGCCTGCCACGGCGGGCGCGATGGCTTTCAGCGCCGCGTGGCCGCTCAGCGCCGCCCGCCACTGAGCGATGCCCACGTAGGACCCGCCGAACATGCCGATCCGGCCGTCGCTCCAGTTCTGGTGCGTGATCCAGGTGAGCGTATCCTCGCCGTCACGCAGTTCCTGGGCGAACTGGTCGAAGACACCCTCGCTGTCGTGCCGACCTCGGACGTCCTGTGTGACCACGGCGTAGCCGCGATCCACAAACGCCTTCAGGCCCGGCGTCAACTCCGTCACCTTGCCGTACGGCGTGCGATTCAGCACCGCCGGATAACGAGTGGACGCCGCCGGACGGAAGATGTTGGCGCAGAGCCGGACGCCATCGCGCATCGGCACTTTCACGTGCAGCATGATCACCGGCTCGGCCACGCCGGCCAGAGACCAAAAGTACAGGCTGAGCAGCCGCAGGATCATGCCCGCTTTCTCGATCCGAACAGGGCTGTGCCCACCCGGACCATGGTGGAGCCCTCTTCGATGGCCGTCTCCAGATCGTGGGACATGCCCATGGACAGTTGGCTGAGCCCGTGCGCGGCGGCAAGCTGCCGCAACCGCGCGAAGTAAGGCCGCGAGGCCTCGGCGTCGTCTGACCACGGCGGCATGGTCATCAGCCCCGTCAATGTGAGGTTCGGGCAGGCGCGCACCTCATCCACGACTTGCGGCAGGTTCGCGGGCTCGCAACCGTACTTGCTCTCCTCGGTCGAGAGTTTGACCTCGATCATCACCTCCAGAGGGCGGCAGCATTCGTTCAGCCGCCGAGCCAGTTTGCCGGAGTCCACCGTCTGGACTACCTGAAACAACTCGCCGGCGCGGCGGCTCTTGTTGGACTGAAGGTGGCCGATCAGGTGAAAGCGCGCGCCGTCCAGCCCGGAAACGAGAGGCGCTTTGGTTTCGAACTCCTGCACATAGTTCTCGCCGAATTCGCGCAGGCCCGCTGCATGGGCGTCGAGGATGACCTGCGCCGGGAAGACTTTGGTGACCGCGAGCAGGGTTACCTCATCGCGGCGGCGGCCGGCGCGGGCGCAGGCCGCGGCGATGCGCGACTCCACTTCGTCGATGCGGTCTTTCAGTCCCACCACAAGAATTCTATACTGGGAGCGGTGCCTGCCCCCCGGAAGGCGGCCCGCACAGCGCCGGTGGCTGCGCTGCGGAAAGAGGTCGAGAGCTTCCTCGACTCCTGCCAATCTCCCATCTTCATTGAACCGGGCGATGCTCCTTTCGCCATCGATTCGTCCACGTGCTCTCTGACCGATCGCCCGGACTGCCTGCTGATCGAGGTGTGGGACGAGGCTCGCAATCTGGCGCGGCGCGTCATGCAAGTGGTGCAGCGGCGGCCCGGACGCCTGACGCTGGAGGTGTTGCGCTTTGGCGGCCGCAGCGGGACGGTGACGCTGGCTGACGCGGCGCACCCGCGTTCGACGGCGACGCTATTGCGGTCGTCGCGCGAGATTCTGCGCGAGCACCTGAGGCGCTGGCTGAGCAGGCAGTTCCCGGGTTGGCGCACCGTAGATCTGACCTCGGGCGCGGACCTGGAGCACACGCTATCGCCGTCCTGCCCTCGCGCGCTGATAGCAACAGGGAACAGGCAGTGGGCGGTGCTGGCCGTGCCTCCGGCGCATTCCGGCTCGGCGCTCACACACGGCCTGCTGTGGCTGGATTACCTGCGGCGGCGGGAAGCGCCGCGGGCCGTGGAAGGCCTGGTGCTCTTCCTGCCGGCCGGCCATGAGTCGTCTACGCTGTTGCGGCTCAGGCACCTGCGCGTGGAGACAAGTGTATTCCGCTACGACGAAACCGGCTTCGAAGCGCCGGTCGACGCGGCTGACCACGGCAACCTGATCACCCGATTGGAACCCTGGCAGCAGGCGGCGCCGGAGCCGGTGACCGACGGCGAGCGGTGGGCACGGTCGGTGTCGCTCCTGCCCGACGTGGAGGTCATCACCGCTGCGCCGGGGGTGTGGAGCCTGCGGGTGCGGGGGTTGGAGTTTGCCCGGTTGACCGGCGGCGTGTTGACGGTGGGCGTGGATCGGAAGCGGCCCGCGCGCTCGCTGGAAGCTGTGGAACGCCTGGCACGAGAGCTGGCCTGCTTCCGGCGGCACTGCGGCCCGGAGCCAGCGCATCCATGGTTCATACGGAATCCGGAGGCCTGGCTCGAGTCGGTGATGCGGCGGCGCGTGACGCTGCTCGACGCCAGGCTGCTGGAGAGGCCCGTGTACGGGCAGGTGCCGGCGGTGGCCGGATTGGAAAGAGGCGTCTTGGACCTGCTGGCCGTGGATCGTGACGGCCGGCTGGCGGTGATCGAACTAAAGGCCTCGGAGGACCCCGACCTGCCGCTGCAGGCATTGGACTACTGGATGCGCGTCGCGCACCATGCGGCGATGGGCGATTTCACGGCGAACGGCTATTTTCCCGGATTGCCCGTCAGCGTTCGTCCGCCGAAGCTGTATCTGGTGGCGCCGGCGATGGAGTTCCATCCGACGACGGAGGCGCTACTGTCGTTCTACGAGCCGCAAGTGGAGGTTGAACGTGTGGGGCTTGGCGTAGAATGGCAGTTGAGTCCGCGCGTGGTGCTGCGGGCCGGCGGCTCGGAGCGGCCGGAGTGGCATCCGGCGCGGGAATGAGTGGAACCATGGCATTTCTGGAACAGGTCCGCAAGGTGATCAGCCGGGTGAACCCGGCGGAGATCCGGGAGGCGTCCGAGCGGCGTGTGCGAATGCTGGTGGAGGCCACCTCAAGCGCCGCCTACGCGGCGATGGAAGATTACCTGACGCCGGCCGGGTTGTCACGCGAGAAGCGAATGGAGGCGGCCCTGACATTGACCAGGGCGTGCGACGGAGACGCCGGCGGGCGTTTTCACCTCGTGCTGATCGAGACCGGCCTGCCGGTCCCGGAAGGCTGGGATCTGCATAAGGATGCCTTCGAGTTCGACCCGCGGCGGCCCCACTGGCTGGTGAGCGACATCCTGGAGCATCGGCAGGATCTGGGCCTGCCGCTGGCGCGGTTGTTCCCGCCGTTCCGTGCGGCGATGGTCAAGGCGACGATCCACGAAGTTGCCAAGGAAAACGCGATGTTCAGCGTCCTGACCGCCTTGCCGAACGTGGTGCCGAGCGTGGCGGAGTTGCCGTGGGTGGTGGGCGAGTTCGCCTCCGACACCGCGGTGCTCACGGGCAATCAGATCCGCATGGCCTTCGTGCTGGCGGCGGCCAGCGACCGTCCGGTTGGATTCAAGGAGCAGCGCTCGGAGATCGGCTCGATCATCGCCGGGGCGTGGGGCTGGCGGGCGGCGGCGCGCGAGCTGGCTGGCAAGATTCCGTTCGGCGGTGGATTGATCCCTAAGGCGGCCATCGCCTATGCCGGCACGTACGTGGTTGGGCTTTCGCTGGAGCGGGTGTACCGCATCGGCTACGGGCTCTCGCGGGCCGAGCGCCGTGAGGCATTCGACGCGGCGCTGGGCAAAGGCAAGGAAGTGGCGGCGCAGTTGTTAGGCAAGGTTCGAGGCAAGTGAAACTGGCGGTTGCATTGACGATGACGGCGATAACGGCTTTTGCACAGGGCCCGCTGATCGAGGGCAAGAAGGACAGCCCAGTGCGGGTGGTGATTTGGGAAGATCTGCAGTGCCCGGATTGCGCGGACTTCCGCAAGATGCTGGATGAGAAGCTGCTGCCGAAGTACGGCGCGAAGGTGGCGTTCGAGCACAGGGACTTCCCGCTGGCGAAGCACTCCTGGGCTCGGCGGGCGGCAGTGGCGGCGCGGTATATCCAAGGCATCAGCGAAGAGGCAGGCATCACGTTCCGGCGGGAGACGATGGCTGCGATCCGGGAGATCAAGGCTGGAACGTTCGAGGGGTGGTTAAAGAAGTTCTGCGAGTCGCACGGGTTGGACCCGGGCAAAGCGGCCGCGGCTTTGTCGGATGAACGGCTCAACGCGCTGGTCCAGAAGGATTTCGAAGAAGGTACCGCGCGGGGGATTGCGCGGACGCCGACTGCTCTGGTGAACGGCGAGCCGTTCATCGAGACGTTCACGCTGGAGGAGATATCGAAGGGGATCGAGTCGGCGCTGAAGGAGAACGGCATCGAATGAGCGAGAAGCAGGTGGCTGTGGTGACTGGTGCGTCGAGGGGCATCGGGCGAGGCATCGCATTGGAGCTGGCCAGGACGCACACGGTAGTGGGGACCTACCGGGGCAGAGTGGACGCTGCGGAGAGCCTGCGCGATGAGTGCGGCGCCGACATTGTGCGGTGCGACATCGGATCGGCGGCCGACCGTGCGTCGCTGATCGCTTACGTGAAGGAGAAGTACGGGCGGCTGGACTTGCTGGTGAACAACGCAGGAATTGCCCCGAGGGAGAGGAAAGACATCCTGGAGGCATCGGAGGAGATCTTCGACGAGGTGCTGGACACCAACCTGAAAGGACCATACTTCCTGACGCAGCTTGCGGCTCGGGTGATGGTGGAGCAAGGGTCGGGACGCATCGTGTTTGTGACGTCGATCTCGTCCTACACGGCATCGACGATGCGGGGAGAGTACTGCATCTCGAAGGCCGGCTTGAGTATGGCGGTGCAGTTGTGGGCGGCGCGGCTGGCTGGGAGCAACGTGCAAGTGTTCGAGGTGCGGCCTGGGATCATCCGAACCGACATGATTGAGAAGGTGCGGGACGCCTACGAAGAAAAGGCCAAGGGCGGGCTGTTGCCCCAGGGGCGGCTGGGGGATCCGGCGGACGTGGCGCGGCCGGTTCGGGCGATCGCCGACGGGCTGATGGACTACGGCACCGGGACGGTGATCAACGCTGACGGCGGGTTCCACCTTCGAGTGCTGTGATATAACTGGCAGGTCAGTATGCAGAAAAAATTCTACGGCTCGTGGATCGTCTTTGCGAGCTTCATCACGTTCGGCCTGTCGACGGGCATCCCGTACTACAACATTTCGTTCTTCTACGACTACTTCGCGCGCGACTTCAACTGGACGCGGGAGCAGATCACGTTCGGATTTCCGCTGGCTGCGGCCCTGACCATCTGGATGGGGCCGCTGCTGATCCACCGGTTCAGTCCGCGGCGGCTGATCCTGATCGGGACGGGGCTGACGTGTATAGCGCTTGTGGGCTTTGGACGGATGCCCGGCGTGTTGTGGATGTACTACGGATTCTGGGTGGTGTACACGGTCGGCTACTTCCTTTCGGGGCCACCGCCGCACCAGATCATCGTGTCGCAGTGGTACCGCCGGAACCGGGGCAAGGCGATGGCCGTGGTGTACGTGGGCGTTGGGCTGATGGGCTCTCTCGGCAGTTTCCTGGTGAAGCCGCTGACCGAGACCTTCGGCTGGCACACGGCGCTGGTGGTGCTGGGGCTGATGCTATTCCTGTCGTGGCCGCTGGTGCTGTTCGTCCTGAAGGACAGGCCGTCCGACATCGGGCAGAATCCGGACGGGGACACTGAACCGCCGAAGGAGCAGGCGGTGGTGTCGAAGACGTTTCCAGAGCTGGCGGCGAGCCCAGCGTTCTGGCTGCTGCTGATCGGGAGCCTGTGCTCGATCGGATCGATCGGCGCGGTGACTTTTCACATGAAGTTCGTATTCCTGGACGAGGGCTTTACGCAAGGCGCAGAGGTGAACAGTGCGTGGCGGACAGCGTCGATTCTGATTCTGTGGTCGTCGATCGCTGGACGCTTGTCGATCGGGTACTTCGCCGACAGGTTCTCGAAGAAGTGGGTGATGTTTGCGACCTACTTCATTGTGGCGGCGACGATTCCGCTGCTGTTGCAGGTACGGCCTGGGGCCGATTTCTATCTGTACGCATTCGCGGTAATGTTCGGCTTCGGCATGGGCGCCGACTACATGATGATCCCGCTGATGGCTGCCGATCAGTTTGGCGTGAATTCGCTGGCGCGGGCGATGGCGGTGATCCTGCCGGTGAACACGATCGGGCAGACGTGGTTTCCGTACCTCGTGGCGCATCTGCGGCGCATCATGGACGGTTACACAGGGGCCATGATGGTGGTGCTGGGGGTGGCAATGGCCGGTGCTTTGGCCATCGCGCTGCTGCCCAGACACAAACCCGTAGGTGAGGGAAACTAGTAAGCAGGGATGCGACATTTCATCTACAAGAGCCTGGTCGAGCTGGAGGAAGCGGCGCGGCAGGCAGGCGCGGAGCACGTGCGTTTCCAGCACGACAAAGCCAAAGTGCAGGAGGCGCTGGGGCGAAAGGTGCGGGTGGGCGCCCGGACGGCAGGCAACTCCATGGCGATCCACCCCATGGAGGGCTGCGACGGCGGCCTCGACGGGCGTCCTGAGGAACTGACTTGGCGGCGCTATGAGCGGTTTGCGCGAGGTGGGGCGAAGCTGATCTGGTTTGAGGCGACGGCGATCCGGGAGGACGGGAGGGCGAATCCCCGGCAGATCTGGATCAACGAGAAGACGGTGGACGAGTTCGCGCGCCTCCACGACATGATGCTGCGGGCGCATGCCGAGGAGTGGGGGACAACGGACGATCTGCTCATGCCGATGCAGTTGACGGTGTCGGGGCGCTACGCGGTGCCGAGCAAGACGATTGTTTACCACCATCCGCTGATCGACCGAAAGTCTGGAACGCCGGCGGATTTCCCGGTGATCAGCGACGACGATCTGGAGAGGCTGGAAGACGACTATGTGGCGGGGACGGGGCTGGCGCTGCGGGCCGGCTTCACCGCGGTGGACATCAAGGCGACGCACGGCTATCTGCTGAGCGAGTTGCTGGGGGCCAAGACGCGGGAGGGCCGGTGCGGGGGAAGCCTGGAAAACCGCACACGGTTTTTCCGCAACGTATTCGGCAAGATCCGGGCGAAGTACGGCCAGCGGGTGATGATCTGCATGCGGCTGGGGTGTTATGACGGCGTGCCTTTCGTGAAGGACGAGCAGACGGGCCTGGGCAAGCCGATGGAGTATCCGGTCCCGTACCCGTGGGGTTGGGGGGTGGATGAGAACGACCCGATGCGGGAAGACCTAGCCGAAGTAAAGACAGCGATCGGGTGGTTCCGGGAGTGGGGCCTGGAGTTGTTGAATGTGTCGATGGGAAGCCCGTATTACAACCCGCACATCGGGCGTCCGTTCGAGAAGCCGGACGAGGGCAACTACGAGCAGCCGGAGCACCCGCTGGTGGGGGTGGAGAGACACTTCCGCGTGGCGGGCGAGTTGCAGCGGACTTTCCCGGACCTGCCGATGGTGGGCACAGGGTATAGCTGGCTGCAGAAGTATGCAGTGAATGCGGGCGCGACGAACGTGGCCGATGGTGCGATCCGGTTCGTTGGACTGGGGCGCGGCGTGCTGGCGTATCCGGATTTCGCCAAGGACGTGATCGAAAAGGGCGAACTGGACGAGGCGCGGGTGTGCAAGACGCTGACCTACTGCACGTTTCTGATGCGGCAGAAAGGGAACGAACTGGGGCAGTATCCCACTGGATGCCCGCCGTTCGACAAGCTGGTGTACGGGCCGATCATGAAGGAAGCGCGGGAGAAAAAGCGGGGGCAGGGGAAGTAGTCGGAGGCGAACCGGCTCGTCGAATTGGGTTCGAATGTTCAATTCCGCCTTCGGAGTGACAAGGGCGTGGGGGCTTGACGCACAGGAACACCGATGTTTAAGCCCATGCTTGACTGCCTGTGAGAAGATCGGTGGGATCAGGAGCAGGCCAGATGAAGCGACGTTCCTTTCTTGCGACTGCGGGTCTTACAACTGCGGGAGTGGCCGGTGCGGCCGGCGGGGCGGCAGCGCCGCGGACGGGGCCGCTGACGCGGGAGACCTACCGCGGGCTGTACGCGTATCCGCCCACGCCTTTCGCGCCGGACCTGTCGTTGGACGAGGCGGCATTGCGGGCCAACTGCCGAAAGCTGGTTAGGAGCGGAGTGGACGGCATTGTGCTGGGCGGCACAACGGGCGAGTTCTACACGCTGAGCGAGGCGGAGCACCGGCGCATCGCCGAGATCCTGAGGGAAGAGACTCGCGGAACCGCGGTGGCCGGTGTGCTGGGGACAGCAGGGCTCAACACCCCGGAGGTCATTCGCCGGACCGCGGTGGCGATGGAGGTGGGCCTGGATGCGGCGCTAACCATGCAGCCGTTCTATGCCACGCTGACCAAGCGCGAACTGCTGGCTTTCTGGAAGCAGCTTTCGGCGGCCTGCCCGAGAATCGGGCTGATCGTGTACCACTTTGACTGGATCCGCCAGGAGTACACGCCGGAGATCTTCCGCGAACTGGCCTCTCTGCCGAACGTGCTCGGCAGCAAGGAGGGGCATTTCGACTTCAAGGCCTGGCTCACTTTACAGACGGCGAGCCCGCTGGTCCACATGAGCGCTACCGACGCCGGCTGGCTGGTGGAGATGCACCGGCTGAAGGCCCCGGGCGTGGGGAGCGTTAACTTCACGCTGATGCCTCACATCGTGAGCCAGACACTGGCGTTGTGCGGCGAAGGGAAGTATGAGGAGGCGGAACGGGCATTCTCACCGTTCACCGAGTTCTGCGTGAAGGTGAGGTCCGGCACGGGCAAACCCTACCTGTTCCCCGAGGAGTTGGGGAACTGGGGCGAGTACGGCGGGGCGGCGCGCGGCAAGGCGCTGGCGGACACTTTCGGATTCCTGCAGGCGGGTCCGCCGCGGCCTCCAGGGATTGAGGTCCCGGTCGAAATGAGGAAGAGGCTACGGGACTACATCGAGCGCCGGTATCCCCACCTGATACCGCCAGTGGGATTCGCGGAGAGCGTCCCTCCGGGATCGAGGCTCTGGCCGCGGGCGAAGGCGTAGGAGAGGGCGGCTGCGTTACGGTTGAGGCCGGGGAAAGCCGGGGTTGGGGCGACAGCGATCCAGCAGCGCCGACTCCGCCGGGGAGTTTAGCGCAGGCGATGATCAGGTTCCTGTGGACGGGCTTCTCGAAGGAAACGAGGGCTTGAGGGAACGGTCCAGTGCTTTCCCAGTGCCAATTCGATGAATCAAAAGATAGCCTCCCCCAAGCGGCATTATGATTGCTAGAAAGACGATTCCATGCTACAAAAAGTAACGCCAAAGATGATAATGACATGTTGACAGTGAAACACTTTGAAGTGGCAATTCGGATGTCAAGTTGATGTGAATATATCGTTCACGATGCGCGGAACGGAGGATGAGAGGCGAGTTCCATGGCTGTAACGGAATGGCGCAAGCTCGACATCGGCACTGCCATGCACGTCAGGCGATTGGGAGGTTCCACGAGGGCAAGGCTGGCTCTTCAGGCTTTACTTTTAGCCACGATGATGGTCGGGGTATTTGGCGAATCTGCCTCAGCACAGTATTGGGCGGTGTTCTGCGTCGAAACTGATGGCGGATGTGGGCAAATGGGTGGGGCCGAGATGGCTTACGAGAGTGGCGCCTGTAACCAGTACTACGGGGGTGACTACTATTGCTTCAAGCAGATGTGCAACAACTGCTTTTGGGTGATCTACTACACCGACACGGAGGAGTACGGCGCGGTCTACACGGCCCCATGTGGGTCCACGGTTGACTCGATATCGCTGGCATGCGACTGTGGCCCCTACACCCACGGCGTTACATACTGTGCCCACAGCGTTGGGAGTTGGGGCGGGTACTACTGCAACTGCACTGGTGTCGACCCACTCATTGCTGGTTGGTGTTGCCGGCCGCGGATTTTCTATCGGGAGAAGTACCCGCACCCCTAAACCGGGACCAGTGGCGTCGCGGAGGTGAAGCACACAATGAACATCGAGTACATCCTCACGATCACAATCTCGGCTGGATTGGCTTGTCACGCCCAACAGCGGCTCGTGCGACCTCCCGCTGAGGACATGCCCAAGATCATCGAAGCGAGCAGAAAAGCTATCGCGGCAGCGTCGCCCTACTACTACGAGTTCACTCAGGAGCATCTTGGATTGAACCCGAAGACGGGAATGATGGAGAAGCAGGGCTCAGCGCATGAGGGGTTTGCGGCGGCGGGCCGATCGGGAGCCGGTTTTGTGGGTTTAGATGTAGTTTTCGTGAATGGGAAGAAACTCACTCGCCGATGGATCCTCGACGTTGGCAGCGCTTCGCGCATCACCATCACCGACGTGGCAGACGTGAAAACCACCCTGCCAATGGGACTTGGGGACTACGCCATGATCCTGGGCCCAGGTCAGGCCACGCTGGACTGTTCCAGCACCTCAACAATAAAGGTCCATGGGATCGACGCGATCGAGTGCGTTCGACCGGTAAGAAGCGTGACTGGATCCGGTGGGCGTTACACGATCAAGCGAACTTCGACATTGGTGCCGGCGATGGATTTCGCCGAGGTCGCCTATTCCGAGACTGCCGATTACGACGACGGCCGGGCCCTTGGGAGGCGGAAGAAGAGCGTCCTCCGGCTGGTCCTCGACAAACCGGACAGCAAACTGTTCGAAATCCCGGCGAAAGCCACCGAGGTCGTGCCTTCTATCCTGGAAGCCGAGTGGGGGCGGGCGTTGAACGGAGACAAAGACTGCCCGCAGTGCTTTGTGAACTACCTGACGAGAATCGACCAGGTTTATCACAACGCCAAGTCCAGCCATTGACGAACCCCTTCACATCGCCCTGCAACGGCCGGTGGGAGTGGGTGCTGTGGGCTACCCGGCAGGCCGGGGGAAGCCGGGGTTTGGGCGGCAGCGATCCAGCGCCACTTTGTCGAGGAGGTCGAGGAGGGCGGCCTGGGCCTGTTGGGGGGAGGGGCGGGTGGCGGCCTTCTTCTCGGTAGCACCGACACCGCCGGGGAGCTTGGCGTAGGCGGCGATCAGGTCCCAGTGGACGGGCTTCTCGAAGGAGATGGGGGCGCTGGTGGCCGTCATCTTCTTGTAAGGCCAAAGGCACCAGTTGACCTTTTCCTGTTCGAGGACGGCGATGAAGCGGGAGATCCAATCGTCGGAGTTTTCGCCGGACTCGCCCATATAGAGAGGGACGTGGTGCATGGCCTGATAGGCGAGGTAGTCTTTGATGACGTCGCGTGTGGGAGCGGTCCAGTACTTGTGGAACGAGTACATGGCGTTGGGGTCGATCGGGGGGCCGAACATATCGAAGCGGCTGGCCCACTGGGCGCCTTCGAAGATGAGGATGTGGTTGGGGTCGACCTGGCGGATAGCGGCGGCGATGCGGCGGTAAAGGGGCTCCAGCAAAGGATTCAGGCGGGGGAGGCCGTGGAAGTGGGGGATGGGCTCATTGAGGAGGTCGTAGCCGAGGATGGTGGGCTCGCTCTTGTAGCGCGCCGCGATGCGCTTCCAGAGGTCGATAGTGGCCGTCTGGGAAGGTTCATCGTCAAAGAGCCAAGGGTAGCCCCAACTGTCGTCGATGTTGGTGCCTGTCTGGCCGCCCGGCGCGGCATGAAGGTCGAGGATGACCCAGAGGCGGTGTTTGCGCGCCCAGGCGACAGTGTTGTCGATGTGGCTCCAGTCTTCGCCGCCGGGACCGAGGCGAGAGTGGTGGAGGGGCAGGCGGATGGAGTTGAAGCCGAGGGAGCTGATGCGGGCGATGTCGGCCTCGGTGATGTAGCGCTTGCGCCATTCGGTCCAGAAGCGGTCGACGAAGGCGGGACCGGCGAGCTCGCGGAACAGAGCGTCGATTTCACGCGCGGATTGAGGGCCGCCCTCGAGCTGGAGCATGTAGCCTTCCGGGACGAGCCAGTTGCCGAGATTGATGCCGCGGAGGAGAAGCGGTTTGCCGGCTGGATCGATGAGCTGGGCGCCCTGGCCGCGGACGAATCGACTCTGTGCAAGCGACGCCGGGCCGGCAAGAAGCAGGAACAAAAGCAGGATTGCGGGCCGCGAGTGCATGGGCTCATCTTAGCGGAGTACGGGGTGGCGAGGCCGCCGGAGCGGAAGTTGACGGACTTTCCGCTCTAGTCGGCTCGAAGGGCGTTGCCGGGATCGACTCGGGAGGCGCGGAGCGCGGGGACGACGGAGGCGGCAGCGGCGGCCACGAAAACGAGCAGGGAGACGGCGAGGAAAGTGATCAAGTCCGCTGGCTTGACACCATACAGCATCTGGCGCATGGCGTAGGTGACCAGGGGGGCGACGGCAAGGCCGGCGGCAAGACCAGCGAGCGTGAGGCCGAGGCCCTGGGAGAGGATGAGGCGTAGGACTTCGGCGGAAGAGGCCCCCAGCGCCATGCGGATGCCGATTTCGCGCCCACGCTGGGAGACGGCGACGGCCAGGACGCTGTAGAGCCCGACGGTGGCTAGGACGAGGGCCAGGATGGAGAAAGATAACAGCAATGCGAGGGCGAGACGTTGCTGGCCGAGGACGTTGTTGAGGTATTTCGACAACGGCTGAATCTTGTCGACGGAGACTTCGGGATCGGCGCTATAGAATGCCTGGAGTGCGGCAGTGGAGAAGGACTCAGGGTCGCCTGTGACGCGGGCGACCAAGACCATGAAAGGCCAAGGGCGTTGGGCGTGCGGCTGATAGAACGTGGTACGAGGGGGTTCGTCGGGGCGCAGTTGCTTGACATCCCGGACAACACCCACGATGGAGCCGTGGGTGCTGATGCCGTTGATTTTGAAATCGAGGCGGTGACCGATCGGGTCCGTAGATGGGAAGAAGCGTTGAGCAAAGGTCTCAGAGACAACCAGAACGGGAGGCGTGTCGATTGTGTCGGCATCTGTAAACATGCGGCCGCGAATGACGCCCGTGCCGATGACGTCGAAGTACTTGGGCGTGACGGCTGTGTAGTTGGCGCTCTCGTAGCGGCCGGAGGCAGAACGATTTCCATCGATGGTGAACTCAGCCAGCCAGTTTGAGGCCATCATTGGGACGACTGATGTTCCAGCAGCACCGGTGACGCCGGGGATGGCTTCCAGCCGGCCCATCACTGAACGGAAGAATGCACTGCAGGATTGGCCCGTGTTGTAGCGGGCGACCGGGAGGATCACGCGCATACTCAGGACGCCATTTGGGTTATAGCCGAGGTCGATTCGTCCCAATTCGATGAAAGTGCGGACCAGCAGCCCGGCGCTGATGAGCAGGATAACGGAGAGAGCAACTTCTGAAACCACAAGGATTGCGCGGGTCAGACTGCGGTGGGCGCCTCCGGAACTGCCTCTGGACTCGTCGTGCAGCACCGAGGCAAGGCTCAGGCGGAGAACACGCCAAGCCGGGATGGCTCCGAACAGCAACCCGGCGAGGAGGGAAATGGTGAAGGTGTATGCGAGGGTTTCCAGGTCGAGCCGGGCCTGGCTGAGGCGTGGCAGTGCAGTAGGGCCCCAGTTGATGATGACGCGCAACAGCCACCAGGCGACGGCAATGCTGCAGGCGCCGCCCAACATAGCCAGGATGACGCTCTCGGTGAGTGTCTGGCGGATGATGCGCCACTGGGAGGCTCCCATGGCGCCGCGGATGGCGATTTCCTTCTGGCGGGCCGAAGCGCGGACTAGCAATAAGTTGGCCAAGTTCGAGCAGGCGATGAGCAATACGATGCCCACGGCCGCCCAGAGGACCGTAAGGGGTTGGCGGGCATCGCCCTGGACCTGGTGAATGGCGGGGACGAGGTAGGTTTCCGAGCCCTTGCTGGACTCCGGGTAGGCTTCGGCGATGCGCGCGGCGAGGGCGCGCAGTTCCTCGCCGGCCTGCTCCGGCGTGGCTGACTTGGCGAGCCGGGCGATGGTGGTGATGTTGCGGTCGCTACGGGAGGCCAACAGTTCGGGTGAGTAGGGCAATGGCAGATAGACGTCGGTGGCGAAAGGTAAGCCCTCCAAGCGCGGCATGATGCCGGTGACGAGGTGGACTTCATTATCGAAGCGAATGGTTTTGCCGATGATGGAGAGATCACCGCCGAATTGGGTCTTCCAGAACTCATCGGAGAGGATGGCAGCCTGGTTTTTCCCTGGCGTGAACTCGCTGGGAGCGAAGGAACGGCCAAACACAGGAGAAATACCGAGAGTTTCGAAGTAGTTGGAGGATATGAACGTGGCCGCGGCGCGAACAGGCGCACCCTGGCGAAGCATCGTGACGGGCTGGCTGGTGAAGCTTGCTATGTCGGGAAGAGCGCGGATGCTGCTCTGGTAGTCGAGGAACTCGGCTAGAGACAGGGAGCGTCGAGGCCGATGGCTCGGCAAGTCGCGGACCCAAATGTAGTAGAGCCTCTCGGGGTCCTTGAAGGGAAGAGGTTTGCGAAGAACGCTGCCGACGATGGAGAAAATGGCGCTGTTGGCGCCGATGCCGAGTGCAAGCAACAGAATGGCTCCAGCGGTGAAGCCAGGCTGGCGGGCGAGAACGCGGATGGCGTAGCGGACGTCTTCCCAGAACGACAACAATCGTCGGGTCCTCCTGTTCAGGAGATATATTACCTCGTTCACAAGTAAAAGTGCAGGAATTAGAGCGGCAGAGTCAGGCGAGCCTGGCATCCGCGCACGCCGGCCCGGTTGGAAAGGGTAAGCGAACCGAGGTGGGCCTCGGCGATCTGGCGGCAAAGGACGAGGCCGATACCGGAGCCGCCCGGCTTGGTGGTGAAGAAGGGCACGAAGAGGTTGGCGGTATTGGACAGGCCGAGACCGTCGTCCAGGATGAAGACGAGGGCGTGGCCGTGCTCGCGAATCCACGTAACAGTCACGGCGCCGCCCGTTTCCAGGGAGGCGTCGGTTGCGTTACGGATGAGATTGATGAGGAGTTGTTCGAGCTGATCGGAATCGGCGCGCAGCGTGAGCGGTGGGCCGGGGATGACGTTCACGGGGAGGCGGATTTCGAGGTTGGCGGCGCGCTGGACCAGAGTGTGGAGATCCACGGGGCCGAAGGTCGGCCTGGGGAGTTTGGCCAGGCGGGAGTAGGAGCCGATGAACCGGCTGAGTGACTCCGAGCGGGCGCCGATGACGGCGAGGCCCGAGCGCATGTCGTCCTCCCAATCCGCCGGGCGGGGTGTGCGGGCGAAGAGTTGTGAGAGGCTCCCGGCGATGGACTGGATGGGAGTAAGCGAGTTATTCAGCTCGTGGCCAAGAACGCGGACGATGCGTTGCCACGCCTGGACTTCCTCCTCGCGGAGGGCGCGAGTCAGATCGCTGACCACGAGGAGGGTGTGGGGCAAGCCTCTCTCCCGGAATGATGTGCGCCGGATGCCCCAGCGGCCGGAGCCACCGGGGAAGGCCCGGGTGACGGGACCTACGTCCTCCGTGTGGAGGAACTCAGCGAGGTCGAGTGAGCCCGCCGTACGGGCGAGCAGGCGTTGTTTAGGCTGGGCGAGCAGGCGTTCCCCGGCGCGATTGACGAGGCGGAGGCGATCGCTGGCGTCGAAGGTGAAGACGGCGACGTCGATCTCCTCCATGACCTTGGCAAGCAAGGTGGCCGCCTCCACCGCTCCCAGGCGTTGGGAGCGCAATGTTGCGGCCATGGCATTGATCTGAAGCATGACCTCGCCGAGCGCGTCGTCCGGGCGGGCCAGACGGCCGCGGATGGAGTAGTCGCCCTCGTGCAGGGCCTCCAGGAGGTTGGCGAGAGTGCGCAGTGGGTTGACGACGCGTTCGCGCGCGGAAAACGCATATCCGAGCCAGCAACCAAGCACGAGGAGAGACACAGTCCAGCGGGCCCGAGGGGAAAAGGCGTCGCCGGACCAGAGGACAAACAACGAAAAGACGACGGCGACCGAGCCGCCCATGAGGGAGGAGCAGAAGATGCGGTTTTCGTGAGCGGCGAACCAGTTGGCGATGCGGCGGGCCGGACTCATAGGCCGAAGCGGTGAATGCGCCGGTAAAGCGCGCTCCGGCTGAGACCGAGCGCCGACGCGGCCTGGCTGATGTTGCCGTCAAAGCGGGCCAGCGCCTTCCGGATGAGGAATGTCTCGACCTCCTCGATGCTCATCTCCTGGAGGCTTCCGGCGGAATCGTCGCGGGCGGGGCGGAGCGCGAGGTCGGCCGGGCGTATGAGCGTGTCACGGGTCATCAGGACGGCTCGTTCGACGACATGGTTCAACTCACGCACATTGCCGGGCCAAGCGTGGTCGAGCATGGCCTGCAGAGCGGCCGGATCGAAGCCGGAAACCGGTTTGCGATAGCGGCGCGCCATGTGGCCGAGGTGGCGGGCGGCCAGGAGTGGGATGTCCTGCTTCCGCTCGCGCAGCGGGGGCAGGTGGATCTCGATGGTGTTGAGGCGAAAGAGGAGGTCCTGGCGGAACCGGCCGGCGGCGCACTCCTGGTGGATTGGGGCGTTGGTGGCGGAGATGACCCGGACGTCCACCTGCCGGGTGCGGGAGGATCCCACGCGCTCCAATTCTCCGGTTTCCAGGACGCGCAGCAGTTTGGCTTGGAGGTTGAACGGGAGATTGGCGATTTCGTCCAGGAAGATGGCGCCCTGATGGGCAAGCTCGAAGCGGCCGACGCGGTCGGTTTTCGCATCAGTGAAGGCGCCCTTGACGTGGCCGAAGAGCTCGCTTTCGAAGACTCCTTCGGCCAGCCCCCCCATGTTGACCGCGACCATGGGTTGAGAGGAACGTTCGCTGATGGCGTGGAGGGTCCGGGCGACCACCTCCTTCCCTGCGCCGGGTTCGCCGGTGATCAGGACGTTGGCGTCGGAGGGGCCTACTCTGGCGATCATGTCGAGGACGGGCTGCATGGAAGGCGCCTCGGCGATCATGACGGGGCGGCTGTCGCCCTGCAGGAGGCAGTTCTCGGCTTCCAGGCGAGCGCCGCGCCTCAGGGCGGCGGAAAGCTGAAGCTGGGTGCGGACGATTGCCAGCAGGCGGACATTCTCCCAAGGCTTCTGAATGAAATCCCTGGCGCCGCGGCGCATTGCATCGACGGCCAGTTCGACACTCCCCCAGGCGGTCATGACGACGATGGGGAGCGCGGCGTCGATGCTCTGCGCGCGGCTCATGAGGTCGAGGCCTTCCTGACCGGACGTGGTGTCGCGGGTGTAGTTGAGGTCCATCAGGAGCAGATCGTACTCCCGGTGTTCAAGCGCGGATAGGACGGCCTGCGGAGAGGAGACGCAATCGAGGATGAAGCCCTCCGGCTTCAGCAAGAGGCGGAGTGCGGCGAGGACATCGTCCTGGTCGTCCGCTATGAGGATGCGAGGTTTGGACTCGGCGGTGGACATGATTGCTGAAACGCTCGCCGGCGCTTGTGCCTCCCGGCGGCAGTTAAGAGATCCAGCCATCCACTATACGGACAATGCGGTGGGCATAGGATGCGTTGGTCTCCGAGTGAGTGACCATGACAATGGTAGCGCCCTGCTGGTTCAGTTTCTTGAACATCTCCATGATCTCGAGGCCCTGCGAGGAGTGCAGATTGCCGGTGGGTTCGTCGGCGAGGATCACTTTCGGGTTGGCGATGATGGCGCGGGCAACGCCGACCAGTTGCTGCTGGCCGCCGGAGAGCTGGGAAGGAAAGAGGTCCTTCTTGCCGACGATCTGGAAGCGGTCGAGGATGTCCGCGACCATGGCCTGGCGCTCCGGCTTTCTAATGTCGCGATAGGAGAGCGGGACGTCAAGATTCTCGGCGACGGTGAGGTCGTCGAGCAGGTGATAGCTTTGAAAAACGAAACCGAAGTGCTTCTTATAGATTTCGAAGCGTTTCTTGCGGTCGAGCTTGTGGATGTCGTGCTCGAGGAAGCGATACTCGCCGGTCCAGGCGGTGTCGTGCATGCCGAGGACGTGGAGCAGGGTGGACTTGCCGGCGCCGGAGGGGCCCATGACTGCGATGAAGTCGCCTTCCTTAATGTCGAGATCGATGCGGCGGAGGACGTAGAAACGGTCGGGGCCTTGCTGGTAGAACTTCTCGAGGTTTCGCAAAGAGATCATGGATTTACTCGTGGCGGAGGGCGATCAACGGGTCCGTGCGCGTGGCGCGGCGGGCGGGGACGAGACCGGCTGCGAGCAGAGCGCAGGTAAGGGCGAGTGGCATGGCGACAAAGGCCAGCGGGTCCAGCGAAGTCACCCCGAAGAGGAGCCTGCGCAGCAGGGAAGCGACTCCGAGGCTGGAAGCCAGGCCCACAGGGATTCCAACGGCAGCCAAGAGGAGCCCTTCGCGGAAGACCATGCGAAGGATATGCGAGCGCCTGGCGCCCAGGGCAAGGCGGATGCCAATTTCTCGGGTCCGCTCCCGAACAGCCCCCGCCATGAGGCTGTAGACGCCAAGGATGGCGAGAAAGAGAGCCACGCCGGCCAGAACCGAAAGAATGGACGCGACGTAGCCGATTCCGGTGGTGCTGTCGTCGATCAGCTTGCGGAAGGAACGGACGAGCGACAGGGATTGGGTGGCGTCGATGTCCCGGATGGCGTGGCGCACCTGCGGCAGCAGCGCATAGGGGTCACCCGAGGTCAAGAGAGCGGCATCGAAGGAGCCCCATCCCGATTGGGTGTAAGGGAGATAGACGAGAGGTTCGGAGCTGCGATCGGTGAAGTTGTGGAGGATGTCTCCAGCCACGCCTGTAATGGTCCACCACACGCCGTCGCCGAGTTGGAAGCGGCGGCCGAGTGGAGTTTCGCCAGGGAAGTACTGCTTGACAAAGGCCGCTGTGACTATGGCGACGCGCTGGCCGTCGCGAGCTTCGGCGCCGCTGAAAGCCCTGCCCTGGAGCAGCGGGATGCCGAGAGTGGCAAAGAATGAGCCCGAGATATTCTGAACTTGCGTGAGGTCCTTCGGCCGGCCGTCGGGCAGAGAGGGACGGCCTTCGAAGGTGACAAAGGAACTGTTGGCGGACTCCGAGTAGGGGAGATTAGAAGTGATGGCGGCGCTCTGTACGCCGGGAGCACGGCTGAGGGAATCGAGAAGGCGGCTCTGGAAGACGGAGACGGCGAGGTGGTCGGGGTAGCGATTTTGCGGCAGGGTGACGTGCAGAGTGAGGATGCGCGCCGGGTCGTTGGCCACCGGTGGACGGCCGATGGCGCGAAAACCCTTGACCATCAGGGCTGCGCCGCAGAGCAAGACGAGGGCAACGACGATCTCCCCGGCAACGAGGGTATTGCGCAGGCGGTGGCGGGCGGCTGTGCCGGTGGACGATCGGCCGGATTCGTGGAGGTTCTCGAGAATCGGAGTGCGGCTCAGCCACAGCGCCGGACCGAGGCCGGAGACGATGCCCGCGGCGATGGCGGTGAGGGCCGTATAGAACACCACCAGCGGATTCAGGCCGAGGCGCTGCCACCCAGGCACGAAGCGTTCGACTTCCGGGGGCATGGAGGACTTCAAAATGTCCAACGACCAGGAGGCGACCAGTAGTCCGAGAGCCGCGCCGGCGAAGGCGACCAGGATACTCTCGGCGACCACCTGGCGCAGCAGGCGAAGCCGCGGAGCGCCTAAAGCGCCACGGACGGCCATTTCACGAGTGCGGGAGAGCACGCGCGAGAACTGCACGCCGGCCACGTTCAGGCAGGCGATCAAGAGCAGGAACAGAGCTGCGGCCACGGTCATGCGCGTGTACTGCGGCGTGAAATCGCCGCTCACGCGCAGCCGGATGAGTTCCAGACGGGCGTTCAACCGGCCGTGGCTGACGGGAAACTGGCGGGCAAGATCGCCGGCAAGTACCTTGAATTCAGCGCGAGCCTGATCGAGCGTGGCTCCCGGTTGGAGGCGGCCGCAAACACGCAGATAGAAGGAGCCGCTGTCAGCCCATTCAGCAGATGACAGAGCAAGCGGCACCCAGAAGTCGGAAGGCTGCGGGAAGGTGAAGCCCTTTGGCATGACGCCGACAACCTGAAACACGCGCCCGCTCAGTTCAACATTCCGGCCGAGGATCTCCGGCGAAGCGCCAAACTGGCGCTGCCACAAGTTGTAACTGAGCACGATGGAACGATCATTGCCGGGGGAGTCTTCCTGCTGGAGGAAGACACGGCCAAAGAGAGGTTGAATCCGCATCACCTCGAAGAAGCTGGAGGTCACGCGTGCGCCCTCGACCGGGACCGGATCTCCGGCGCCGGTGATGTTGGCTGCCCAGCCGCGGGAGGCGGCGAGAGCCTCGACTGAGCGCGGAGATCGGGCATAGTAGGCGAAGTCGTAAGGCGTGACGGAGTGGAAGCTGAGGGGGTCTGATTCAGCCATGGCGCCGAGCATGAAGACGCGGTCGATTTCGGGGATGGGGAGAGGCCGCAGGAGTAGGACGTCGGCCACCGAGTAGGTCGAGGTGCTGAAGCCGATGCCCACGGCCAGCGCGACGATAGCGGCGGCGGCCGCGCCAGGCTTATTGAGGAGGCGGCGAAGAGCGTTGCGGAGATCTTCGATCATACGGGAAACCGAAGCTGCCGGGAGACGGCCCCGCTACGCGATGCTCCCCTGGAGCAGGGAGCGGCGAGGCGGTCAAAGCGCTGTTCAAAGCGTTGCATCTTCTGTTCCAGGCGGCGCCACACGCGTTCGCCCTTCTCCGTCAGCGCTTGCGCGGGCCGATTCGCCGCGGCGATCAACTCGGGAGCGGGTTGAGGCAGGGCCTCGACCGGCACACTGAAGAGCACGATCAGCGCCAGCGCGACGGCGTCGATGTTGGCGCGAAAGCTGGAGTTGGGGCTTTCCGTCACGACACCGTGCCCGCACTTTCTTCCACAATGCGGCCGTCGAAGAGCCTGACGGTACGCTGGGCCAGTAACGCGTAGCGGGGGTCATGGGTCACCATGCAGATGGTGGCGCCGGAGCGGTGGAGTTCGCTGAGCAGTGCCATGACAGATTCGCCGTTGGCGGAATCCAGGTTGCCGGTCGGCTCGTCGGCCAGCAGGATGGAGGGGCTGCCGACCAGGGCGCGTGCGACGGCCACGCGCTGCTGCTGGCCGCCGGAGAGCTGAGACGGGTAGTGCTTCACGCGGTGGGACATGCCGACGCGCTCCAGCGCCTCGTGGACGCGTTTCTTGCGTTCGGCCGAGCCCATGCCGCGGTAGGTGAGCGGCAGTTCGGCGTTCTCGTAGACCGTGAGGTCGCCGATCAGGTTGAAGGCCTGGAAGATGAAGCCGATTTCCCGGTTGCGGATGCGCGCGCGGTCTCCCAGCTTGAGGTTCTGGACCGGCTGGCCGTTTAGGGTGTAAGAGCCGGAACTAGGGGAGTCGAGCAGTCCGAGAATGGCCAGCAACGTGGATTTTCCGCAACCGGAAGGGCCGGCGATGGTCACGTATTCGCCCTTCTTGATGTCGAGGTGAATGCCGGCGAGTGCGTGGGTTTCGACATCCTCAGTCGTGAAGACTTTCGTTACGCCGTCAAGGCTGATCATGGTCTGGTCGTTCATGCTGCCAATCTCCTCTGCCGCTGCCCGGCGGCGTGTCAATTCAGGCGCAGACGGTCCTGGCCGTCCCACGCGGTCATGTCGGAAAGCACGACCTTGTCGCCGATCTTCAGCCCCTCGAGGATTTCGACGGTCTGAACGGAGACTCGGCCGATGCGGACCTGGATACGATTGGCCTCTTTGCCGTCAGGCGTCAGCCGGAAGAGACTGATCAGACTGTTCGGCTGGCCAAAAACCGGACGTTGAATAAAGAGGACATCGCTGAGGCGCTCGAGTTCTACCGTGCCCTCCACACTGAGGTCCGGCCGCGCGCCCTGCGGGAGCTTGTCCTCCAGGCGGATGTCGACTGTGACGTTGCCGAGGACAGCGGCAGGATCGATGCGCGAAACCTTGCCAGCGATCACGCCGTTGTGGGTGTCCACCTGGGCGGCCTGGCCGATCATCACGTCCTTTGCTTGGGTTTCAGGGATCTTAATCTCGGCCTTGAGCCGTTCAGGTTGGGCTACCTTGGCCAGCGTGGCGCCGGCTACCAACCGCTGGCCCACCTCCACCGCCATCTGCTGAAGGACGCCATGCGTGCCTGCGCGCACCTTGAGTTGATCCACCTGCTCTTTCTTGAGGCGGTAAGCGGCGCGGAGCTTTTCGATTTGGACCTGCTGGGACGCGATCTGGGCGTCGGCTGAGGCGCCACTGATGTCCAGGCGCTTCTTGTCGATTTCGAGGCGCTTGGACGACTCTTCGGCCGTGGCGCGGGAGAGCCGCACGTTGAGATCCGGGGTAAGCCCTTCCTTGCCCAGAGCCTCGTCGCGTTCTGACCGGAGCTTGGCCTGGACGAACTCGCTTTCCACACGGGCCACGGCCGAGCGGAGGTCGAGACGCGCGGTTTCCAGCTTGACCCTGAGGTCGGCGAGGTTCGCCTCCGCTGCCTTGACCTGCCAGCGGAGATCCTCGGCGTCCAGTTGGAGTTGAGGATTACTGAGGATGAGGATGACGGTGTCCTTCTTCACCAGCGCGCCGGGCCGGAGGATGATCTTCTCTACGCGCCCTTCGGTGAGCGCCGGGATGAGCAGGGTCTCCTCAGGGACCAAGGTGCCGAGGCCACGAACCTGGCGCAGCATGGGTCCGCGCTTGACGGTGTCGGTCCACAGTGTTCCAGACTCCACGGTGGGGGCGGCCGGCTTCAGCCTGGAAAGCGCCCAGGTGATGAGCGGGACTGCGGCGGCAACAATGCCAACCAGAATGGTGCGGCGGATGATTTTCCGCTTCCGGGCTCCTTCTCGTGGGACGTCCATGTAATTCACTCCCTTTGGTGGCACGCGAAATGCCATGCCCACGGGGTCAAGTATATCATTTGTTTTTAACAAGTTGAGAGAAATGCGCGGCCCCCGTCCGGACTCAAAGTGTCCGTTTCCGGACAGGCCTTGACCGGAAACGCGAAGATCCTCCCCACAAGCCGGCAGGAGAATCGGCCCAGTACCGGACTGAAAGGTTGTAGAACGGCAGGGGGATCGACGGCAACGAAGCGAGAGGAGAAACTGGAGTCAACAGAGAAACATTTTTCTCCTCCTCCAAGCGGCCGGTCCTCACCTCCTCCGAAGACCGGCCGATTTACTTTTGGCGGGCAAGTCAGCGGCATCACCCCTCCGCCGAACGCGCTCCTGGTCTGGAGAGGGGGAAGCCTTCTTTCCCGCCCGGCGCGGTCAGAAAGTTGAGGGGTTTGGCGAGTGGAAGGGCTCGCTGAGACGCGCAGGATCCGCAAGCAACCGGGCGACCTCGGCATTGGTGAGGGGCGCCCCGAAGAGAAAGCCCTGCACCAGGTCGCAGCGCGCCGCCCGGACCAACTCGAGCTCATCTATGGTTTCCACACCTTCGGCGACCACCTGGAGGCCGCGATGGTGCGCCAGCACCGTGATGGTGTGAACCACGGGTAGGCTGCCAGCGGGAACGGTGATCTGGCTGACAAAGGTCCGGTCGATCTTGACCACGTCCAGCGGCAAGCGGTGCAGGTAGGTGAGCGGGGAGCAACCGACTCCAAAGTCGTCGATGGCGATTCGGATGCCTTGTGCGCGGAGCTGGGCCATGTGGAGAGCGGATTCCTCCATGTCGCGAAGCAGTGAGCCCTCGGTGATCTCGAGTTCGATGCAACCGCCGTCGGTGCCGGTGGAGTCGAGGATCCCGATGACGCGCTCGACGAAGCCGGCGCTGGCGAACTGCACGGGCGACACGTTCAGGGCGATGCGCGGCGGTTGCAGGCCGGCGGCGCGCCACGCGACAATCTGGCGGCAGGCGGCGTCGATGACCCACTCGCCGATCGGCAGGATGTCGCCGGTCTCTTCGGCGAGGCGGATGAAGCTGTCCGGTTCGATGCGGCCGAGGTCGGGATGGTCCCACACCAGCAAAGCCTCGAGCCCTTGCAGCACGCCTTCACGGTCCACCTGAGGTTGATAGCGGAGGCTGAACTGCTCCTTTGCCAGGGCGAGCCGGAGGGCGTTTTCCAGGCGATAGCGCTCTTCAGGTCGAAACGCGGGGTCCAGTCCGGCGTGCTCCACGGCGCTGCCCCCGCGGCTCTTGGCGCGGTGCATCGCAGCCGCGGCGCGGCGGGTGAGCGATGCGCCACAGGCGCCGTCACGCGGGAAAATCGCCAGGCCGATGCTTGCGGAGAGGAAGATGTCCCGGTTCATTACCTGGACGGGTTGCTCAAAGGATGCAGTGATGGCGGCGGTGTGCAGTAAAGCGGCGTGCTCATCACAACCGGGAAAGTGCAGGGCAAACTCGTCTCCGCCCAGCCGGCTGACCGCGGCGCCATTCAGCGCGAACCCCGCGAGCACATGAGCGATCGCCCGCAGAGCGCAATCGCCGGCCCCGTAGCCGAGCAGATCGTTGACGTTCTGGAACCGGTCGAGTCCGATGACAATGACCGCAAATTGATTGCCCCGGCTGGCGGTGATGGATTTGTCCAGCAGCGCCTCGAAAGCTCCTCCGCGCATCAGGCCGGTGAGGGCGTCGACTGGTGCATCGTGTTCAGACCGGCCCATCGGTGATGGTGCGGGGGCAGCCATGCAACCATCTTGATGAAGATCGTCATGGATTTCTACATCGAACCGGGTAACAATCGCCTGGAATCGGCCTATCCCTGCCAGTACCATCAGGCCTGCGGCCGGCGTGTATGCCACGTGGTCGCGGCCTGGAAAGCGAGCCCGAGTTTGAGCAGCGTGTTCTCGGAGTATGGTCTCCCGACCAATGAAATCGACACCGGCAAACCATTGGCGAAGCCGCAGGGAAGAACCAGCGCCGGAAGACCGGCGAGGTTGCCTGCAGGGACCAGCGCGCGCAAGCCCCCGGCAGTACCCTTGGTACTGGGCCCTGCGGGCCGGTCGAGGGCCTCAGTGAGACCGGGCGCTATGGAGAACCGGGCGGGGGAGACCAGCACATCGAAGTTGGAGAAGAGAGTAGTCAGCGACTGCTGAACTAGGCGGCGAATGCGCATGGCCTGGAGGTAGGCGGATGCCGGAATGGTGCGGCCGGCGCGGAGGCCGGCAGTCTGCCGGCGGGCAGCGGGCTGGTCGGCGCGCCCGCTCTGGATCTGGTCGGCGAAGACCGTGGAACCTTCCGCGGAGATGATAGTGGAGGCCAGGGCCGAGTAAGGGAACTCCGGCAGTTCGGCCGCGGACATTTGAGGTGTGATTTGGCGAATGGCCTCGAGCGCGGCCTGAAGAGGCGCGCGCAGAGGCGCATCGGCGTGGACGTCAAAGTCGGCCTGGGCATAACCGACTCTGAGGCCGGCCAGAGGCGGGGTGAGGTCGGGCGCGAAGCGGAAGCTCTTGCCGGAGGAGCCGGGGTCGGTGGAATCGCCACCGGAGATGGCCTGAAGGATGTGGCCGCAGTCCTCGGCCGAGCGCGCGATGGGCCCGATCTTGTCCATGGTCCAGGCCAGAGCCATGGCGCCAGAGCGGGAAACCAAACCGTAGGTGGGACGGAGTCCGGTAACCCCGCAGAAGGCGCAGGGGGTGACGATGGAGCCGTTGGTTTCAGAGCCGAGAGCGTACGGAACCAGGCCTGCAGCGACGGCGGCAGCGGAGCCGGAAGAAGAGCCGCCGGACCACCTGGCCCGGTCCCAAGGATTGAGCCCGGGGCCGTTCACGGAGGCGGACGGGTAGCGATACCCTCCGCCGCCGGCCAGTTCCACCATGGCGAGCTTGCCGATGAGGAGAGCGCCGTTCTTCTGAAGCTTGCGAATGACGGCGGCATCCTCTTCGAAGACCTGTCCAGCGAAGGGCGCCGCGCCCCAGGCGGTGGGCCGGCGGGCGGTTGCGAGCAGGTCTTTGACCGCGTAGGGGACGCCCTGGAGCGGTCCTCGCGTGCGCCCGCGCTTGAGTTCCTTGTCGACTTTCTTCGCCTGGACAAGCGCATCCTCCCGGAGCGAAAGGGCCAGCGCGTTGAACCGTGGGCCGAGCTTCTCCAGACGTTCGGCGAAGGTCCGCGCCAGTTCGAGAGCCGAGAATTCCTTCGCCACCAGGCGGCCGTTGAGCTGGACGGCAGTGGAGAAGAAGAGATCTTCAGAGAAGTCTGGCATGGCAGTGCTCAAGGCTTGAACTGGAAGGCGGGTTCCAAGTCGCGCGGAACCGGGACCTTGGAAACGGCCTCGAGATTGCGAGCCAAAGCTTGCGCGGCGGCGGCCTGTTCGCTTTGAGGCGCAGGAGCGGGCTGTGCCCGGAGGACTGCTGCGGGGGCGACCGAGAACAGTGCGGCGAGAGACCGGCGGGATAGGGCAGGTTTGTCCGGCATCAGTGGGAGGCCCTGAGTGTGTTGTTCGGAGCGTGGTTGATCAAGTTGGAGAGCGCCTGCTGTTCGGCGATGGCTTCCAGTGCGGCGCGTTCCATGACGGGCTTGGGCGCGGACTCGCCGGTAAAGATGTGAAACTGGCGGGCCGCCTGTTCGAGAAACATCTCGAGGCCGTGGATTACGGCCTTACCCTGCTCGGCCGCACGGCGCAGCAACACCGTCTCCTGGGGCGTGTACACAAGATCGAAGACGAGACTGGCGGGGATGACGTCTTCGAAAAAGCAGGCCTGGTTGTGGGGCCACATGCCGAGAGGAGTGGCATGAACCAGGGCGTCGAAGTGCCTCTGGACGGCCTGCTCAGGCATGAGGGGTTCGGCGGAGCAGATCTTGGCCAGGGCGCGGACGCGGTCCGGATTGCGGCCTGTGATGGCCAGGCGGGCGCCGGCGGCGGCCAGGGTGAAGGCTGCCGACCGGGCAGAACCGCCGTTGCCGACGATCAGGATGGAGGACTTGCCGATGCGCAGGCGCTTTTCCAGCGGGACGCGGATGCCGTCGGCATCGGTATTGGCGCCGCGCCACTTGCCGGCGCTCTTATAAACCGTGTTGACCGCGCCGATGCGCCTGGAAAGCGGATCGATAGTGTCGAGATAGCGAATCACCCGCTGTTTGTGCGGGATGGTGACGCTGAAGGCCGAGAGCGGCAGTTTGTCGGCCAGCGTGAAGAAGTCCTTCAACTGGAGCGGCGAAACGAGAAAGGGGATGTAGATGCCGGCGAAGCGGCGGGCCTGGAGCGCACGATTGTGGACGGCTGGAGAGATAGAGTGGCGCACAGGGTCGGCGATGACGCCAAAGATCTTTGGCTGCTTGACGACTTTGTCCAGGCGGTAGAGGTGCCGCAAAGTACGGGCGGAGACCTGGCCGGCGGCGGTGCCTTCGGCGGCCGACGGCGCGGCATAGGTGGTGAAGCCGCCCATGATGGTGCACAGCACGCGGGAGGGGAACCCGGTCTCCGACATGGCCAGCAGAATGAGCGGAACCTTGGGGTAGGTCTTGGCCAGCGACAATATGCGGTAGTTATCCGAAGGCTTGCGCGCCGTAGTGACGATCTTGTAGGCGGCTGCCGGGACCTTCAACATGCGGCGCATGATGGGGTCCATGGCGGGCGTGCCGTCGAAGTTGTGGTAGCTGACGATGACCTGGGCACGGTTCTCAAGCAGGTCCAGGCGGGCGACCGGCGATTCGGCGCTCTCGATTTCCACGTCGACGGCCTGCGCGCCGGCGTCGATCGCCGCGGCCAGAATGCGGAACTCCTCGTCGATACTGCCGTTAAAGCGGCCGTGATTCTGGTGGCGGCGGCAGGTGGCGAGAACGTGCGCGTCGGGGTAGAGGCGGAGAAACTCGCGAATGACGGCGAGGCCCTCCTCGGGCTTGGGGAGATAGTCGAGGCGGAACTCCAGAAACCGTTCGCCGGAGTCTGCCTCGCGGCGGGCCTGTTCCATCAACCGGTGCGCGTCGGGAAGGCCGAGCGCGATGCAGATTCGCGAGAGAGGTGAGTTGGACTGCATCTACCTGTGGAAACCTGAGGATATCACTTTGAATGGCTGCCGCCGGAGTCCGCCGCGGCGGCTTCGGCGGCGAGCCGGACTCCCCACTGGTCGACAATAGCGGCGGCGTACGGCGAGGAGAGGCGTGCGGCGCCGAGCGAGTAGGCCGAAAGAGCGCCGTCGAGAGTCTCGACGCCACCCGCGGCTTCGATGCCGCAAACATCCTTGAGGATGCGCGCCATCAGCGAGAGATCCCCGGGCGACCAGCCTGATGGGCCGAAACCGGTGGAGGTCGCGACAAGATCGGCCTCGCAGCGTTTGCAGATCTTGAGAGCGATGACCTTGATGTCTTCGGCCAGGTAGCAGCTCTCCAGAATGGCCTTGAACCGCGCGCCGGATTCGTGGCAGGCACGGGCGGCCTGCAGCACCTCCATCTCCACGTGCTGGAACTGCCGCGAAAGCAGCTTGCCCGTGTTGAGGACCAGGCCGATCTCGCGGGCGCCGCGGCGGATGAGATCGCGGACCTCATATACCTTCACCGCGGTTGTGGAGCAGCCATGAGGAAAACCGCAAGTGGCGGCGAGAGCGACGGTTGAGCCCTCCAGCATGCGGGCGGCGAGCTCGACGTCGGTGGGGCGCACCGTGACGGCCGCGATGCAACGGCCCACCGCCGCGCGGCAGCCGGAGGCGATGCCTTCGTCGGTGAGGTCCGGACCAAGCAGGGAGTAGTTGAAAAGCGCGGCCAAGGCTTGCGGCGAGGTCAACGGCGGGCGGGCTTCAGGGGCTGGATCCATAGCGTTCCCCAATATCGTACCCGTGTGGCGTGGTCCTTTGTTCCGGCAAACCACATCTCATGATGGAAGTTGCCGAAGTTGCCGCGGCCTTTTTCCGGTTCGTCGAGGTCGCCGGCGGCGATGTTGAGTCCGACAGCCCGGCCGCCTTGGGCGGGATCGATGAACCGCCCGGGGGCGAACTCCAGGCAGGGATTGAATGAGATCGCCCACTCGATCACGTAGCCGTGGCCGCCCGCGAGAGGCCTGGCGACGGCCTCCATGGCGCGTGACTCGATCCACCGGCGATAGGTATTCCAGGCGGACTGGCTGCTGCGCGGCTCGCCCTCCATCAGGCCACCCGTGCCGATTCCTCCGAGCCGGGACTTGGTGAGGTTGGCGACCATCTGCCAGGAGGACGCGTTCCCAGCCGCGTAGGCATCCTTGGCGGCGGGTCCGCCTGCGTGGATCAGGATCTCAAATTCATCGCCAAACCACGGCCAGCCCGCGCGGGTGAGTTCATGGGCGCGCGGGTTGTTGGGCGGAAGCCAGCGCGGCGTGTCGATGCCGTAGAGCACGTCGTCGTGGACCAGGAACGCGAAGTAGAGACGTTGGCCGTCATGCTTGACGTATCCGGTGAACGACAGGTCCCGCGGATCGCGCACCGGGGAGAATTGCGCCAGCCAGCCCTGCGGGCCGTGGAAGACGGACGCGTCATCCCACTCGCCCGGCGAGATCATGCCGTCCAGCTTGGGCGTGGCTCCAGGGGGCGCATCGAGGCGGCGGGGAAAATCACCGGCCACGAGTGTGGCCGCGATCAACAACGGCACTGCGGCGAACGGCCGCGGCATCGCGCCGTTCCTCTAGGGCTTCCGTCTCCCCGGAGCCCGGGGCGCGGTGCTGAGACCCATTCCCTTGAGCTCGCTGCGAGCCCAGTTGGCCGCGTCGGAATTCGGCGCCTGGCTGATGCAGGCGCGAAACTCTTTTTCCGCTTCGCTGCGGCGGTCAAGCTTATTGAGCGCGCGGCCCTTCATCAGGTAGGAGTCCGGCGTCTTGGCGTTCTTCGGGTACACCTCCAGAACCTTGTCGAAGGCCTGGATCGCCTGGTCAAACTGCTTCTGGTTGTAGAGAATCTCGCCGATGTAGTACTGGGCGTTGGGGGCAAGGTCGGTGTCGCCGAACCAGCAGAGATAGTCCGTGAACCCCTTCACGGAGAGCTCCAGGTTGCCGCCGGACTTGTCGCGGAGCGCGTCCTGATATAGGCCGGAGGCGGTGATGCCGGCCGGCGCGGGCGCGGGGCAACCCCTGGCCGTCTCGGCGGCCGGAGGAGGCGCAGGCGGCGCCTGCATGGTCTTAATCACGTTGGTGAGGTCGGCCACGCGCTGGTCCAGTTTGCTGAGGCGCGTGTTGACTTCGCGCATCGATTCCTTGATGTAGCCGAAGTCCTCGGTGAGGTTGTCGACCTTGCCACTGACGCCGGAAAGCGGCGCGGCCATGGACTTCTCCATGCGATCTTTCAGCCCGCTGTCGAGGACGGTCAGGGCGCGGCTGGCGGAAGCGATCTGGTCCTGGATGGCTTTGAGCGTGGCCTCGATGCCGGCCAGGCGGTCGTTCTGGGCTTTGGCGTTGGAGCGGACCTCTTCCTGGAGCAGGGCGAGGTCGCGGCCGAGTTCGACGATCTCCTTCTTCTGCGCGGGGGAGGACAGGGGAAGGGCGAGCGCCAGCAAGGGGATGAGGGTCAAACGATTCGATGACATTGTCATGGATACTCCTTGGACCCGCTCGCTGACGCTCGCGGCTCTAGCCAATGGCGCGTGCGGGTCTACTTACTATGATCGTACCCGCTCGCCATCGTTTGCGGCTCTCCGCCGTTACTGGACGCCGACGAAGTGCGCGCGGCGGTTCTTGCTCCAGCAGCCTTCGTTGGCATCGGTGCAGAAGGGCTTTTCCTTGCCGAAGCTGATGGTCTTCAGCCGCTCGGCCGGGACGCCGACCTGCGAGAGGAATTCGCGCACGCTGGAGGAGCGGCGGTCGCCGAGGCCGAGGTTGTATTCGGCGCTGCCGCGCTCGTCGCAGTGTCCCTCGATGGAGATCACGGCCGAGGGAAAGTCATTCAGAATGGCCTTGATTGCGTCGGCGTTGCGCTGCAGTGTGGCGCGCGCGTCCTCGCGGACTTCGCTCTTGTCGTAGTCGAAGAAGACGTCCTGCACGTCCTTGGCGATGCGCTCGCTCAGAGAGGCCTTGGCCGGCGGTGGAGGCGGCGGGGGCGGGGGAGGCGTGGTGACGGTGACGGTCACCGCGGCGATGGCATCACCGCCGCCGCCCTTGGCGGTCATGCGATAAGTGGTGTTGGCCGACGGGTAGACCTGGCGGCTGCCGCTGGCGGGTACGGTGCCGATGCCGCCGTCGATGGAAACTGCGGTGGCGTTGGCGACGCTCCACCTGAGGGTCGAGGATTCACCCCGGATGATGGTGGACGGTTCTGCCGTGAAGCTGTTGATGACCGCGGCGGGAGCTTTCTCCACCTTGACCGGGGGCGGCGGCGGGGGTGGGGGTGGGGCGACGGGCTGCTTCTTCTTGCAGCCCGCGGCGGTGAGAAAGAGAGAGACGGCGAGGATGGTGATGGCGATGTGGCGTTGTTTCATTTCAGGCGTTGAGCCTCCTGGTGCATCATATTGTAAAACTTGCCTGGCGTGCTGTGCAGGTTCATTTCGACCAGACCGGCATCCAATTGCTGCCGTCTCTGGTCAAGGGCGTGACGGAAGTCCCGTCCGCCAGCATCGAGTAAATCTGGCTCCGGCCCGTGCGGTTGGATGAAAAGACGAGATGCCGCCCGTCCGGGGCCCAGGTGGGATTCTCGTTCTTGCCCTCGCCGTGTGTGAGTTGCACGGTCTCCCGCGAGGCCACGTCCATGAGGAAGACGTTCCAGTTGCCCGGCGCGTAGCCACGCGTCCAGGCAAAGGCGATGTGCTGGCCATCCGGGTGCCAGGAGGGGTTGGACGCCTCGCCTTCCCCGTTGGTCAGGCGAACCACGTCGGTACCGTCCAGGTTCATCTTGTAGATCTGCTGCAAGCCGCCGCGGCCCGAAACAAACAGCATTTCGGAGGGGTTTTTCGGATTCACTTTGGGCTCCACCTCGATCGCGCGGGAGTTGGAGAGGCGCCTGGCGTTGGCGCCGCTGAGGTCGGAAACGTAGATCTGGAGAAAGCCGCCGATGGACGAGGCAAACAGCACCTGCTGGCTGTCCGGCGTGAACGACGGAGTGGCGTTGGTGGGCGCGGGCGGGTTGAAGAAGGGGATGAAGCGGCCGGTCTCGGTGGAGTACATCATGATCTGCGGCTGGCCCTTGGCGAACGTGGTGAAGGCCAGGCGGAGGCCGTCGGCGGAAATGGCGGGCGTGAACGAGATGGACTTGAACTGGGTCAACTGGCGCTGGTTGGCGCCGTCGAAATCCATCACCCAGATCTCCTTGGTTCCGCGGCCGGAACGATCGGAGACGAAGTAGACCTTCGTGCCGGCCAGTGAGGGCACGCCGAACTGCTGCAGAATGTCGGCGGCGTACTCGTGCGCGGTCTTACGCGCGCCGTCCTCCGACAGCGCGCCTGTGTAAAGCTTTCGGAAGACCTTGGCGGCGTTGGGATCGGCGATGCCGGTGTTGTAGAAGTGGCCGAAGGCGACGAACTGGCCCGCATTCTCTGCGGCGTAGCCGAAGCCCAAGTAGTTCGCGCTGGTGGGCGCTCCGGCCCAATCAGAAAGGCAGCGGCCGTTGCAGTTCGGCGCCTGGGGCTGTTCGCCGCGTCGCGGGGCGCCGGGCGCCGGAGTGGGGCGCAGGTCGGGCTCCTGCTGCGGAGGATTGAGCGGATAGAAGCTCTTGGCGGCCATGGCGAGCAGGCCGGAGCGCTGGACGTCTTCAAAGACGGTGCGGTTGAAGAGGTCGGCGTACTGCGCCGCCGCGCCGGCGCCGCGGAAGTCCGGCAGGGCGATGGTCTTTTTCTGGCCTCCGGTGAGCTTGATGACGATGTCGCTTTGCTGTGCGCGGCTGGCGGCGACGAGCGCGGCCAGCGCGAGTCCGGTGATCAGAGCAGGTTTGTTGTATCTCATCTTTTCAACTGGAACCAGAATTCGACCACCGCCGGATTGCCCGGGCAGTTCGGCGGGACGGGCTCAAAGGGCGCCGCTTCATTGACGGCCCGCTGAGCGGAGTAATCGAGAGCGACGTTGCCGCTGGACTGTGCGACGCGGATGTTGCGCACCTGGCCGGAGCGCATCAGTTCGAACGAGATGATGGCCGCCGGCAGCGTGCGGATACGGCCGTCGATATGATCGGTGCGCCAGCGCTCGGCCACACGGTCGCGCACCAGGACGGAGTAGGCGCCGCACATGGCGCCGAAGGGCGCGCCGGTGCCGACACCGACGCCGCCAGAACCCGGCAGCATGTTGTAGAGCGGCGAGGTGGCCGCCTGGCCCCCGCGGCTGAACACCTGGTTGTCGGCGTACTCACGCGGGTCCTTGCGGTTGGCCGCCCAGCGCTCCGCGCGGTCGGCCTTGGGGCTGCGCTTGGACTTGAGTGCGATGGCGTCGCGGTCATCCTTGACGGCCTTCTTCGTGTCCTTCTTGACCGGCTCTGGAATCTGCGATTCGGTGTCGCTGGCGACGCGGTTCACCGGACCGGTGCGGCCAGGGATGGGGATGGACTTGACGGCCGAGACGCTGAAGGCCCCGCCGCCCATGGAGTTGGGATCGCCCCAGGGCGTGCGCTTCCCGACGTGCGTGATGGCCATCACGGCGAGGGTGCCGAATACGGCGGCGTGCAGGACGAGCGAGCCCAGAAGCGGGCTTCTGAGCGAGTCGCGTTCGTCCAGTACGTCGATATGACGGGCCATGCGCTATTTTGCCGAGCCCGCGTCGTCGGGTTGGGTGACGAGGCGGACGTCGAGTCCGGCCGCGCCGAGCGTGCTCACCACCTGGGCGATGGGATCGTAGATGGTCTGTCGGTCGGCGCGCAGATAGACAGCCTTTGCGCCCGGAAAGCGGCGCTTGAATTCGGAGCCGAGCTGGTTGATGTTAACCGGCGCTTCGTTGAGCTGGATCTCGCCGTCCTTGGTGAGCGAGACCACGGGCAACTCCTGGGCGCTGTTGCGGACCTGCTTCACCTTGGGCACTTCCACTTCGAGGCCGAATTCCATCACGTGCGCCGTGAGCATGAAGATCACCAGCAACACCAGGACTACGTCCACCAGGGGCACGATGTTGATTTCGGCCAGAGAGCCGGAGCCGGCGCGGCGCCCGCGTCCGGAAGATCCGCCGCCGTTCATGGAGAAGGCCATGGCGCGTTACTCCTCGTCGTGACGCTCGGTCAGGTTGAGGAACTCGAGCGAGAAGTCGTCCATGCGGGCGTTCAGCTCGCGGACGCTATGCCCGAAGGCGTTGTAGGCGATGGCCGCGGGAATGGCCGCAGCCAGGCCGGCCGCCGTGGCGATGAGCGCTTCGGAGATGCCGGGCGCTACGGCGCGCAGGCTGGCGCTGCCGGCCGCCCCGAGCCCCTGGAAGGAGTCGATGATGCCCAGCACCGTGCCGAACAGGCCCACAAAGGGCGAGACGGTGGCCGTGGTGGCAAGCCAGCTCATCTGGCGCTCCAGCCGCGTTAGCTCCTCGCTGATGCCGAGCTGCAGGGTGCGCTCGAGAGCAATCTTGTTGAAGACTTCGCCGCGCACCTTGAATTGCCGCGCGGCCTCCTGGTAGCCGAAGTCGAAGACGCCCGCCAGCGGCGCCTTACGGAACTGCTCGGCGGCGGCGGCCACGGCGTCCAGATTGGGGGACTTGCGGAAGGCGCGCAGGAACGCCGAGTTGGCCAGGCGGGCTGATTTGAACTGGCTCCACTTGGCGAAGATGATAGTCCAGCTCAACAGCGAACCAACCAGCAGCAGCGCCAGGACGAGCTTGGAGATGAACGAGGCGCCCGCGATGAGCTCCCAGATGGAGAGCTGAAGAAAGGCGCCGGCGTATGGAAGGGTCAAGACTTCGCTCCCTCGAACGGATTCAAAGACCATGATAACGAACGCGGCCCCTGCGAACACAACCGCCGGTGAATGTTTGGACGCGCCGGGGCGCGTCCGGGTTGCCGCCGCCGTTATACTTGACCTGAATGCTCGTGGAACTGGTTGTGGAGAACTTCGCCGTCGTGGAGCGGCTGAGGCTGCCTCTGCGCGCCGGCTTCAGCGCGCTGACAGGCGAGACCGGCAGCGGCAAGAGCCTGCTGGTGGACGCCCTCAGCCTGCTGCTGGGCGGGCGGGCGTCGGGCGAGATGATCCGCACCGGCGCCGAGCGGGCGTTCGTCTCGGGGATCTTCGCCTTGCCGGACGACGCTGGGCTGCGGGAGAAACTGGAGGCGGCCGGGGTGGAGGCGGAAGACGGCGAACTGGTGTTGGAGCGCGAGGTGCTTTCCTCGGGCAAGTCCCGGGCGTTCGCCGCCAGCCGGCCGGTGACGGCGGCGTTCCTGAAAGAGTTGGCGCCGTATCTGGGCGACATTCACGGCCAGCACGATCAGCAGAAGCTGTTTTCCTCCGATGCGCAAAGGGAATTGCTGGACGAAGCGGCCGGGTCGGCCGAGACGCTGGCAGCGGTGGAGTCCGCCTACGCCGTGTGGCACACCGCGGAGAAGGAACTGGCGGAGCTGAACCGCTCCGAGCAGGAGAAACTCCGGCTGGCCGACCTGTGGTGGATGCAACGCAAGGAGATTGAGGCGCTGTCGCCGGCGCCCGGCGAGGACGCGCAACTGGAGAACGAAAAGCGCGTGCTGAAGAACGTGGCGCGGCTGAGCGAGGCAGCCACCATCGCCTACGACGCACTGTCGGAGGCCGAACACAGCGTGGCCGCCGGGCTTGGCCTGGCGGTGAAGAAGCTGGACGAGCTGTGCCGCATCGACGAGAGCATGACGCCCACCCTGGAGACGCTCCGTCCGGCGCTGATCGCGGTGAACGAAGCGTCGCACGACCTGCGGCATTACCTGGGAAAGCTGGAATCCGATCCGCGGCGGCTGGAGGAGGTGGAGACCCGGCTGGCGCACATGGAGAAGCTGAAGCGGAAGTACGGCACGACCATCGACGAGGTGTTGGCGTTTCTGGAAGAGGTGAAGGCGCGCATCGAGGCCGTGGAGAGCGCCGGCGAGCGACGCGCGGCGCTGGAGGAGACCATCACCAAGAGGAAGGCCGAGTACCAGGAACGGGCCGCGAAGCTGCGTGCGCTGCGGACCAGGGCGGCGCGCAAGCTGGAGAAGCAGGTGGAGGCCGAGCTTTCCGGGCTGGCGATGAAGGGTACGGCGTTCCAGGTGGCGCTTTCGGCGTGCGAGCCGGCCGCGCACGGCGTGGATGCGGTGGAGTTTCTGGTCTCCGCCAACGTCGGCGAAGAGCCGCGGCCGCTGGACAAGGTGGCCAGCGGAGGCGAGTTGTCGCGGATCGCGCTGGCTTTGAAGACGTGCGTCACGCCGCGCGCGGCGGCCGGCGCTCCGCGGACGCTGGTTTTTGACGAAGTGGACGCCGGTGTGGGCGGCGCGGCCGCGGAAACCGTGGGGCGGCGGCTGAAGAAGATCGCCGCGCACAGCCAGGTGCTGTGCGTGACGCACCTGGCGCAGATCGCCGGCTTCGCCGCGCAGCA
>JACRKW010000185.1 GCA_016215215.1 Acidobacteriota bacterium
GTGGGCCGCCAGTGGCAGGACCTGGTGGTGATCGACAAGGACGCAACGGGCAAGGTGAGCGAGCGCGTGCAATACCCGGTGGTGTTTGTGCCGATGGTGCCGGGGCGCAAGTGAGATTTACGCGAAGTCCCGCTGCACGTTGACGCGCATGTAGAAGAGGTCAAAGCCCGCACGCTCGTAGTTGCGATGCGAGCCGCTGCCGGGGATGACGCAGGCCATGGCCCATTGGCACCCCGCACGGGCCGCCCCGGCCAGCCTGTGACGGATGAGCGCCTGCTGCACGCCGTGGCCGCGCGCCGCAACAATGGTCGAGTCGCCGTAGAGCATCGCCACGCCGCCGTGCCTCGACATGCCGGCTGTGCCGGCCGGAGCGTCATCGAGACGAGCCATGAGGTTGTCGCCGGCGCCGGTTAAGCCACGGACCAGACGCAGAGTCGCCTCATCGATCTCCACCTCGCCGCTGAATCCCTGCACCAGCAGGCGGGACCACTCCTCGCGCTCCGACTCCCCAGCCGCAGAGATGGCCACGCCGGGCGGGGGCTGGAAGCGGACGTCGTCCGGGCGAATGCGCCGCAGCAGGAGGTTGTTGAATTCGATGATGCGGTAGCCGCGCTTCATTACCTCTTCCACCACGCTCATGTCAGCCATGGGGCAGAGGTCGATGAGCGACGCGCTGCCACGGCTGCGGAAGAACTCCTCCATGCGGTCGAATTCGCCCTCCGGGAGCTTGCCGTTCATGCCGATGCCGAGGGCGTGGGTGAGCGGTGAACCGGCGCCGGCGAACATGGCGCAACCGCCGGCGATCTCCTCCACCTCCACCAATCCGGGCTCAGCGCCGTTCGCCAGACCAAAGCCGTTGGCGGCTTCGGCGGCTTCAGTCAGCCGCGCCAGCTCGAAGTCTGAAGTGGAAAAGTCCCGTGCCATGTCTCAGCTCGAAGATCCCAGAATCGTACGGATGTAGCGGCTGCGCAACTGCTCGCGGCCCCACTTGCTGACGATCGGGTAACTGAGATAGAGCCGCCTCTTGGCGCGGCTTACCGCCACGTAGAACAGGCGGTGTTCCTCCGTTTCGAGCCCGGCGCGGACGCTACGCCCCAACGGGAATTCGCCATCGGCCGCCCCGGCGACGAACACGGTGTCGAACTCCAGCCCCTTGGCCTGGTGCACGGTGAGCAGCAGCAGGCTGTTTTCTGCTGCCCCCTGCCCGTCGATCTCACGGCCCAACGCTGCGATGCCCAGCACGTGCATCAGCGCATCCAACGGCTCCATGGAGGCGTCGTCATAGCCGCGGAAGTGCCCGACCAGCTCACCCAGGTTCTCTCTCCGCGGCGCGTCCTCGACGTTCTTGCCGTAGTGTTTCAGCAAGCCGGACTCGTCGAGCACACGCTCCAGCAGCTCCGCGGGCCGCTCCTCTGTCATCGCCATCCGCCATCGCTCCACGAGCTTGGCAAGAGGACGGAACCGCGCGCCGTACTTCTTCACCGCTTCCACGCGCGCCGGCAGCCCTTGTTCCACCTTGGGGAGCAGGGCCTGGAGGAGCTCCACCGTGGCCGCCACGTCGTCGCCGGCGCGGTGAGTGGGAACGCTCTTCAGACCCAGACGCTGGCAGATCTCGCCCAGGTTGTAACGCGGCATCCTGTGGAAGCGGCGGGTGAGATCCAGCGTATCGAACGCCGGCTGGTCCTCCCACCCGGCCAAGCCTAGCCGCCTGCAGGCGCTGGTTAGCATCGGCACGTCGAACAGCGGGATGTTGTGGCCGGACAGAACGCAGCCGGCGCAGAACTGGCGGAAGCGTTCCAGCACGGTGCGCGCGTCCTCACCGTGTTCGGCCAGGAAGGCGTCGCTGAGATGATGCACGTCCTCGGAGCCGCCCACCGGCCGCGAAGGTTTCAGATAGGCGTGGAACGTCTCCGCGGACCCATCGGCGCCGCAGCGGGCCGCGGCCAGTTCGACGATCTCGTCCTCGCCGATCTTCAGTCCCGTAGACTCGATGTCAAACACAACTACGCGTCCCATGCGCGCGGCTTCCAGCAACCGCAGGAACGGGTCACCGGCGTCGAGGGTGGCGGTACTGAGCAGATCGCCCACCTTCAGCCCGGCCTCTCTCGGCTCGCCCAGCAGCGCTTCGACGGCGGCATCGCCGACGCCTTTCGGCGGGGTTCTCAGGAAGCGCGCCAGCGCGTTGCTGTCGTGGGGATTCACGAGTAGCCGCAGGTGCGCCAGCGCGTCCTTGACCTCGGCCCGCTGGAAGAACTTGAACTCCTCCACCTTGGTGTGAGGCAGCTTCAGCTCCTCGAAGTGACGGGAGAGCTCACGCGCGGTGAAGTTGGTGCGGACCAGCACCGCCATTTCGTTATAGGCCACGCCTTGGGCGGCAAGCTCACGGGCACGGCCGGCGATCCAGCGCGCCTCGTCCATGGAGTTCGCCGCTTCGTAGTAGCCCACCGCCTCGCCCTCATCGGCCGACTGCGGCACAATCTGCCTGGTCAGCGCTCCGGGGCAAGAGACGATCAGCCGTTCGCAGGCCTCGATGATGCGCCGCGTGGAGCGGTAGTTGCGCGTGAAGTGCAGCACCTTCACAGGCGCGAAGCGCGACTTGTAGTCGGCCAGCACCTCAGCCGGCGCCGAGCCGCGCCACTCATAGATGGTCTGGTCGACGTCGCCGAAGAACGAGAGACGTTTGTGCCGTTCGGCCAGCATCCGCAGAGGGCGGTACTCGCTGCGGTTGGTGTCCTGCACCTCGTCCACCTGGATCCAGTTGAACTTGGCGCGCCAGCGATCGAGGGCCTCCGGGTTTTCATCCCACAGGCGGTTGACGCCGACGATGAGGTCGGCGAAGTCCACGGCGTGACGTTCGCGCAGGGCGTAGACGTATTCGCTCAGCAGGGGCTTGAAGCGCACTCCGCCGCGGCGCTTGATGGAATCCACTCTGGATTCGCGCAGGCACTCGTCGAAGATGTCCTGCGGCGCGCGGCCGGGCGGCTCCTCAAAGCGGCTCAGCCGGGCCCGCGCCGCCGCGTCGAAGAGCAGGAATTCGAACTGGTTCTGCTCGCTCTCCGACGGACGGATGCCTTCGCGCCTGAGCACCGCGCCGAAGAGCGTGCGGCAGTCCTCTTCGTCGTAAATCACGAAATCGCGGTCCCATCCCACGGCATCGCATTCGGCCCGCAGAATCTGCGCGCACAAGCCATGAAAGGTCTTGGCGGTCACCTCCGCCGCGGTCCTGCCCAGGTGTTTCACCAGGCGCGCCTTCACCTCGCGGGCCGCCTTGTTGGTGAAGGAAAGGCACAGCATGGAGCGAGGCTGCACGCCGTTTTCGATCGCCCGGGCCGCGCGGAGCGACAGCACGTTGGTCTTGCCCGTCCCCACGGGCGCCATGACCAGCAGAGCGCCGTCCCAGGCTTCCACGGCCTGCCGCTGCTCCGCGTTGAGGGTGTCCCACGGGATCATGCGTCGATCATCGCAGATGCCGGGGGAGAGACGGAGCAACATGTTTAGCCCGCTCCCCCAGATAGTACAATCAGATTTCATGCGGTCTCCGCGCGTTTTCGCCTGCTTCGCGCTCCTCTGCGCCCTCGCCCTCGCCGCCTTCGCCCGGGAGCCCGTACGCGCCCGCCGCGCCATGGTCGTCGCCCAGGAGCCCAACGCCACCGACACGGGCGTCGCCATCCTGAAGGCCGGCGGCAACGCCATCGACGCTGCCGTCGCCACCGCCTTCGCCCTGGCCGTCACCCACCCTTCAGCCGGCAATGTCGGCGGCGGCGGATTTCTCCTCGTCCGTTTCGCTTCCGGAGAGACCAACTTCATCGACTTCCGCGAGATGGCTCCCGCCTCCGCCTCCCGCAACATGTACATCGGCCCGGATGGCAAGCCCACGCGCGACTCCATCGTCGGCTGGCGCGCAGCGGGCGTCCCCGGCACGGTCCGCGGCCTCGCCCTCGCCCACCGCAAGTACGGCATGCTCCCCTGGGCACGCCTGCTCCAGCCGGCCATCGGTCTCGCCGCCAACGGAGTGGTCCTCTCCTACGCCGAGGCCCGCTCCATGTGCGGCGCGCGCAAATTGCTCGGCGAGTTCCCCGAGTCCAAGCGCATCTTCCTCAACGGCGGAGCCTGCTTCGAGCCCGGTGACACGCTCCGCCAGCCCGAACTCGCCCAGGTCCTCACCCGCATTGCCGACAACCCCGAAGATTTCTACACCGGCTCCACCGCGCGCATCCTCGCTGAGGAGATGAAGAAACACGGCGGTGAGATCACCCTCGCCGACCTAGCCGCCTACAAGCCCGTCGAGCGCCGCCCGCTCACCGGCGCCTACAAAGGTTACAACATCCTCACAGCCCCGCCGCCCTCTTCCGGCGGCATCGGCATCCTCCAGATGCTCAGCATGCTTGAAGGCTCCGGCTACGAAAAGGCCGGCGCCGGCTCGGCCGCCTCGTCCCACTTTCTCGCCGAGGTGATGCGCCGCTACTTCGCTGACCGCTCTGAGTTCCTCGGCGATTCCGACTTCGTCAAGGTCCCCACCCGCGGGCTCCTCGACCCTCCCTACATCGCCTCCCGCCGCGCCTCCATCGATCCTCTCAGGGCCACCCCCAGCTCCACCCTCCGCGCCGGCACTCCCCCCGCCGCCGAGTCCACCCACACCACTCACCTCAATGTCGTCGATGAAAGCGGCAATGCTGTCGCCCTCACTTACACCATCAACAACTCGTACGGCAACGGCGTCACCGTCCCCCGCCTTGGCTTCCTCCTCAATAACGAGATGGACGACTTCGCCGCCCAGCCCGGCTCGCCCAACATGTTTGGCCTCATCCAGGGCGAGGCCAATGCCATCGCGCCCGGCAAGCGCCCCCTCTCCGCCATGACGCCCACCATCGTCACCCGCGGCAACCAGCTTGTGCTCGTTCTCGGCGCGCCGGGCGGTCCCCGCATCATCAACGGCGTTCTCCAGGTGATCGCCAACGTCCTGGACTTCGACATGAACGTCCAGCAGGCCGTCGATCAACCCCGTCTCCACCACCAGTGGATGCCCGATACGCTCCTCCTCGAGCCTGGCTTCAGCCCCGACACCAAGGCCCTTCTCCAGCAACGCGGCCATACCCTCGGCAGCATCTCCGGGGTCGGCTCGGTGGAGGCCATCATGGTGGAACGCCCCGCGTCGGGCCGTCCCTGGCTCGCCGGAGCCCAGAACGGCCGCAGCGCCGGAAAGGCAGCCGGGTATTGATATGCTCCACGCCATCTCCACCCACGTCCTGGTTCCCCACCGCCTGAACACCGTCTGGCTCGAACGCATCTGGAACGTCGGCATCCCCCTGGTGGAGATCTTCTGCGCCCGCCAGCACTTCGATTACCGCGACCGCTCCCACGTCAACGAGCTCGGCTACTGGTTCCGCGACGCTCAACTCCAGTGCCACTCCCTCCATTCCCCCATGTATAGCGACGACTGCTGGGGCCGCACCGGCCCATCCGCCGTCGTCACCCTCACCGAAACCTCCAAGCCCCGGCGGCTGGAGAACATCGGCGAAATCAAGCGCGCCATCGAGGTCGCCGAGAAGATCCCCTTCAAGTTCCTCATCCAGCACCTCGGCGTCGCCGGCGAGGAGTACGACGACTTCAAGCTCGACGCCGCCTTCACGGCTTTGGAAGACCTGCATCTCTTCGCCAAACACCGCGGTGTCGAAATCCTCCTCGAGAACATCCCGAACCGCCTCTCCTACGCCGAACGCCTCATCCACTTCAACGAGATCACCCACCTCAACCTCGGCTTCTGCCTCGACACCGGTCACGCCAACATCATGGAAGGCCTCGACTCCGCCTTCAACCTCATGCAGGACCACATCCGCTCTACCCATATCCATGACAACAATGGAGTCGACGACGTCCACCTCTTCCCCACTTTGACCCAAGAGGGCTCCATCGACTGGAAACGCGCCATGGCGCTGCTTCGCTCGCGCGAATCCCAATACCCCCTGCTGCTCGAGCTCAAGGATTCGCCCGCCTTCCCAAACCCCCTCGATGCCGCCCGCCAGATCTTTGACAACCTGGAGAGCCTTTAATGTCCGACTACCGCCGCATCACCATCGCCAGCGCCGGCAGCCACGCCGGGGAGCCCGTCGAAATCGCCGGCTGGCTCTACAATCTCCGCAAGTCCGGCAAGATTATCTTTCCCCTTCTCCGCGATGGCAGCGGCATCATCCAGGGTGTCTGCGTCAAGAGCCAGGTCCCCGAGCAGGTCTTCGAAGACCTGAAGAATCTCACACAGGAATCCTCCGTCATCGTGCGCGGTAAGTGCCGCGCCGAGCAGCGCGCCCCCGGCGGCTTCGAGATGGATATCGAGTCCGTCCAGATCGTCCAGCGCGTTCCCGAAGAGACCCCCTATCCCATCACCCCCAAGGACCACGGCACCGAGTTCCTCTTCGACCACCGCCACCTCCACCTCCGCTCCCGCCGCCAGCACGCCGTCCTCAAAGTCCGCCACGAGGTCATCAAGGCCATCCGCGATTACTTCGTTACCCAGTCCGGCCAACTCTATAACGAGGCCACCGCCATGGCCTTCGGCAAGACCTACTGCTTCGGTCCCACCTTCCGTGCCGAGAAGTCCAAGACCCGCCGCCACCTCACCGAGTTCTGGATGGTGGAGCCGGAGATGGCCTATGCCGATCTGGAAGACGTCAAGCGCGTCGCCGAAGAGCTGATCGTCTTCATGACTGGCCGCGTGCTCGAAAACCGGAAGACCGAACTGGCCACACTGGAACGCGACGTCTCTAAGCTGGAAGCCATCAAGGGGCCCTTTCCCCGCATCTCCTACGATGAGGCCGTGAAGATCCTCCAGGGCAAGGGCAGCGAGATCCAGTGGGGCGGCGACTTCGGCGGCACCGACGAGACCATCCTCACCGCCGACCAGGAGCGGCCCATCATGGTGGACCGTTTCCCCTCCTCCTTCAAGGCCTTCTACTTTCAGCCGGCCGAGGACCGCGACGACGTGGTGCTGGGCGTCGACGTGCTGGCCCCGGAAGGCTATGGCGAAATCATCGGCGGCGGGCAGCGCATCCACGATCCCGAACTGCTGCTGAAGCGCATCGAAGAGCACAAGCTGCCCAAAGAAGCTTTCGACTGGTATATCGACCTGCGCAAGTACGGCACGGTCCCGCACGCCGGCTTCGGCATGGGGATCGAGCGCTGCGTGGCGTGGATCTGCGGCCTGGAGCACATCCGCGAGACCATCGCCTTCCCGCGCATGCTGTACACGCTGCGGCCGTAATCATGCGACATGCCAAAGTCACCATCATCGGAGCGCCCCTGGACCTCGGACAGGACCGCCGCGGTGTCGACATGGGCCCTTCCGCGCTGCGGGTGGCGGGCCTGAACCGCCGCCTGGCCGCGCTCGGCTACGAGGTGGCGGACGCGGGCAACATTCCGGTGGAGCAGGCCGAGGCGCTGCCGGCAGGCCCGGCGCGCGCCCGCTACCTGCCGCATATTGCCGCCGCCTGTACGCGGCTCGGCCAGGACGTGG